>JBCCDG010000041.1:0-30868 GCA_039030915.1 Pseudomonadota bacterium | reverse complement strand
GCTGCTGTTCGTGGTGCCGTGATTGTCGCTGCGCCCGCCATTTGACCAAAAGGCGCGTCGGTCGATGGCGTATGTTCGTATTATGTTCATGATCGGCAGCACAAGCTGACGTGGGTGGGCGCGGGCGCGTCGTCTTCTTCCGCAATGCGCGGAAACACTCGAGGAGGGATGGTGAGAGACCTGGCTGGTTTGGGGGGAGAGGCGGGCTATCTGCCGCGTGATCGGAATGGAGCCGACATGCCTCTCACGCTTCTCGCCGCTTATGCGGCGCCCGCGCTCTTTCTCGCCGCGCTTTATCTGCCGCTCTTCACGTATGTGACGCCCTTCTACGCCAAGGAGCGGGGGATCAGCCTCGCTGCGCTCGGAACGGCGTGGATCGCGATCCGGCTCTTCGATGCGTTTTCGGATCCGGCCATCGGCTGGCTTTCGGATCGCAGCGTCGGTCGGCTCGGCAGGCGGCGGATCTGGCTGGCCGCGTCGGTGCCGGTGATCTGCCTCGGTGTCTGGCAGGCCTTCGTTCCGCCTCAGGATGCGGGCCTCGGGCATGCGGTGCTCTGGCTCACGGTGCTGACGCTAGGCTGGTCCATGGCGCAAACGCCTTATGCGGCCTGGGGAGCGGAGATTGCGCCCGATTATGAAAGGCGGGTGACCGTCACGGCCTGGCGCGAGGCGCTGGTGCTTGGCGGCACGGTGCTCTCGACCCTCCTCTACGTCGCGGGCGGAGAGGGGGGCGAAGGGCTTCGCCTCGTCGCCATCGGGGTCTGCGTCGGCCTGCCCCTCGCCGTGGCACTCGCCTTCTGGAAGGTCCCGGACCCGGGACGGGCGCGCGGCGCGGCGCGGGGGCGGGCGGAGACGCCGGGGCTGCGGGCGCTCGGTGCGGCACTGGCGTCCAACCGTTACTTCCGGCGCCTGATCGGGGCGTGGCTTGCCAACGGGGCTGCCAACGCGCTGCCTGCCTCGCTCTTCATCTTCTTCGTCGAAGCCCGATTGGGAGCGGAGGACGCGGCGGGGCCGCTCTTTCTTCTCTACTTCCTTTCGGCCGTCCTTGGCATTCCGTTCTGGAACTGGGCGGCGCGGCGGGTCGAGAAGCACAGGCTCTGGGGCACGGCGATGCTCTATGCCTGCGTTGTCTTCGCCGCCGCACTGACGCTTGGGGAGGGAGACGTGATCGCCTTCGGCGTCATCACGGTGCTGACCGGCTTGGCGTTCGGCGCGGACCTTACGCTTCCCCCGGCGATCCAGGCCGATGTGGTCGCGGCCGACCGGGCAGAGACCGGCGCGGAGCGCGCCGGCATCTTCTTCGCGCTCTGGCAGGTGGCGACCAAGGTCTCGCTCGCGGTCGCCTCGGGGCTCGCCTATCTGGCGCTCGATGCGGCGGGCTTCGTGGCGGGCGAGCCGAATGCGGAGAGCGCGCTCCTGGCGCTGGCGCTTCTCTATGCCGGCGCGCCAATCCTGCTGAAGCTGCTCGCTGTCGCCCTCGTTTGGCGCTTCGAGCTCGACCGCAACCGGCTGTCCGCGCTCGGGGCGGCTTGAGGCACGCGGCATCGCGGCTCTGCCGCGATCCATTGGCCGCACGGCCGGCGCCGTCCGCGCCGCTGGTGGCAGGCGTGACGGGTCCCCGGCGTGTCGGAGCCTGGTGCGGCCCGCCGGCCCGGGATCACCCTCGCTCTGGCGGTCCTTACCGTGAGGCGTGCCCCTTGCAACACAGTGCGGGGCGGATCAGGGGCGCGATAGATTGCGCTGCGGCTGTGGGTAGACGATCTCCATGCGATGATGATGCCGACCCTCCGAGGCTTTCTCACGCTGTTGAACACCGCCGGGGCGCTGTCGATGGCATCGCTTCTGGGCTTCCTGTACCTCATGCCCGCTGCCTTCGACCATCGGGTCGAAACCATTGTGCTTCAGGAAGTGCGCGAGCGCATCGTCGCGGCCGATACGGCAGAGCTGGCAGTCCCATCAATGAGCGCGGGTGGGGCGCTCTCTGCCGCGGGGTCGGCGGCCTTCTTGCACGCGCGGCTGTCGGAGCGCGCTCGCGCATTGCGCTCGGCGCTCGAGGAGGCTGAGCGGCGGGAGGAAGCTACGTTCGACGCACGCGACACGGATCCCTGCGCCTGCCCGATGCTCGAACAGCTTGGATTACTCTCGACCCTCGGCCGCGTTCAAAGCGGGCTTTCGCGGCTCGAAGCCTCGGCCGCCGAGTTGCGGGAGACGTTGCTGCGCGAATTGCGGGTCGATCTCACGATCTTTGCTGTCAGCACGCTTGGCGCCTTTGTCGCCGCTGCCGCGCTGCTGGCCGGCGCCGGAAGCGGCGGGGGAGCCGTTTCGTTCCGCGGACTGGCGACTGTCTCGGCCAGTCTGAGTGCCGCCACGCTCCTCGCCCTTGTCGTCTATCTCGGGCTGCAGGACTGGGCGTCTGTCCTCGTCTTCGCAAGCTATTGGGGCTGGGGCTACACGGCCTTCATCGCCTTCGTCTGGCTTTTCCTGCTCGACCACCTCCTCCTGCAAGGCTTCGTCACCAATGCGATCGTAAACGCCATCGGGGGCGCGCTCTCGGCAACTCCCGGTTGCTGATGGTTTTGGGGTCGCATCTGGCGGGGGGCGGTCTGCGGGCAGCAGCGCGATCCGTTGGTCAGGCGTCCATCTTGTCCCAGCCGAGAGCCTTGCGGACCACCCAGATATAGGCGCGGTTCGGCAGGAGCCCGATGGTCTTGAGGATGAGCGCGAAGCGGGTAGGGAACGCGATCTCGAAGCCGGGTCGGCCGAGGCCGTCGACGATGCGGTTCGCGGCCTCCTCGGGCTTCATGAGGAACGGCATGTCGAATTCATTGACCGCGGTCGCATCGGTCTCGACGAAGCCCGGATTGATCACGGAGATGCGGACGCCGAGATCCGCCATGTCCATCGCCAGCGCCTCCGCCATCGCGATGGCGCCCGCCTTGGTGGGCGAATAGGCCGTAGCGTTAGGCAGGCCCCGGTACCCGGCGACCGAGCCCATCAAGGCCACGTGCCCGGCCTTGCGCGGGATCATGTGCTTCAACACGGGTTCGAGCGCGTTCGCCATGCCCTGGAGGTTGACGGCCATGTGCTTTTGGAACGTCTCGGCGCTGAATTCCTGCGCGCGCATCGGCGTGTAGACACCCGCATTCAGCACGACGAGCGCGAGCGGGCCATCGGCCGTGATCGTCTCGACAGCGCGGGTCATGGTGGCGGGGTCGGTCACGTCGCCCGGGAGGGGCACGATGCGCCCGTCCAGACCGTCCGCCTCGCGTGCCAGCGCTTCGAGTTCCTCCTCCCGCCGCGCGGTGGCGTGCACCGTCCAGCCGTCGCGCGCGAGGCGCAGCGCCAGCGCCTTGCCGATGCCGCCCGAGGCCCCTGTCACCCAGGCCGCGCCGTCCGCAGGCTTCACGATCTGCTGCCAGATGCTCATGCTCTCTCCCCGGCGCGCCGCGAGGCCCGCCTGTCGCTGTTCTTGCCGTCGATGCTGGTCGATCAGGCCCGGAAGCCGCTCAGGCGCCTTGCCAGAGCGGCGTGATCGCGCCGTCGTTCTCCACTACCTCGTAGGCGCCAGGCTCGCCGCCCGCGTCGAAGCGGCATTCGACCCATTCGCCGGCGGCGTTGTAGCCAAGCGTCGTCGTGAGCTCGCCCGTCACGTCGAAGGTCTGCGATGCGCCGGCCGTGGCGATATCGATCTCGAGCGGCTTGCCGCTTTGCGTCGAGATCCAGGGCCGGCGATCGATGAACGGCCGCGCGTAGTAGCTGGTGGGCGCCGCGTTGAGCGGGGCCGTGCCGCTGTAGCCCGAGCCGTCGATCTCCAGCACGTCTCCCGCGCGCTTGAGGTTCGCGTAGTACTCGTCTCCGTCGTCATTCGTGCGGGTCATGAGCGCGGCGAGTGCGCCGCCTTCCCAGACCTCGGTGTTCTCATGCGTGTAGCGATAAGCCGTGATGCCGAGGAGCCGCACGCGGATGTCGATCTCGATGCGCATCTCGAAACGGTCGGGCCCATGCGTCGCGGTCAGGCTGTGCATGCCGATGTCGCTGCCGTCGCGCAGGATGCGTAAGACGCGTCGCGCGCGCGCGCCATCTGCGCGGGCATGAGTGGCAATGGGTAGGGCACTGGCGAACCCGGCGGCGCTGGCGCCGAAGAGGAGGTGGCGTCGGTCGATCATGGCATCCTCGCGGATCGGTCAGTTGTCGTCACGCGTCGGAAGCCTGTCCCCCGGCGCGGGCGCCCGGGCATCGCCGGGATATCTCTCGAGCAACGTTGCGCAGCGCGCGAAGGTTTCAAGCGCTGCCTGCGGGATCGTCACCGTATGGTGGATGTTGGCCATCGCCCGACCTGCCGCCGCTATCACCCCGGCAACGGCGAGAGCGGCACCGCCGCGCTCACAGTGTCACCCGGTCCAGGAGATCTCTTGAACGTCGCGATCACTCGCCGATGAGGTTGAGCGCGCGCGAGAAAGTGCCGGTGAAGCGCAAGCCGCCGTCCATGACCACAAGGCAGTAACACGTCTCGTCCCCCATGATGCGGGGGCGGTGGTCATGCTCGTCGGTATTGACCGCGACATCGCCCGCACGCAGCACGCGGTCGCCGTCATGCAGCTCACCGCTCAGCACAAGTGTGATCTCCACGCCCTCATGGGTGTGCTGCGGAATACCGGAGCCCGGGCGCGCGCGCAGGATGCTGACCTGCTCGCTGTCGAAGCCGGGAAGGACGTATTCGGAAACACCGGGCAGGCGGAAACGCCAAGGCAGACTTTCCTCGTCCTGTCCGCTCAGATGCTCGCGAAGCGGGCGGGGCAGCACATGATCTCGGCCGCCGCGATCGGGCAACTCCGCATCCTCGGCCTGCCGGTCGTCATCGATCGCGGCGAAGGCCGTCTCGAGCGCCGAGGCGGCCATAGCGACCGGCGCCTCGTCCGCCAGGAGCGCGCCGCCGATGCTCTCGAGTGCCGCGACCTGGCGCCGGCTTTCGGGAACGAGCGTCAGGTGGGACGCCATCAGGAGGTTCAAGCCAGGACTGGCCGATCCGCTGGCGTATTCGGCCAGCAGGTCGGTCGGTGGCATATGGGTCGTCATCGTCACGTCGCCTGTCGCCTTACAGCCCATCGGGGGCCCGTTCGTCTTCGTCGTAAGCCCGCAGCGTCTCATCTGCGAGGCAGTTTCTTATTCTTACGCTTGGTGCGGCAAAATGGATCACGTCGCGCGTGAGTAAAGGGAGCGCAATGTGGCCTCGAGCAAGTTTCTGAGCGGGATCTCGAAATGCCGGTCCTCCGATACATGTCGTTGAATGTAACGCAGAATCGGTGCCAAAGTGAAACCAATCTTCTTCTTCGGGACGTTGCGCGACCTCGCGCTTTTGGAGGTCGTGGTCGGTCGAGCGCTGAAGGCGGGCGACGTGCAGCCTGCGCGCGCGCCGGGGCGGCGGGTGTGGCAAGTGGCGGCCGAGGCCTATCCCATGCTGATCGACGCGGAGGAGGACGGGGCGTTCGCTGACGGTATCCTCTTCTTCCCTGCCGCGCGGGATGAGGTGGAGGCGCTGCGCTACTACGAGGAAGCCGAGTACGATCTCCTACCCATCGACGTGATTGCCGAGGGTGAGCGGCGCGAGGCACTTTATTTCGGGGCGACCGAGCGGCTTGCCGCCGGTGATGGTCCATGGAGCCTCGAGGATTGGCGGCAGGACGGGCGTGCCGTCGCGCTCCAGGCTGCCGGGGAGCTTATGTCCCTGCGCCAGAGCGTCCCCGTCGAGCGCATCAACGACTACTGGCCCGCCATCATGAACCGTGCGCGTCAGCGGGCGCGGGCCGCTGCGCAAACCCCGGCGCTCGGCGGTATCCGCACCGACTTCGCGTCGGAGGACGTGGTGTGGGACGACCATGCACGACCCTATCGCGGCTATCTCGCGGTCGAGGAGCATCGGCTTCGGCATCGCCTCTTCGATGGCAGTTGGTCGCCCACGCTCGAACGCGTCACGGTTGCCTGGGGCGATGCCGTAACGGTGCTACCTTACGATCCCGTGGCGGACCGGGTGCTTCTGATCGAGCAGTTCCGCCCGGCCGTGGCCGCCCGGCGCGATCCGAACGCATGGTGCATCGAGGTGCCTGCGGGGCGTATCGATACGGACGAAGACGCGGAGACGGCTCTTCGTCGGGAGACCGAGGAGGAAGCGGGCATCACGCTCGGCCGTCTCGAGAAGCTGCCGGGCTACTACCCGACGCCGGGGCTCGCCAGCGAGCACCTGGGTGCATGGATCGGGGAGGCGGAGCTTCCGGACACCGCGACGGGCATCCACGGCGCCAACGGCGAGGGGGAGGATATCAGGCCCATGGTGCTGGGGGTCGAGCAGGCGCTCGAGGCGCTGCGGGCCGGCGCGGTCAACACCGGCCCCGCGCAGATCCTGCTGCTATGGCTCGCGCTCGAGCGGCCGCGCTTGAGGGCGGCCTGGGCGCGGGGCGGGCCCTGATCCGCCCCGCCACCGCTCAGCAGTCGTTGGGGACGATTCCCTTTTCGCCGGCGAACGCGCTGGCGGCCGCCTTCACCGCTGGGTCGATCACGGCGCTGTCCGGCTCGTAGTAGGACGTCACCATGTCCCAGGCGCGGCGGTTCGCGTCCCATTGCTTCACGGCGACGAGCCCTGCGCCGCCATGGTTGCGGCAGCTCACCTGGATGGGTGGCGTGAACCCGTTCATGCCCAGCTCCTCATAGCGTGCCGTGCTGATCTCGAGCTGCTCATATCCATCCCGCACCATCGCGCGGGTAATGTCGGTCGTGTTGTGGATCTCCATCGCCTTGCGGATCGCCTCGGTGGCGAAGATCGCGTTGGCGACGCCGCGGTTGTAGAGCACCGAGCCGATGTTGTTCATCTCGCCCCGCGCCTTGCCGGCGAAATACACGAGCTCGTTCATCGTGTTGTAGACCGGGTAGGCGGTGCCGACATCGTGGAAGGTGACGGCCTTGTAGCCGTTTCCATCGCGGCGGAGCGGCTTCACGTCCGACTCGCTCGCGGACCACCAGACCCCCATCATCCGGTCCATCGGAAAGCCGATATCGCGCGCGCCTTCCAGCGCCCGGCGGTTCATGATCCCCCAGCCCCAGAGCAGGATGTAGTCCGGCTCGGCCTTGGCGATTTCAGGCCAGATGGCCGATTGGTCCTCACCCGGATGGTCGATCGGCTGGAGGACGAGGTTGAAGCCCTCGGCCTCGGCCAGCGTCTCGAGCGTCGGGATCGGCTCCCGGCCGTAACCCGAATTGTGGTAGGCGTGCACGATCGTCGCGCCGCGCAGGCTGCCGCCGTTGGCTTCCTTGAGGTGCCGGATCTGCGTGGTCGCCGCATGCCAGTAATGGGCGGGGAAGTTGAAGACCCACGGGAACGACGCGCCGTCCGCCGCTGCCGTAAGCCCGTAGCCCGTCGTGTGGATGACCACGCCGTCCTTCTGCGCGAGATCCATGAGCGCATAGGTCAAGCCCGTGGAGAAGGGCTGGAAGGCGAGCGCGCCCTTCGCGAGCAGTTCCTTGTAGCACTCCACGCCGCGCTCGGTGTTGTAGCCGAACTCGCATTCGACAACCCTCACCGGCTGGCCGTTGATGCCCCCGTCACGTTCGTTGAGCAGCGTCACATAGTCCGCAAAACCGTCGGAAAGCTGGACGCCCCCGACGGCGTAAGGCCCCGTCCTGTAGGTCAGCGACGCGAGCACGAGCTCGTCCGCGACCGACATCGTCGGGGCGAGAACTGCTGCCATAAGCAAGGATAGAAGTGTCCGACGCATGATATCCCCCCATATGCGTGGATTACTCGAACTGTGCGAACACATAACCGCCATTGAGGCAACACAATGACGTATGCGGCAATCGGAGATGCCGCGGAAGCATCGTGATACCGACGCAAATCGAAGCGCACCGATTGCCATCCGGTCATCCGCAGGTGGCATGGCCGGACGGCGGGCTTGCTGCGACAGGATGACCGGCTTAGGTGCGGGGATCACCGATGACGGGTAGATCGCAGGAGCCCACGATGCGCGTGTTCAAGGATTTGCCGGATGCCGTGGGTCACACGCCGCTCATCCGCCTCAACAGGGTCTCCGAAGAGACGGGCTGCGAGATCCTGGGCAAGGCGGAGTTCCTGAACCCCGGGCAGTCGGTGAAGGATCGCGCGGCGCTCTGGATCATCCGCGATGCAGTGGCGCGCGGCGACCTCAAACCCGGTGGCGTGATCGTTGAGGGCACTGCGGGGAATACCGGTATCGGGCTCAGCCTCGTCGGCGCGGCCATGGGCTTCCGAACCGTGATCGTCATCCCTGAGACGCAGAGCGGCGAGAAGAAGGACATGCTCCGACTCGCCGGTGCCCAGCTGGTCGAGGTGCCTGCGGTCCCCTATCGCAACCCCAACAACTACGTGAAATACGCCAAGCGGCTGGCCGAGCGGCTGGCGGAGACGGAGCCGAACGGTGCGATCTTTGCGAATCAGTTCGACAACGTGGCCAACCGTCAGGCGCATATCGAGTCGACCGCGCCCGAGATCTGGGAGCAGACCGGCGGCAAGATCGACGGCTTCATCTGCGCAGTCGGCTCCGGCGGCACGCTGGCCGGCGTCGCGGCCGGGCTCCGTACGGAGCACCCGGACGTCAAGATCGGCCTCGCCGACCCGATGGGGGCCGCGCTCTTCAGCTACTACACCACGGGGGAGCTCAAGGCGGAGGGTTCAAGCATCTCGGAGGGGATCGGGCAGGGCCGGATCACTGCCAATCTCGAGGGGCTGAAGGTCGATGCGGCCTTCCAGATCCCCGATGCCGAGGGCTTGCCGATCGTCTTCGATCTTCTGCGTGAGGAAGGCCTCTGCCTCGGCCTCTCCTCCGGCGTCAACGTTGCCGGCGCGGTTCGCCTCGCCCGCACGCTCGGCCCGGGGCATACCATTGTTACCATCCTTTGCGACTATGGCACGCGCTATCAGAGCAAGCTCTTCAACCCGGGCTTCCTTAAGGAGAAGGGCCTGCCGGTCGCCGACTGGATGGAGGGCGACGGCAGCGATATCCCGACGGTTTTCGAGGAAGCCTGAGCCATGAAGCCCGAGCCGCAGTGTACGGGGCGGGCTGTGGCGCTGAACCGGGCGGTGGGCACAGGCGTGGCCAGCGCCGCTCGTATTCTGCTTCTCCGCGCCCTCGCGCTCCTCGGCATCGTCCTGGTTCTCGCCTTCGCGGCGCCTGAGGGGCGCGCGCAATCGGAAGGGCCCATCGAGCGTGGGAACGCGCTGCTCGCCGATCTCGACCGTGAGGCGGAATCCATCGAGGAGCGGATGACCGGAGAGCTCGAGCCGGGCCAGGTCGAAGCTCTCCTCAACGAGCTCGTGTCGCAACGCGACAGGCTGCCCCCCGTCATCGAGGTCATCGACCAGCGCACCCTGCCGATCAGAAGCCAGCTCGAGGCGTTGGGCCCCGCGCCCGAGGACGGGAGGGCAGAGGATGAGAACCTCGCGCGCGAGCGCAGTGTGCTCACCCAGCGCCTCTCCGAGCTCGAGGGGCTGAAACGCCGTCTCGGGCAGGCCGATGCCCGCGCCGCCTCGCAGCTCGACCGGCTGGCCGATCTGCGGCGCCGGCTCTTCACCGACACGCTCCTCAGCCGCGACCTCAGCATCTTCGAGGGGCCGGTGGTTCAGGACGGCGTGCGCGAAATCCTCGATGCGGTGGGCGAGATCGCGCGCGAGGCACAGGTCCGTGCGGAGACCGAGTTCGCGATGGAGGCCGTCGCGGGTCGCCTGCTGGCGCCGATGGGCATCGCGCTCGTCGGCGCCGTGCTGCTCCTCGCACTCCGCCGCGTCGTGCTCCAGCGCGTGGCGCCGATGCTGACCCGCGAGATCGGGGCGTCCCGCAAGATCGCGGTCGCGGTCGCCGTGACGCTGGCCCGGCTCCTCCTGCCGGCCATCGGGCTCACCTTCGTCCTCGTCGCCGCCGCGTCGTCCGACCTTCTGGGCGCGCAGGGGGAGGCGGCCGTGCGCGGGCTCGGCCAGACGGCGCTTCTCGTGATCGGCGCCTATGCGCTCGGCGGCGCGTTCTTCGCGCCGGGCCTGCCGCAGATCCGCCTCAGCCATCTCGACGAAGCCTGCGCGAGCAAGGCGCATCGCTGGATGATGGTCCTCGCCGGCATCGTCGGGCTCGACCGATGGCTCGTCGCGAGCAGCACGGGCTTCGAGCTCGGCTTCGAGGCGGTCGTCCTCTGCAACCTCGTGCTGGTGACCTTCGGCGGCATGGCGCTCTGGCGTTTCGAGCGCGCGCTGATGACGCATGACCATGCGCGGGACGACGAGACGCCGGAAGATCCCGACGCCGCCGAGGACCCCGATGCACCGGAGCGTCACGGCCCGGGGCTGCTCACGATCCTTCTCCGTCTCGGCCGGATCGTCCTGCTGACCGCGGCCGTCGTGTCCCCGCTCCTGGCGCTTGCCGGATACTTCGCGGCCTCGCGCATCGTCTTCTACAATCCGGTCGAGACGGCCGGGCTCATCGGCATCTTCATCCTCCTCTTCACAGTGGTGCGAGAGGTTGTGGAGAAGCTGGCGGTGGGCGCCGAAGCGGCGGCGGGGGCGACGACGCCGGCGGCAAGACCGGTGCCCGGCGTGCGGCTTCTGCCTGTCGCTGTCGGCTTCATCCTGATCGTCATCGCCGTGCCGATCACCGCCATCATCTGGGGTGCCGAGGAGGCGGACATCACCGCCTCCTGGCAGGTGATCCGGGACGGCTTCGCGGTGGGCGAGGTCACGATCGCGCCGCTCGACTTCGCGGCTTTCATCGCCGTCTTCGCGGTCTTCTATCTCCTGACCCGCGTCGCGCAGGGCGTTCTCAGCCGGTCCGTCCTGCCGGTGATGGGTCTCGACGCAGGTGCGCGGGCGGCGATCGTCGCCGGCGTCGGCTATCTTGGCGTGATCGTCTCGTCGCTTGCCGCCATCAGTGTCGCGGGTCTCGATCTCTCGAACATCGCCATCGTCGCGGGTGCACTCTCGGTCGGCATCGGCTTCGGCCTGCAGAACGTCGTCAACAACTTCGTCTCCGGCCTCATTCTGTTGATCGAGCGGCCCATCAAGGCCGGCGACTGGGTGCAGCTAAACTCGGGCATGGGCTACGTGCAGCGCGTCAATGTCCGGTCCACCGTGATCGAGACCTTCGATCGCGCCTCCCTCATCGTGCCGAATTCCGAGCTCGTGAGCGCCACGGTGATCAACTGGACGCACACCAACCTCAACGGCCGCGTGATCGTCGCCGTGAAGGTCGCCATGGACTCGGATCCGCGGGAGGTGGAGCGTATCATGGTCGAAATCGCCCGCGCCCATCCCATGGTACTGCGCCGGCCCCAGCCCTTTGTGCTCTTCCGTGGCTATGGTGAGTACGCGATGAATTTCGAGGTGCGCGCGGTGCTGCGGGACGTGAACTGGATCCTCAACGTCCAGTCCGACTTCTACTTCGAGATCCACAAGCGCTTCGCCGAAGCAGGCATCGAGATCCCCGTGCAGCGGAGCGAGATCGCGCTCCAGAGGATGCATGGCTCGGCTGCCGCCACGGTCGAGCCGCCGGGCGGTCAGGGCGCTGTCGCCAGGGGCATCGAGAGCGGCCCGCGCCCACACCCCGTTGCCGCAAGCGCAGACACCGATGCGGGCGGTCCAGGCGATGCGCGCTAGCATCGTTCGGCGACTGCAAGGCTCGCCGTTGGAGGGATCGGGCCACGAGATGTCCGGCTCACGCGCACCGTCAGACGAGCCAAGGCCGCGCGTTTCCGAACGGATGCGTGATCCGGCTTGCACCGCGCGCCGCCCTCGCATAGCTGGAGCGCGCCCCGAGCTGAGGAGCCGCGCATGACCGAGCCGCTGTTTCGTGACGATGCGTATCTGCGCTCCTGCACCGCGCGGGTCGTGGCGCATGCGCCCGATGGCGGAGCGATACTGGACCGGACGGTTTTCTATGCGACCGGCGGCGGGCAGCCCGGCGATGCGGGCCTCCTGCGCTGGGACGGGGGCGAGATGCCGGTGGCGACGGCGGTGAAGGCGGAGGGCGGCATCGCCCATCTGCCCGGCCAGGACGCCGCGCTCCCGCCCGTCGGGGCGGAGGTCGAGGCGGTGCTCGACTGGGAGCGACGCTTCCGGCACATGCGCTGCCACACTGCGCTCCATCTCCTCTCGGTCGTCATCCCCCTTCCCGTGACCGGCGGCAGCATCGGGGCCGAGAAAGGTCGGCTCGATTTCGACATGGCGGAGGCGCCCGAGGACAAGGCAGCGCTCGAGGAAGCGTTGCAGCGTCTCATCGCCGAGGATCATCCCGTCGCGGCCGAGTGGATCACAGATGCCGAGCTCGAGGCGAACCCCGGTCTCGTCAAGACGATGGCCGTGAAGCCGCCCATGGGCGAGGGGCGCGTCCGCCTCGTGCGCATCGGCGCAGGCGAGGCGCCGGTCGATCTGCAGCCCTGCGGCGGCACCCATGTGACGCGGACAGGCGAGATCGGCGCGGTCAACCTCGGCAAGATCGAGAAGAAGGGCCGGCAGAACCGCCGGGTGTCGATACTCCTTGGCTGACGGAACACATATGGACGATCGCTTGCAGACCCCCGCGCCGCGTGGCGAGGGCGCGGAAAGGCGCATGTCGGCCGAGCCCGACTGGCGCTACGTGTTACAGGAGTTCTACGAACTCTATCGCAACTCTGGCGCCGGCGGCTCCGAGGCCATCCGCCATCATCAACGCAACGTGCGCGAGGCGATCAGCCGGCTAATGAAGTGCGACCCGCCGCTGATCGACCGTCAGGCCGAGACAAAGCCGGTGGTCGCCCATCTGATGCGGGCGCTCGATCTCGGCCGGCTCGAGCGCCCGGCGCCGCTCATCCGCACGCTCGAGCGGCTATTGCCGCGCCTTGCCTGGCTATACGGCTACGACAAGGTGCCGAAGGGCCTGGTCGACCGTTTCGCCTGGGCGGAGCTGGCCGGGCCGCAGGGACCGGTGGCTAGCGGGGAGGTGATCATCGGCCTCGTTCTCTTCGCACCCGGCTGCACTTATCCCTCGCACGCCCATGCAGGCATCACCGAGAGCTACTACGTCCTCTCCGGCAGCGTCAGCCAGAACGACGACGGCGTCTTCGCGCCGGGCTCGATGCTCTACAACCCGCCCGGCCGGCGCCACCGCATCACGGTGGGCAAGCGCGACCCGGCGCTCCTCGCCTATTGCTGGGTCGGCGATAGTGTGGAGCTTGCCGGCCAGAAGCTGAGCTTCAAGAAGCCCAAACACTGACGGACCCACGCCTCACCGAGCCGCGGCATTGCCGGGCTCGACCCGCGGAGCAGTCCTGCAGCCGGGATGCGTGTCGCCCCTGACCACCGAGCCCGGCCCGGCAATGACTGCGGCGCATCTCCATGATCTCGCGAGCCCTCAAGCAGTCCCGCGAGATCACCGGAAAGGCCGTGCCCCGGACGCATATCGGGGCATGATCGCGCGGTGCTGGCGCCCCGACGCCGTCAGAGAACCAGCTCGTTGTCGGCTTTCTCGGCGCGCGTCTCGTCCTCCCCGCTCACGGCGATGCCGAAGGTCAGAATGCCGACGCGCCCTGCCGTCATCAGCACGCAGAGCGCGAGCTTTCCGACGTCGCTGAGCTCGCCCGTCAGCCCGAGACTGAGCCCGACCGTGCCCATGGCCGAGATCGTCTCGAAGAGCACTACCTCGAAGGCGTGCCCCCTCTCCGTCACCAAGAGCACGACAAAGGCGACGAAGAGGACGAGGAGATAGTAGGCGAGCGTCGCCGTCGCCGTTTGCAGCCGTGCGCGCGCGAGCCGCCGGTCGTCGATCGTGACCGCCTTGCGCCCTCGCGTCGTCGAGCGGACGAGGCCGAGAAGCGCGGCGAAGGTCGTCGTCCGGATGCCCCCGCCCGTGCCCGCCGGCGACGCGCCGATCATCATGAGGAAGAGAAGCACCGCCACCACGGGCAGGATCATGCCCGTAAGCGGCACGCTGTTGAAGCCGACGGTGGTGGAGGCGGACATCACCTGGAAGAACGCCGACAGCACCTGCTCCTCCGGTGGCAGCCCGGCGAGCGAGGGCTCGACCGCCAGGGTGAAGAGCGTGCCGAAGAGCAGGAAGGCGCCCGTGACGCGCAGGATGATCTTGGAGGTGAAGCCCAGATGGCGCACCCGGCCCGTCAGGCTGCGCCACATATCGACGACGACGAGGAAGCCCATGGCCCCCGCGATGCTGAGCGCGGAGACGACGAGCAGCACGCCCGTGTGGTTGCTGTAATCCTCTAGGCTGTTGGAAAAGAGGCTGAAGCCCGCGGTGCAGAAGGCCGAGATCGCATGGAAGATGCCGAGCCAGAGCGCGTTCTCCTCCCCCGCGGCCGCAAAGAGCCGCCAGAGGATGATCGCGCCGAGGACCTCGCAAAGCACCGTGAAGATGAGGACCGAGCGCAGGAAGAGCTTGAGGCTCATCCCCTCCGGCAGGCTGAAGGTGGCACGAGCGCAATCCTCCCGCATGCCCGATAGCCGTGCCTGCACGCCGAGCACTGCCAGCGAGCTCACGGTCATGTAGCCGAGCCCGCCAAACTGTATGAGCACGATGATCACGAGCTCGCCGAAGAAGGTGAAGCTGGTGCCCGGGTCGACCGTTATCAGCCCGGTGGTCGAAACCGCGGAGGTGGCGATGAAGAGCGTGTCGATCGCCGCCTGCGGCACCTCCTGCGCAAACGGCATGGACAGGAGCGACCAGCCGAGGAGGATGTAGGAGAGATAGCCGAGCAGCAGGAGCTGCGCGGGAGAAAGACGCAGGATCGCGCCCGGTCCGCCCGAATAGGCCTTCAGGACGAAGCGGCGGGCGCGGTCGAGCTCATTGATCTCTGGCATGCGAAAGTCCTCAGAATGCGGCGCGGAATGCACCGTGCCCGGACGGTTCTCTGGGCCCCGCTTGCGCCGGGCCCTGTCGCGGGCTAGGCGAAAGATAGTGCATCCCGGGAGGCGGACATGGCCCAAGACCATCTCGTTTCGACAGCGTGGCTAGCCGACCGACTGGGGGCACCCGACATCCGCGTCCTCGACGGCTCCTACTACCTGCCGACCGAGAACCGCGACGCGAGAGCGCTCTATGGCGACGCGCATATCCCGGGCGCGCGCTTCTTCGATATCGACGAGATCGCGGATCCTAAGTCAGAGCTGCCCCATATGGCGCCGCCCGTGGAGAAGTTCGTCTCGCGCATCCGCGCGATGGGGATCGGGGACGGGCACCGGGTCGTCGTCTACGACCAGAAGGGCCTGTTCTCGGCCGCCCGCGTCTGGTGGATGTTCCGCCTCTTCGGGCATGAGGACGTGGCGGTGCTGGACGGGGGGCTGCCGAAATGGCTGGCCGAGGGGCGGCCGGTGGAGGACATGGTCCCGGATCCGCGTGACAGGCATTTCACCGCGCGCCGCGATGCGTCGCTGGTGCGTGACGTCACGCAGGTGGCGCTGCAGGTGAAGCTCGGTGAGGAGCAGATCGTCGATGCCCGCTCGCCCGGCCGGTTCCGGGGCGAGGAGCCGGAGCCCCGTCCCGGCATGCGCGCAGGCCACATCCCCGGCGCGAAGAACGTGCATTACGCGACCCTTCTCAACGAGGACGGCACCATGAAGGATGTGCCGGCGCTGAAGGCGGCCTTCGAGGCGGCCGGTGTCGATCTCTCGCGGCCGATCATCACGAGCTGCGGCTCGGGCGTGACGGCGGCGGTGCTGACGCTGGCGCTTCACCGGATGGGCCATGCGAAGAACGCGCTCTACGACGGCTCCTGGGCCGAATGGGGCATGTATCCCGATCTTGCGGTCGAGACCGGCGATGCCCGGTAGCGGACAGGACGGGCGGCCCGATCCCGCCGCGCTGCCCAAGGAGTATACGGTCACCTGGCTCGAGATGACTTCGCGACCGCGCACGCCGGTGCCGCACGCGCCCTCGGGCATGGCGCTCGCGCTCCTGACGGCGGAGAGCCCGCCCGCTCACTGGTTTCTCTACCTCTATCGCGGTGTGGGCGACGCCTATCTCTGGGACGACTGGGTCAAGGCGAGCGAGGCGGAGCGGCAGGCCTTCGTCGACGATCCCGAGGTGACGCTCCACACGCTCTTCGTCGACGGGGCGCCGGGTGGCTTCTTCATGCTCGACACGCGGGAGAAGGGGCGCTGCGATCTCGCCTATTTCGGGCTAATGCCCGAGGCGGTGGGGCGCGGTCTCGGCTTCTGGTTCCTGATGACGGCCGTGGATGCGGGCTGGCAGCGTCCGGGGGTCGAGAAGCTGACGGTCAATACCTGCACGCTCGATCATCCCCGCGCCCTCGGCACCTATCAGAGGGCCGGCTTCGTGCCGGTGCGCCGCGAGACGCGCCAGCTTGCCTGACGGATCGAGCCAGGCGGAACCCCGGCTGGTCGCCGGGATGCTCGTTCGTGGTCGCTGCGGCATCGATGCCGAGGGAAAGCCGTTTGCGAATCGCCGCGACATCGAGGGTTGCGGAGAAGGCGGCTGGGGAGGAGCCCCCCGGGGGCTCCTTCTCGAGCGTGTTTCCGAAGCCCGGGCCGCGTCAAGGACGCCTTCGGCGCCGGCGCCGCCGGTGGCTTCGCCCTCCTTGACCCGGCCCGCGCTTCGGAGGGTTCAGCCGCGAATGCGGGGCGGGCGATGGCCGTAGCCCGGCAGGCGCCAGCCGAAGGCGAGGGATCCTGCGCGAAGCGCGAAGGTGGCGGCGCCCGCGAGGAGAAGCGCCGGCACCGGGCCGAGGCCGAGCGCGAAGGCGCCTGCGCCGAGTGCCGCCCCGGCGAAGGCGGCGGTGACGTAGAGCTCGCCCTGCTTGAGCACCAGCGGCACCTCGTTGCAGACGACGTCGCGCATCAGCCCACCGAGGCAGCCGGTGACGACGCCCATGATCGCGACGATGCCGAGGGGCGCGCCGGCGGCGCGCGCAGCGAGGATGCCCGCGGCCAAGGCGACGGCGAGGGCCACCGCGTCGAGCCATAGGAGGATGCGGTATCGCTTCTCGAACCGCCCGGCGGCAACGAACATGAGAACACCCGCGGCGGCCGCGACGGCGAGATAGCGCTGATCCGCCACCCAGAAGATGGGGCTGCGGTCGAGGATCACGTCGCGCACCGTGCCAACGCCCATTGCCGTCAGCCCAGCGATGAAGAGGAAGCCCACGATATCGAGCTGCGCCCGGCTCGCGGCGATGTCGCCTGTGAGCGCGAAGACGAAGACGGCGGCGAAGTCGAGCAGCGCAGCGTAGGGCATGTTGCAAGCCTCCCATGGTGTGTTGCGCAGGGTTAGCGGCCTGCGTGCGGCGGTTTAAGGGGGCAGTGGCGCCGGCACATGACGGCGAGAAGAAGCAGTTCTGAGCCCGCCCCGCTACAGGTGGCGGTGTAGCATGCCGCCAGGCCCCAAATATGGGGTCTGCCTGCGAAAAGCTGTTGACGCGCGTGCGCGATTCACCCAGTTTGGTCTGCAACGGGGCGATGACCACAAGATGTGGTGTCGCTCTGCGGATTTGGGGGCGAGGGCCCTTAATCCTCAATCAGTTGATCAAGGGCCGTGCGACAGCGGCTCCGCCTGCGGGGTTGTTCGCGGGTGTGGGGTTCTGCCGCCCGAGAGAGCCGGAACGAGGGACGACAATGAAGATCGAGCGCCGCTTGACCGAGGCCGGGCAGTCGCCTTACGCGAGCATTCCTTTCCGCACCGCCACTTCCGAGATCCGCAATCCGGACGGCTCGGTGGTGTTCCGCCTCGAGGCGTTCGACGTGCCTTCGGCGTGGTCGCAGGTTGCGTCGGACGTGCTGGCGCAGAAGTATTTCCGGAAGGCCGGCGTGGCGCGTGCCCTGAAGCCCGTGCGGGAGAAGGGTGTGCCCGCGTTTCTCTGGCGTCATGTGCCGGACGAGACGGCGCTGGCCAAGCTGCCCGAGGAAGAGCGTTACGGCGGCGAGATCTCGGCCCGGCAGGTGTTCGACCGGCTGGCAGGGGCGTGGGCCTACTGGGGCTGGAAGGGCGGGTATTTCACGACGGAACAAGATGCCCAAGCCTACATGAACGAAATGCAGTACATGCTGGCCAAGCAGATGGCGGCACCCAACTCGCCGCAATGGTTCAACACCGGGCTCCATTGGGCCTATGGCATCGACGGACCGAGCCAGGGGCATTTCTACGTCGACCCCAAGTCGGGCAAGCTCGTGAAGTCCGACAGCGCCTACGAGCACCCGCAGCCGCATGCCTGCTTCATTCAGGGGGTCGCGGACGACCTGGTGAATGAGGGCGGGATCATGGACCTCTGGACCCGGGAGGCGCGGCTTTTCAAGTACGGCTCGGGCACGGGCACCAATTTCTCGGCACTGCGGGCTGCGAACGAGCCTCTGGCAGGCGGGGGCAGGTCGTCGGGCCTCATGAGCTTCCTCAAGATCGGGGATCGCGCGGCGGGGGCCATCAAGTCCGGCGGTACCACGCGGCGCGCGGCGAAGATGGTGATCTGCGACATGGATCACCCGGATATCGAGGCCTTCGTCGACTGGAAGATGCGCGAGGAGCAGAAGGTCTCCGCGCTTGTCGCCGGCACAAAGCTCCACAAGGCAAAGATCGACGCCCTCTTCGCTGCCATCCGCGCATGGGACGGCGCGCCGGAAGCGGCGGTAGACCCGAAGGCCAATGCGGGTCTGAAGGCAGCGATGCGGGACGCGAAGAAGGCGATGATCCCGGACAACACCGTGAAGCAGGTGCTGCAATATGCGCGCCAGGGTGTGACCAGCATCGACTTCCCGGTGCTCGATACGGATTGGGACAGCGAGGCATACCTCACCGTTTCGGGCCAGAACTCCAACAACTCCGTGCGCGTGACGGACGACTTCCTTGCGGCCGTTGGCGCGGATGGGGATTGGGAGCTCAAGCGGCGCACGGATGGCGTGGTGGTCAAGGCCGTCAAGGCGCGGGCGCTCTGGGAGAAGATCGGCCAGGCCGCCTGGGCCTGCGCGGATCCAGGCGTGCAGTTCCACGACACGATCAACGACTGGCATACCTGCCCGGCGGACGGTCAGATCCGAGCCTCCAATCCGTGTTCGGAGTACATGTTTCTCGACGACACGGCCTGCAATCTCGCCTCGCTCAACCTGATGCAGTTCGACGATGACGAGGGGTTCGACGTCCTCGCCTACGAGCACGCGGTGCGCCTCTGGACCGTGACGCTCGAGGTGAGCGTGCTGATGGCGCAGTTCCCGTCGCCGGAGATCGCGCAGCGGTCCTATGACTTCCGCACGCTCGGCCTCGGCTACGCCAATATCGGCGGGCTCCTGATGACCAACGGTCTCGGCTATGACAGCAAGGAAGGCAGGGCGCTCTGCGGCGCGCTGACGGCGATCCTGACAGGTGTGAGCTATGCGACCTCGGCCGAGATGGCTGGCGAGCTTGGTCCTTTCCCGGGCTATGCCAAGAACGCCGACAACATGCTGCGGGTCATGCGCAACCATGCCCGGGCAGCCCGCGGCGAGACGGAGGGCTACGAGGGCCTCAAGACACTCCCTGTCGCGCTTGACGCGGCCAACTGCCCGGACGCGCGCCTCGTGGAGCGTGCCCGGGCCTCCTGGGAGGAGGCGGTGGCGCTGGGTGAGGCGCACGGCTACCGTAATGCGCAGGCCAGCGTGATCGCGCCGACCGGCACCATCGGGCTGGTGATGGACTGCGATACCACGGGGATCGAGCCTGACTTCGCGCTGGTGAAGTTCAAGAAGCTGGCGGGCGGCGGGTACTTCAAGATCATCAACCGCGCGGTGCCGCAGGCGCTCACCCGCCTTGGCTACGGCGACAACGCGGTCGAGCAGATCATCGCCTATGCGGTGGGCCGCGGCACGCTCTCGGGCGCACCCGCCATCGACCACGTGGCGCTGATCGAGAAGGGTTTCGGGCCGGACGAGATCCAGAGGGTCGAGGATGCCCTGGGCTCCGCCTTCGACATCAAGTTCGTCTTCAACCAATGGACGCTGGGTGCCGAGTTCTGCACCGAGGTGCTGGGCGTGCCGGCGGAAAAGCTGGCAGACCCGTCCTTCGAGCTGCTCAAGCATCTGGGCTTCAACGCCAAGGAGATCGAGGCGGCGAACACCTTCGTCTGCGGGACGATGACGCTGGAGGGCGCGCCGGGGCTCGACCCGGAGCACCTGAAGGTCTTCGACTGCGCCAATCCCTGCGGCAAGAAGGGCACCCGGTATCTTTCGGCCGAGAGCCATATCCGGATGATGGCCGCGGCGCAGAGCTTCATCTCGGGCGCCATCTCCAAGACCATCAACATGCCGAACGACGCGACCATCGAGGATTGCCTTGCGGCCTATGACCTCTCCTGGCGCCTCGGCGTGAAGGCCAATGCCCTCTATCGCGACGGCTCGAAGCTCTCCCAGCCGCTCTCCGCCGCCCTCATCGACGAGGAGGAGGATGTGGAGGAGATGCCGGTGGCGGCGCGGGCCGAAAAGGTGGTCGAGAAGATCATCGAGAAGGTGATCTATCGCGAGGCCGCCAACGCCGACACGCGCGGCCAGCGCTGCAAGATGCCGGACCGCAGGCGCGGCTACACGCAAAAGGCCATCGTGGGCGGGCACAAGGTGTATCTGCGCACCGGCGAGAACCAGGACGGCACGCTCGGCGAGATCTTCATCGACATGCACAAGGAAGGCGCCGCCTTCCGGGCGATGATGAACAACTTCGCCATCTCGGTCTCCATCGGTCTCCAGTATGGCGTGCCGCTCGAGGAGTTCGTGGAGGCGTTCACCTTCACGCGCTTCGAGCCCGCGGGGCTGGTGCAGGGTAACGACTCGATCAAGAACGCGACCTCGATCCTCGACTACATCTTCCGAGAGCTGGCGGTGAGCTATCTCGACCGGACGGATCTTGCCCATGTGACGCCGCAGGGAACGCGCTTCGACGAGCTCGGTCAGGGCGAGCACGCGGCGGACGAGCTGGAGGAGACGGCGGCGCCCACGCCCACCATCGCCGCGATCCGCGAGATCGTGAGCCCCGGCTTTACCCGCAACCGCCTGCCGTCCGGCTTTCCGCGCGAGCTGGTGGTGCTGCCCGGCGGCCAGCCGGTCGCCTCCGACAACCTCACCGGTGCGGCAGTGGCGATGGCCGCGGTCGAGACCGTGAGCGTCGGCACGGCGAGCGCCGCCGCCGAAGCCGCAAGCGTCGCGGTCGGCGCCGCCTCCACCGTCGTGCTGGAGCGGATCGCGGAGGCGCGCATGAAGGGCTACGAGGGCGATGCCTGCGGCGACTGCGGCAACTTCACCCTCGTCCGCAACGGCACCTGCCTGAAGTGCAACACCTGCGGCGCCACATCGGGCTGCAGCTAAGCGAGATCGGCGCCGTCCCACACCGGCGTCGGTACCCATCAGGGCCGCGGGCGAGACCGTCGAGCAGACAGAAGAAGAGCCGCACCTGATGCTGCCGAGGGGTGCCCGGAAGGGCGCCCCTCACTCGTTCCGGGGTCGTGCCGGATAGGCGACGGACTGCCGAGCGATGAGCCCGGCGGCATGACATTCGCGATAGCGGTGAGGGGTCGAACTCAGGCTACGAAGCCCTGGACCAGGAACAGCGAAAGCACGGCGATCGTCACGCAAAGCCCGCCGATCACGAACGATTTGACGCGCGTGCGGCGCTGGGTCCCGTCATGCATGGCTCGCTCCATCAACTTACACGGCCGGCAAACTACGGCAGCGCGCGGGACGGTCTAAAGTAAAATTTACCATCGCGCGCCCTTCCGCGGCATTTTGCAACCGATGGGCGCCGGCGGACGGTTCACTCTACCGCTGCGTGTGGGCTCATCCTGCGCCCATACCCGCCCGCATCACCGCGCGGCGCAGTGGCGGGATGCCTGTCGTGGCGCCGAGGCCGAGGCGGCGGAGGAACTGGACCGGGGCAAGGGGGCTGCGCACCACGCCGTTGAGGGCGCTGACACCGAGGACGCGGGCCGCAACCTCAGGCACGCGGACGCGGCTGTAGCGCGCGAGAAGGGCGTCCGAGCCGATGTCCTGCCCGGCCGCCTTCGCCTCCGCCACGAGCCCGGCCAGCACCTCGGCGTCGCCGACACCCATATTGGCGCCTTGCGCACCGGTGGGCGGGACGACATGCGCAGGCTCCCCGACCAGTGCCATGCGGCGGGCGTGAAAGCGGAGCGCGAGCTGCGAGATGATGGGCCAGCTCGCCCGCGGCCCCTCGAGCGTGAGGGGTCCGAAGATGCCCAGCGTGTCCGCCGTAAGCTCCGTGCCGAGCGCGGCATCGTCGAGCGTTCCAAGTCGGGCCATGCGCACCGGGCTGTCGAGCCAGACGACGGAGGAGCGATGCCGCCCGTCCCGGTCCGGCAGCGGCACAAGCACCAACGGGCCGCCCGGGCGGTGGATTTCGGTCGAGACGCCGCCGTGCGGCTCGGGATGCGCGACGGTGAGCACCAGCGCCCGCTGATCGTGCCGCCAGCGATGGACGGGCAGGCGGGCTGCCTCACGGAGCCGGCTGTCCCGCCCGTCGGCGGCCAAAAACAGGCGCGCCGTGACCCGCCTGCCATCGTCGAGCAGTGCCGTGACGCCCGCGCCCTGCCGCGTGGCGGCGGCGACGCCGGTGCCCTCGACGAAGCGGGCACTCGCGCTCCGCTTCAGCGCAGTCGCCAGCGCGCTGCGCGCCCGCTCGTTCGGGATGTTGTAGCCGAAGGGCTTGTCACCGAGATCGCGTGCTTCGAAGCGTCCTTCCGAGCGGACCCGGGGCGGGCGTCCTGCCACATCGACGATCCGCATGGTCCAGAGCGGCTCGGCCACGCCCTGCATCGCCGCGAATGCGCCGGCATGGCGGAAGGTCTCTATCGCGGGCATCAGGAAGGCGGTCGTCCGCTCGTCAGCCGCATGATCCTTGTCGCCGCCCGGCGGCCGTGGATCGACACAGGTCACGTCGAGGCCCTCTGCCGCAAACCGTGCGGCCGCCGCCAATCCCGCAATGCCGCCGCCGGCGACGAGAATGTCTGTCTCGATGGTCTCCATGACCGACAGGTAGCGGCCCCGCACCGTCCCGGCAACGCGGTGCATTGGCATTGCGGCCTGCCATACGGCATGGATAGCGTCGGGCCGATGTCAGAAGGGGCGCTGCGACAGGCCAAGCCCCAGCCCAAAACGTCCGGGAGGATCCATCATGAACTTTGTCCGCGCCGCCCTAGCCTTGGGCGCTATCGCGCTTGCCGCAACGGCCGCCGACGCGCAGACCCGCGTGACCTACAAATCCGCGAAGACCACGTCGTCCTACTACCAGATGGCCGTGCAGATCGCAGAGGCAGTCGGCTCCGCGACGGGCAACACCGTCTCGGTCACGGTCGAGGAGAGCCAGGGATCGGTCCAGAACGTGATGGAGGTGCGGGCCCGGGGCGCGGACTATGTGTTCACATCGCCCCCGGTGCTGGTGCGGCTCGCGCAGGGCGGCAAGGCGATGTTCGAAGGTAAGGGCGACCCTGCCTTCGACGAGATCCGCGCGCTCTTCCCCATCCCCAGCCTCACCATGCATTTCGTCGTGCGCGCCGATGCGGGGATCGAGAGCTTTGCCGATCTCGAAGGCAAGATAATCCTGCTCGGCAAGGGTTCCTTCGGGGCGCGCGAGGGCGAGAAATACCTCACGCTCTTCGGGCTCGATGGAAAGGTCGAGATCGCGGACGTCGAACTCTCGAATGCCGTCCCTGCGCTCACCAACGGGCAGATCGACGGCTTCGTGACCGCAGGGTCATATCCCGCACCGAATGTTCTGGAGGCAGCGGCCTCGGTGGGCGTCAAGGTCCTCTCGCTCAGCGACGAGGAGATCGCGGCGACCAAGCGCGCGCGGATCGAGATCCCGGCAGGCACCTATTCGGGGCAGGATGCGCCCATCGTCACCACGTCGCTGCCGGTGGTGGCCTACGCGACCACGAAGATGGATGACGATGTCGCCTATCTCCTGACCGAGAGCTACTGGCAGCAGATCGGGCGGATGACCGAGGATGCGCTCTGGTGGGAGGGCGTCGACCAGAAGCTGATGGCGAACATCACCGGGAAGATCCATCCCGGCGCGAAAGCCTACTACGAGGAAGCAGGCATCCCGCTCACCGACGCGCAGCAGTGACGCCGGAGACGATCCCGCCGTCACCGTCGGGGAGCGACGCTCCGCCCGCGGCCGGCGGCGTCCTCGGGGCGGCGGCCGGCAGGCCCTGGGCGCTGCTCGGGCTCGGCGTCATCGTTTTCCATCTGGGGCTCGTCTTCTCGGGCCTCGTGCCCAACCTCGTGGCACGGCCCCTTCACATGGCGCTCGCGCTGCCCTTCGTCCTGGTGCTCGGCGCCCGCGGACCGGTCGAGCGGGTGACGGGCTGGGCGCTGGCGGGGCTTGGGATCGCCGCCTGCCTCTGGATTGCCGCCAACGAGGACCGGCTGGGCGACCAGTACGGCTTCCTCGAAGGCGCGTTCCAGATGGCCGTTGCCGCCGTACTGATCGTCGTCGTGCTGGAGGGCGCGCGCAGGGCCATCGGCTGGCCCCTGCCGCTGGTGGCGTTCTCCGCTCTCCTCTACGGCTTGTTCGGGCAGCATATTCCAGGCGGCTTCGGCCACTCGGGCACGCCGCTCGAGAGCTTCCTCGGAACCCTCGTGATCGCCGAGGGTGGGCTCTGGGGCTCGCTCACGGGCGTTTCGGTCAATGTCGTCGCCGTATTCGTGATCTTCGGCGCCGTGCTGAATTCCGGTCAGGCCGGGCAGGGTTTCATGAATATTGCCGCCGCCGCAGCGGGACGGCTTTCGGGAGGGGCAGCGAAAGTCTCGGTCCTCTCCTCCGCCCTCTTCGGCTCGATATCAGGTTCCGCCTCGGCCAATGTCGCCTCCACCGGCGCAATCACGCTGCCCGCGATGACAAGGCTCGGCTATCCCAAGCGGCTGGCGGGTGCAGTGGAGGCCGTCGCTTCCTCGGGTGGACAGATCATGCCGCCGCTGATGGGGGCGGGCGCCTTCGTGATGGTCGAGCTGACGGGCATGCCCTACGAGGCGATAATGGCCGCCGCCCTGCCGCCCGCGATCCTCTATTTCCTCGCCGTCTGGATCGGGATCGACGCCTTTGCCGCACGTCGGCCCTTGCCAGGCCTTGCGGCGGAGGACCGGCCCGGTGCGCGGGACGTCGCCGTGACCTCCGCCTTCTTCGCCGTACCCTTCGCGATCCTGCTCGGCGCGATGTTCGCGGCGGGTTTCACGCCGCAATACGCCGCTGCGCTGGCGATCCTTGCCGGCGCGGTCCTGCTCCTGCCGGATGGGCGCCTCCGCGTGAACGGGCGCGAGGCTCTCCGCCGCCTCTCCGCCGCCTGCCTTGCCGCGGGCCGGCAGGTCGCGCTCATTGCATCGATCATCCTCTGTGCCTCGCTCGTGGTCGGCGTTCTCTCGATCACGGGCCTGGGCGTTAAGATCACCTCGCTGATCCTCTCCGGATCGGGCGGGTCGCTCTGGCCCGCGCTGCTGCTGACGGCGCTGGCCTGCCTTGTCCTCGGCATGGAGGTGCCGACGACGGCGGCCTATGTGATCTGCGTCTCGGTCGCGGGCCCGGCGCTGATCGAGCTTGGGTTGGAGCCGCTGGAGGCGCATCTCTTCGTCTTCTGGTTCGCGCTTCTGTCCACCATCACCCCGCCGGTCTGTGGCGCTGTCTTCATCGCGGCCGGGATGGTCGGGGAGAACTGGCTGAAGGTGGCTGGGACGGCGATGGCGCTCGGCATCGGGCTCTACCTCATACCCCTCGGCATGGTGGCAAACCCTGCCATCCTCGCTCTTGGCAGCGCGCCGGGCATGACGCTCATCGCCGGGCTGAAGCTGGCGCTTGCGCTCGGGCTCGTGAGCCATGCGGTCATCGGCGCCCGAGCGCTGCCGATCCGGGCGGTTCTCCTCGCCCTGGGCCTGATTATCATCTTCATACCGCTCGGACTTGTGGACTGAGCGACGACGTTGCCGACCCGCACGCCCGCGCCCACCCACGTCAGCGTTGGCAGGCATAAGTGAACAAACCGCGTATGAACGTGTTCGCCCTGTGTCGTGTTCCGACCCGGCGGAGCGGCGTGGTTTGCCGGCTACTTGCAGTGATCGAAGAGCCATTGCGGTCGTAGAGACCGCCTTTTTTGGGGGCCTATATACCTAGCTAGCCGGTCTAGATGTGCAGGCCTTTCCGCTCAAACTAGGTCGCTGGGCTTTGTCTGAATCGACTGCCAAAGACGTGAAATCTGGCCAGCCGCAGCGCGAAGCCGTTTCTCGCGTGACACCAGATCGCTTGGAAAGTCGATACGAGCGCCCATACGGATATCCCATACGTGCATAGCTTTCCGGTCGATACTAAAGGCGGGCAACCCGATTGACCTTAGCTGCATCCAGCCTAGCGCCAGCATGTACCGAGCCAACTCAGTTCGGTACTGAAGCCGCTGAAGCTTTGTTTCTTCCTTCTTGCAGTCGTCAGGATTGGGCCGCTTCTGCGGGCGGATGAACACCATGCCGATCTTCTGACCGTCGCCCGGAGGAAACTTTTGGCCGGCGATCAGGTCGGGCTGGACAGAGACAACGCAGCCGTCAATCTCCATCGTCTCGAACTTAGGCGCAAGGAGCAGCGGCGTGCTTCGGACGCCGAAGGCGTTGACCGCGTCCCGGAAAAGTTCAAGCGTTTCGATGCAGCGCCGCGCCTCTTCCTTCTGAGCAGGAGAGAAGGTCGATGCCTCAGCCTTTTTGCCAAGTGCCTTCAAGCCATCGGCAAGCGTGCCCTTTTGGTGTGACCAGTCTGAGCAAAAGCTTCTAATCACTCGGAGTGCATCGGCATACTTTGGCGGCCCGAAGGCGTTCTGAAAGCGCGCATCGTGCAGGATAACGTCTTGCCGATCTGGGGGCGCTATGACAAAGTCCGCGAGAGCGGAAGCGCTTATACGCGCGTCGGGCCTCTCCTTGATCTTCGGATGGAGCTTAACGACTTTCGCCATGGAACAAGACTTCTCCATTCGCCTCGACGGGCACCGAAACCTTCTACTGACTGAGATTAGCAGGAGAACTTTCGAGGAACAATCTCTCTTCGATCTCGAGAGCGACTACGGGATTTTCGTCGTGCTTGAAGATACATTGCACGGTACGTTCGATGTACTCGCGAAGGTGGCTTCAGTGGCCGCAGGTCGTATGCTGATCAGCATGCTTCAGCGGCCCCCTGTCCAACCCGGTGCGGTGTCCTAGCTCATCCTTGGATCTGTTTTGGCCCGTAGAGCGCCGCAAGTCTCCCCGCCTCTTCCTTTCCGCCCGGAAGCACCTTGGCCTTTCGCAGAATGTAGTTCGGGTATTTCGTCGGCAGATAGACCTCTCGGAACCACTTACGGAAAGTCGGAAGCGCCGCCTCAGGGTATGCCCACGCTTGCTGCGGATTGCTTCTGCTCTGAGGGAACTCAGCCGGGTAGTAATGGTCGAAAGGAATCCGCTCTCCGAACTGCACAGCCAGATTGTTTTCCGTCCAGTACGGCCCCCAAGTGGTGCCAACGCTGGCGTCGGGAATGGTATGCTCGTTGACAGTCAGACCACTGTTGATCAGATCAACAATAAACCCCGCACTTTCCTTGAACACGCTGAAATAGCCAGTGGGCACTGAGTCATGCAAGAGCGACACACGCGCATTGTGAAGCGCCCATGGGTCGGCAGGCTTGTAATTGAGCGCCTTGTAAATAAACTGCTCAAGGCCAAATCGGGCTAGATTTCTGTAGTTGTTGATAGCAGTCTCATTGGTTCTCTGCGCTTCGAAGGCAAAGTACTCAACAAATGCCATGCAAACAATATCTGGGTACGCATAGTGCGGCGATCTGTTCTTGCTAATTTCGATGAAAAGACGCGGCTCATCGTAACCGTTCTTAAGGAGGTAGTCTTTGAAGAAAGCCATGCGCCCGCGGCTTGGGATCACATCATTCGGAGTCTCTTCCCACTCCTGAGTGATGTCGTAGAGCGCTTTGCGGTCTGCTCCGGTCATTTGAGCAAGGCCGCGTTGGGTGAGGTAAGGCATGCCGTTCTGAAGCACGCCCATCTCAATACCGCCCACGCTCCTTTCAATTTCTACCTCCAGATCAAGAGGGAGCATTGGCTGATCCTGGGTGGCGACCGATCTTGCTGATTTCATTGATAAGTCACTGTTTCTGTTGTGTTTTGGGGTGGCGACCGGAGCGACGGCCCCGACGACTTCGTCGAAGCTAGCGTCGATAGGCTCAATGGTGTCCTGCTTCTTAGGCATCAATCAGGTCCTTGTAGGTCAGGCGCTTATCGGCCATCCGGGCAATGGTCGCGTTGATGAAGGGCATCGTGCCAGCCTGCGCGGTGTTGTGGCGGAAGGAGAACTCCTTCACGTAGCGGTGCAAGTGCTTGGCGCTCATGTAGTGATAGATGCCGTAGTGGCCGCGCTTCAGCAACGCCCAGAAGCTTTCGATGCCGTTGGTATGAGCCATGTCGCGGACATACTCACCAACAGAGTGCTTAACGTGCTTGTGGATGAAGCCCTGAGCGCGGAGGGCATTGTAGGCGCCGAACTCGTCAGTGACGACGGTAGCGCCCTCAGGGGCGTTCCGGCGGATGAAACCGGTCAGGGTCGCGGTCTTGGTGTCGCGCACCGGCTCGGTGAACCGCGCCGGGTTTGCCGGAGGCCTTTGATTTTTAGCTAGGCGGCCATGTCGTCGCTTTCCAGTGCTGCGTAGAAGTTGGCCTCGGCTTGGGCTGGCGGCATATTGCCGATCGGCTCGAGGAGGCGGCGGTTGTTGAACCAGTCCACCCATTCGAGCGTGGCGAATTCGACGGCTTCAAAGCTGCGCCATGGCCCGCGGCGGTGGATGACCTCGGCCTTGAAGAGGCCGTTGATCGTTTCAGCGAGGGCATTGTCGTAGCTGTCACCGACGCTGCCAACAGAGGGCTCGATGCCTGCCTCGGCAAGACGCTCGGTGTATTTGATAGAGAGATACTGAGATCCCCGATCGGAGTGATGCACGAGGTCGCCACTCGGTCGCCGTTGGTGAACGGCCTGCTCGAGCGCATCGAGAACGAACCCAGCATGGGCGGTACAGCTCACTCGCCAGCCGACGATACGCCGGGCATAAGCGTCCACCACAAAGGCGACATAGACGAACCCGGCCCAGGTGGCGACATAGGTGAAATCGCTGACCCAGAGCATGTCCGGCGCGGGCACGCGGAACTGGCGGTTTACCTTGTCCTGCGGGCACAGCGTAGCCTTGTCCGGGATCGTCGTCCGGTGCGGCTTACCACGGATAATGCCCTGAATTCCCATATCTTTCATGAGCCGAGCCACTGTGCAGCGGGCGACGTCAAAGCCCTCGCGCCGCATCTGGTGCCAGACCTTGCGCACGCCGTCGACCTTGTAGTTGGCATCGAAAACGCGCTCGATCTCGGGGAGCAAAGCCTCATCCCGCCGGGCTCGGCCCGATCTGCGCGCTGGGTCCGCCCGTTTCGCCAAGTGATCGTAATAGGTGGACGGGGCGATCGGCAGGACCCTGCAGATCGGCTCGACCCCATGCGCGCCCCGATGATCGTCGATAAACGCGATCATGTCTTCGACCGGCGGTCGAGCTCCGCCTGGGTAAAATAGGCGCTGGCCTTGCGCAGGATCTCGTTGGCCTGGCGCAGCTCGCGGTTCTCCCGCTCCAGTGCCTTCATCTTCTTAGCCAGCTCGGTGGGGATGCCACCGCGACGGCCGGCGTCAATCTCGGCGCGCTTGATCCACTCATTCAGTGTCTGGGCAGAGCAGCCGATCTTCGGCGCGATCGCCTGGATTGCCGCCCATCGGGAGGAATGCTCCACCTCATGGTCGAGGACGAGGCGCACCGCCCGCATCCGGATCTCAGGCGAAAACTTGTTCCGGGTCTTGCTCATCAGGCTCCAACCTTCTCAGTAATGAGAGCCTCCGGCAAACCCGGCACGGTTCACGGCCCGGACTTCGCCACTCTCGTCACGGATGCCGACAACGGCAGTCTTGCCAACGGCGCCCCGGCCAGCGTGCAGCTTCTTGTTCGCGTGCTTGTTCTTCTCACGACCGCCGATGTAGGTCTCGTCAACCTGAGTATGGTTGCCCATGTCGCCGCCCCGATCCTTCAGCCACGTCTCGCGGATGCGCTGAGCGAGGAACCAAGCCGATTTCTGAGTTATGCCAAGTTCGCGCGCCATCTGCGTCGAGGGGATGCCCTTGCGGGCGCTAGTGAGCATGTAGATGGCCAGAAGCCACTTCTGGAGGGGAAGGCGGCTTTCCGCGAGAACCGTGCCGGTGCGAACGCTGAAGTGCTTGCGGCAGCCCTTGCAGCGGTAGGGCATCGGCTTGTGATCCTTGCACTCGGTGACCTCCACGCTGCCGCAGTGACCACAGACCGGAGTGTCGCCCCAGCGTTGAGCCTCGAAGTGGAGCCGAGCGGCTTCCTCGTTGGGGAAGCGCTGGAAGAACTCAAAGGTGCTTAGGGTCTCGGGCTTGGGCTGCTTCGGCATCGTCATGTCCTCCGTTGGAAACATAACTAGCCATTGATAGCCGGTAGGTCAAGGGATTTTTGGCTAGTTAAGTATGTAGGTCCCCTTTTTTGGGCGGATGGCGACGGGCAGTCACAACAGCGGAACCGTTCGGCGTGAACAGCCCCTATCCGCTGGCATGCTCGGATGTTCTTCTACTGTTCACTATTTCGCCGCTAAGCTGAAGTGGGTGGGTGCGGGCGTGCGGCGTCGGATTCACAGCCACCTGCGCCGTGCTGCGATCTGGCAGGCGCCGGTATCGGGCCAGGATGTCCGGTCGCGTGGGGCTAAGGCGGTTAGGTTCAGACCGACATTTCGGGGACGCTCTCCGGCACGACGAGGCGGGCCTCGGTGGCGGCGACG
>JBCCDG010000040.1:0-31750 GCA_039030915.1 Pseudomonadota bacterium | reverse complement strand
GTGCACAACGCCGCGAGATCGCGTTCAGGATCGCGGCCGCCAACAAGGCCATCCGCCTCGCCGAACCGATCACCGTCCGCATCGACTGATTCTGGGGGAAAGGGGGGAATTCAACTCGCAACCAATCCATGCACCAAAGCCGTTCGCGGCGGGCGGCGACGACGAGATCCTCTCGATCATGATGACGATCTCCGGGACCGTGATCGTCGACTACGACGCAGGCGCCGACAGCTTCGAGATCGCGACGATCAACGGCGATCCCGGCCTAACCGAGTCCTGGATCGACGGCTCGGTCACCCGCTATATGAGCTGCGTCGGCGAGGACGAGGACGGTTGCCTCTCGCCCGCCATGGTGGAGAGCGACTGGGGCGACGAAGGTTTTGCCCAAGCCGTCTTCCATCGCCTGACCGACTCGGACACCGGGGCGCTCGCCCAGATGCGCGAGGGCGGGCTCAACGGCCCGACGCGGAGCCTCGTCGCGGCCCTCCCCGGCTCGACCGGCGCCTATTTCGTGCGGCTCGCCAGCATCTCCGAGCAAGCCGCGATCACCTTCGCCCGTGAGGCCGCCTTCCAGCTCGCGCTCGAGCTCACAGCCCAGATGGTCCGCGATCTCCATGCCGCAGCCCAACGTGCCGCCGGCACGATCGAGGATGGCTATAGCGTGAAACTGGCGGAAGTGATGGCCGCGGCGGTGCGCGCCAACGATGCCGAGATCGCGCGGCTGCAGCGCAAGCACGGCAACCTCGCGGAGCTGATGCGGATCTACGAGGGCTTCTTCCTGGTGATGCAGCCCGAGGCCGAAACCGCGCTCGCCAGCTTCAGCGCGGAGTAGGGCGATGGACTGGCTCGTCTTCGGCGATCTCGCCTTCCTCGCCGACATCGTCAACGGCGTCGCTGCCATCATGGGCAGTGTCGGGACCGGCTCGGCCAACGACTACACGGGGCTGCTCGCGACCGTGATGCTCCTCGGGGTCCTCGCGCTCGCCGGCCAGGCCATCCTCCAGGCCCGCGGCATCCAGTTCCATCACCTCCTCGTGGTGCTGATGGTCTGGGGCGTGCTCTTCGTGCCGAAGACCACCGTGACCATGGAGAACGTCTATACCGGCCAGACGCGCACGGTCGCGAACGTGCCCCTCGGCATCGCCTTCACGGGCAGTCTCCTGAGCCGCATCGGCTATGCGCTGACCGACATGACCGAGACGGCCTTCTCCTATCCCGGCATCACCGAGGACGGGTTCGCCTCGGCCCTCGAGACCTGGTCGATCCTGCGCCGTGCCGCGAGCTTCCCGGACACCTATGCGGCCGCAAGCGAGGCGGCCGGCGGCGACTTCCGTCGATCCTGGGTGATGTATGTCTCGACCTGCACGAGCTTCGGGCTCGACATGGGGTCCATCCAGCGCACGGCGCTCTCCTCGGCCGTGCTCGTCCACGAGGCGCTGAAGTTCGAGAACGCGGCCTTCGGCACCTTCAACCATATCGGCGCAGGCTCGAACGAGGACTGCGTCGAAGGGCACAGCGAGCTCGTGCAATGGTCGCGCACGAGCTTCATTCCCGCGCTCAAATCCCAGGTCCTCGCCGATCTCTTCCACGATCCCGCGCGCGCCATCGCGCCGACCGAGGCGGTCGTGAACGAGCGCGTGGGCGAGCTCTTCGACATCTTCGGCCTACCGCCGGGCATCACAACCGACGAGGCGCTGCTCTCGCTCTTCGTCGGCCCGCTCGTCGACATGGGCGCAATGCGCCGGCTGCAGCTCGACATGAAGGAGGGCTTCGCCGTGGCGCTCGCGGATGCGATACGGCAGCGCAACGCCCAGTGGATCGCGCAGGGCAACATCTTCGAGAGCTACACGCGTCCGCTCATTTCCTTCGTCGAGGGGTTCTTCTACGCCATGGCGCCGATCGTGCTGGTCGCGGCGGTCATGGGCTTCGGCGGGTTCCGGATCGTCTCGCGCTACGTGCTGATCGGGCTCTGGATCCAGTTCTGGGCGCCGACGCTGGCCTTCATCAACCTCTACATCCTGCATTCGCTCGCGAGCGACATCGCGAGCCTCGACGGCGCAGGCCTCCCATTCACCTCGCTCGGCGGTCAGTTCTCGGCCGATGACGAGGTCCAGAAGCAGCTCGCCGTCGCCGGTCTCTTCGCCTCCTCGGTCCCGATCCTGAGCCTGCTGCTGATCACCGGCAGCGTCTACAGCTTCAACACGATCGCGGCCCGCGCCGGGGGCCCCGACACCTTCGACGAGAAGGTCCCGGCGCCCGCCACCATTGCCAAGCAGCCGCTCCTCATGGTCGAGTCGCCCATGCGCGAGACGCCGGTCGCGGGCTTCCATGTGAACGGTGCGCAGAGCGTGCTGCCGCGCTTCACCTTCTCCGCCGCCAACACCGAGAGCGTCACCGCCGTCGAGCGCGCCATGCAGAGCGAGCGGCTCCAGTTCAGCCAGGCGCTCGACCGCGCACTCTCCTCGAGCCGTGGCTCGGAGACGCGATCCACGAGCGGCACGCTCTGGACCGACAGCGAGCGCGCCGAGAACTCGGAGGTCTACGGGCTCCTGCAGAACGAAGCGTTCTCGCGGGCATATCGTGCAGCACGGTCCGCATCCGAAGATCACATTGAAGCCATGAGCCGCGTGGCAACTGCAGGGGCGAGCGCCGCTGCATCTACGGGAAGCGGCAGCGGTGGCTCCACAGGCGGGAGGAGCGTAGGCGGCTCTGGAAGCGTCAATCTTGGCGCGAGTGGGGCTCATGAGAATTCAGAGCGCTTCGTGTCGGACGATACACGCAACGTCGCTAACGAAATGCAGCGGGCTTTCCAGGAGAACGAGGGACTTCAGTCGGCCTTCCAGAGGGCCTTCGCGCGCGACGTCCAGCGCGGCCTCACCCAGAGCGGCTTCAACAGCAGCGCCTTCACCGAGACCGAGGCGCTCAGGCGCGAGGCGAGCGAGGCGGTCGGCGCCGAGCGGAGCTACGAGGAGGCGCTAACGCGCTCGGAGACCGGCGGCTTCTCCCAGGAGTTGGGCCTCGTCGAGGCGGCCAATCTCGTCGTCGAGTCCGGCGCGTACAAGACGCTCAAATACGAGCTCATGGAGAATGGCTATGCAGGCCGCGCCGACTGGTGGTCGGACCGCTACACCCACGACATGGGCGTCTTCACGGGCGCGCCGGGCCAGATCCAGCGATCCTATGCGGCCGGCGGTCTCACCGCCCTCCGCGAGGCCGGCGACTATAGGCTCCTGAACGAGATCCTCGGATCGGTCGGTCTGCAGGCGGGACCCGCCGGAGACCCGAGAGGCTCCCGGATCGAGGTCCCGGAGATCGGCGTCGCGCGCAACTTCGGCGGGCGAGAGCGCGGGGTCGGCGGCGCCGATCTCTCCATGGGCTCGCCACCCGTCGATGCTGTGGGCGAGACGCGAACCCCGCGCGGCGTCTTCGAGGCCCATCGAACGGAGCTGGGTGAGACGCAAGGCGGTCGCGAGGATCGCTTCATCCGCGATCGCGATTTCGCCGCCGAGATCAGGGCCGTTGATGGTCATGGCGACCGGGGCCTCCTCGACGACGCCCTCGACGGCTACAATCGCGTGAAGGCCACGATCCTCGGCAGCGTGACAGGGCCGGAGAGCGAGGCGGATCGCAGGCAGGCCTATTGGCGCGCCGTGATCGAGGGCGGCGGCAGCACGACCGCCGGCGACTACTTCGCCGAGCTCATGGAGAACCCCGGGCAGCAGACGGACCGGATGTATGCCCTTGAGGATCAGATCCGCCAGGAGTTCGGGAAGCGCGACAGCCTCGCCGAATCCGTCATCTACGACCTGAAGCGCGCGGCCTCCGGCCGGACGACGAATGTCGAGAGCATTCTGTCCGACGTCGGAATGCGTTATGATGAGCGCCGCGAGTGGCCGCAGAGCGACGAGTTCGGGCCACGAACTGGTGATGGCGGGCCAGACGACCCGCCGACCGGCGAACCGCTTCGGCTCCATGTCTCCGGGACTGCAGACGATCGTTAGGAGTGACCCCAATGGCAGATGAAATCTTCTACGGCTTCTTTGCAGTTGTGATCGTCTTCATCGCTTGGAGCGTGTTTCGTGGACGAAGAGGCAGCTCGCGAGCGGGGAGCGGTGGAACGAGTGTCGGCGCGGACGAATTTGCTCGTCGTATGGCAGACGACATGGCGCGCCTTCACCCGATAGATCCGAGTGATCCGCGCAGCCCGTCCTACAAGCGCCCGTCGGACGCCTGCGGCTCGATCTCGCGTGTCCCCCCAACGATCGACATGATGTGCGGTTAGTAGGGCCAAGGACCTCTGCGGCTCGGATAGATTGCTCTATCGACGAAGCCAGGATCCGCGCGTGCGGCCTGCGACACCACATTGCACGTTGGAGGCGGGTGTGCCGCAGCGGTCACCCGCCTCTCGCTTGAGATCAACTTCCGACGGCCCGAACAGCGGGAGCCTGCCCCGCCCCTTCATCGTCCTGTCCCCGATCCGCCGCTTTGACGGTGGGAGCGTGGTCCGGGTCGGCGCCGCTGGTATCGACGTCGAGCGCCTTCATCTCCTTCGCCAGTTTCGCATGGATGCGGCGATAGGCGGCCTCGAGCCTCTCTTCGATCGAAACGTCGAAGCCAAGAGCTTCCGCCCGCTCGACAAGCGCATCGACATCGGTGGCTAGCTTCTCAGCAACAGGGAAGGTGATCTTCCGCGTCGGATCCGGAACCGGGCGCTTACGAAGTAACGATGACATGGTGCTCCTCCGAAAAGAGGAGACCGATCTGCCACCTGTTCAGGATGCCAGAGCAACCTTGGGTGTCAATCGAAACGGCGACTGAGGTGATCTCTGTCAGCGCTTCGGGATCTGAAGAGCGAAGGATTTTCATGACGCGGTCCATTCGCTCCTCTGCGGCGATGCGTTCGAACTACGCTGTGCGGGTCATCGCCCGGCGAATGCGCCGATCGCAAGTGAGCTCACCTGACCCCGAGGAACAAAAACGTTTCATAGCTTGTATGCCGTGAAACGAAAAGGTAATAGTGGGCGGAGAGGAGCAGCCATGACCGACAATGTCGTCTATCTCCACGCGTCCCCGCCACGCCCCCGGGAGATCGCCCAGGTCATCCGGATCGGCTTCTTCGACCATCTCAAGGCCGAGCAGCTGATCAGCACGAACAAGCTCGCCGCGCGCCGCTTCGTCATCGACGCGGGCAACGTCGAGCGTCAGGCCAATCTCGTTCGCACTCTCCGGAACGCCGGCGCAGAGATCGTGCTCGACACCAAAGTTGCTGAGCTAAGTGCTCCCGGCACCGCGACCGGCAGCGCACGGCACGCCCCCTGGGCAGCGAGCGGACGGCTGCTCGAGGCCGCCGATCTGATCGCGGGTACGAACCGCAGCGTGATCGAGCCGATTGCGAGGTTTGCGGTCGCGCATGGGTTCACCGCCGTGATGGCTCCGAGCCATTATCTCGGTGACACCGGCGAGAACTGGCTTGGCGTCGATCTTCGATCCGCGATCGCACTCCGGTCGGCTCTCGATCGGGAGGGCGGGGCCGACATGGCTCTCGATTTCCCGGTCATCCTTCGCTACGCCCAACTTCGTGATCCGGCGGTGCAACGCAGACTGATCGAGGCGATCGCCGATCTGCCGGACGGCCATGTGTGGCTCCGCGTCTCAGGCTTCGGCGCAGATGCCACCGGAACCGGCATCACGCGCTTCATCGAGGCTTGCCACGCGCTTCGGGAGCTCGGACGGCCAATCATCGTCGATCATCTTGGCGGTCTGGCGAGCCTTGCGACGTCTGCCTTCGGAGCCGTCAGCGGGTACGCGCACGGTCTCGAGGGAAAGAGCCGCTTCGACGCACGAGAATGGCTCAAGCCGCCGAGCGGGGGTGGCGGGGGTGGACCGAAGCGGCTCTTTCTGGCCGGCCTCGACAGGTCCATGAAGATTGCCGAACTGCGGAGCCTTTTCGACAAATCGCGAACCGCGAGGACGATCTTCGGGTGCGCCGATACCACCTGCTGCGCCGACGTCGAGAAGATGCTCGCGAACCCCGAGGCGCACATGATCGTTCAGCACAGCCGCGCCACCAAGGCGCTGTCAGCAGTCCCTGAAACGATGCGCCCCGATCGCTTTCTCTCGGACGAGGTTGAAATGCGGCTTGCGACAGCGGAGCGCGCGAAGGGCCTCAAGTCACTGGAGGCAGAGCACCGCAAGGCCGTGGAGACGAGCGCTGTCCGCCTGGAGCGCGTGCGCGACGCGCTCCGCGGGCACTACAAGCGCCACGGACAGCCGGACTTCGCCCCCGAGGCACCGCTTCGCACGCAGTCGTCCGGAGCCGGGCCGGACAAGACCGAAAGGGAACGGCCGTCATGACGGTACCGGCGAGAAAGCTCACCCCAGTCCAGCGGATGGTGGAGAACCTCCAGAGCGTCGGCGGTCTCAAGGGCCGCGACATCGCGAACATCTTCGGCGTCTCCCCACCGACGGTCACCCGGTGGGGCAACGGCGACGGGACCCCGACCATCGACAAGCAGACCGCGATGGTCGAGCTCAACTATGTCGCGGATCGGCTCGCCGAGTTCTACGAGCCGGCCGAAGTGCGGCTGTGGCTGCAGGCGCCCCATCCCCAGCTCGACGGGGGCAAGGCCTATGACCTCATCATGGAGGGCCGCACGAGCGAGGTCCTCGAGGTGATCGAGCGGCTCGACGACGGGGTCTATCTCTGAATGACCGACGGACGGCGAAGCCGCGACGACCGACTGCTGGACGCTTTGGAGCAGATCGAAGGCGTGCCGTACGCAGGTCCGATGTGGCGTGTCGTCCGCACCGGTCGGGATGTTTTGGATGGGTCGCGCAGCGCCGGTCGCTGGAACCCGGCCAGTCTCTCGGTCCTCTACGGCGCCCAGGAGCCGGACGGCGCGCTAGCCGAGATCCATTTTCATCTTACTCGCGGCCAGCCGGTCTTTCCCTCGCGCATGCAGCACGAGCTTCACGAACTCAGGGTCAAGACAGGAGACACGCTCGTCTTCGCCGATCTCGACGCGTTGGCAATGCTGGGTGTTGAGGCCAAACGCTATCAGGAAATGCTCTACTTTAGGACGCAAGAGATTGCCGACGCCGCCTATTTCCTCGGCTTCGACGGGATCATCGCTCCGTCCGCTCGATGGACCTGCCACAATATCGTCCTGTTCGTCAGTCATCCCAAGATCGATCTCGATGAGATCGAAAGCGTCCGATCCACGCCGATTGACTGGGACGAGTGGCGGTCGCGCCATCGGAGCCAGAGGCCCTGAGCGCGGTGCGATAGGCGCCGCCCTACGAGATGTCTGGCGGCGCCTGCCGTCTCTCCGGGATCGCGGGTTCGCCCTTCTGGACATCATAGACATAGGGGAAGGTCCCCGTGAAGTACGCGTCGACGACATCCCTGATGGTCATGACGAGCACGTAGAGAAACAGCGCCTCCTCTCAGGATGGCGGCGTGGCACGTCCAGTCAACCGTGATCACTCTCGCAAAGTGAGTGATCGGCGAGGGCGTTGAGGACGTAGCAGCGTCCGGCGGTGTCGGCCGAGCACCCCGAGGCGATGCGCTCAAGTTCTGTCTCCAGCCGCCTTAGGCGCGAGATGCGGGCACGGACGGCGGCAAGCTGCTCATCTGCGATCCGGTTGGCATCGTGGCAGGGACGGTCGGGATGCTCGCCGAGATCGATCAGTTCCCGGATGGCCTCGATCGGGAAGCCGAGGTCGCGGGCGTGGCGGATGAACCCCAAACGCTCTGCATCACGCTCGCTGTAACGCCTCTGGTTGCCGGATGTGCGCTCGGGCTCGTCGAGCAACCCGGCCTGCTCGTAGTACCGGATCGTCGGCACCTTGACCCCGGTTCGCTTCGCGAGCGCGCCGATGGAAAGCATGATTTACCCCTTGAACCTCTAGCTACTAGAGATCGTATCTTGCCCTCTGAGACGACAGAAGGGCAAATTCATGAGCGGATGCTGCGGGTCGAACGCCACCTTCGAGGGGCTCTCGGACGCCTACAGGAAGCGCCTCTGGATCGTCATCGCGCTCAACGCGACGATGTTCGCGGTCGAGATGGCGGCGGGGCAACTGGCCGGATCGCAGGCACTGCAGGCGGACGCGCTCGACTTCCTCGGCGATGCGCTAACCTACGGCATCTCGCTTGCGGTGATCGGCGCATCGGTCGCTGTCCGCACCACCGCCGCGCTCGCCAAGGGGATCAGCCTCGCGCTGATGGGCATCTGGGTGTTCGGCTCCACCGTGTATCATGTCTTCTTCCTCGGCGTGCCGCAGGCAGAGATCATGGGCGTGATCGGCTTTCTTGCCCTCCTGACAAACCTGGCGAGTGTGACGCTGCTGGTGCGCTACAAGGACGGCGACGCCAATGTCCGCTCGGTCTGGCTCTGCTCGCGCAACGACGCAATCGGCAACGTTGCGGTAATGATGGCGGCCCTCGGGGTCTGGGGCACGGCGTCCGGCTGGCCGGACGTTATCGTCGCCGGCGTCATGGCCGGGCTGTTTCTCTGGTCTTCGTTCCAGATCGTCGCCCAGGCTTTGCGTGAGCGCAGGGCAGCAGCGGAACCCCACAAGAGCATTCATGCGACCTGACACGGACGATGTTCGGCAGGCGAAATCACAGAGGGACGAAGATATGAAAGGATCAACGATCATCGCTACGGCGGCGGCCCTCGTGCTTTCCGGCACGCTCTCGGCGCCTGCGCAGCAGACGATGCCAGGTTGCTGCATGGATCAATGGAACCCGAGCGGAATGCATCGTGACCACTGGCGCCCGGAACACATGGGGCCAGGGCAACGCCAACGCATGCTGCGCCATTGGACGTTCATGAACGAAGGCGTGCCCACGACCTATCGCGGGGCGCGCAGCACGGTTCAGGTAACGACGAACACCGTGGCGGAAGGTCGCGCGCTCTACGAGGCCAACTGCGCGTCATGCCATGGCACGACCGGCATGGGCGACGGTGAGGTTGGCCGCTCGCTGTCCCCATCACCGGCGCTGCTTTCCTACATGGTGCGCATGCCGATGGCGGTGGACGAATATCTCCTGTGGTCGATCTCTGACGGCGGCGAGCGTTTCAACACCGACATGCCGACCTTCCGGGATGCTCTCAGTGAGGATGACATCTGGAAGATCATCGCCTTCATGAGGGCAGGCTTTCCGCCCGCCGCAACCGAACAGTGAGGTACCAGTGATGGCTTGGAAAGAGACCGGCGTTGCCACGCTCCTATGCGCACTGGCCGCCACCGGCGCGCAGGCACAGCAAGGCACTGGGCCTGCGTGGGGGCCTGGCCACTGGGGCGGCCCCTGGCATGGCTGGTTCATGGGGCCGCTCATGACGCTGGTCTTCCTAGCGCTCGTTGCCGTCGTGGTCGTTCTCGTCGTTCGGTGGATGGGCGCGCCTGCCGGTTCTCGTAAAGACAGCAGGCAGAACACACCGCTCGAAATCCTGAGGGAGCGCTTCGCTCGCGGTGAGATCGACAAGACCGAGTTCGAAGAACGACGCAAGGTGCTCGAGGACTGAACTCCTGTACCTTTGGACTTAATCAACACGGGCGCCTTCGATTCCACCACAAGGAGTGGAGAAGGGCATCCCACCGGAGATGGTCTCCTGCCATACGGACGAAACCAATGGCTACGTGATCGAAGGGCAAGTGCCACCGGCCGACATCCACCATCTTCTGGACGAGCAACCGGACGCGCTCGGTCTTGCGGTGCTGGACATCCCCTACAGCTCATCGGGGAAGGTGCTGGAAGGCGCGAGGGAGGCCTACGACGTCTTTCTCATTCAACACGATCGCGGCGCTGACGTCCTTTTCGGGTACAATGCCGTATGCGGCAGTCGATCTTCCGGAACTGACGATGCGGTCGGACAGCTGACGACACGGTGGCCCTAGCCGCAGCAGCGATCACCAGCCTGGATCGGCGGGCAGGGCACCGTGGCATAGGAGCAGTAGACGCAGCAGTCGCCGGGAAGGTGCTTCAGAACGGCCCCGCATCCCTTGCAGTCGTAGAACCACTGGCAGGCATTCGTCGGCATGGTCTCTGCCTCGACATGCCCGCACTCGGGACAGGTGATCGTCGATTGGAGAATTATCCCGTCTTGCTGCGTGTCCAAAGCGCGTACCCCGTGAGACCAAGAAAAATCGCCAGTGCCGGAAGGAGCACGACGTCGAGATAGCCGACCATCGCCGAAAGACCGACCGCGCCCAGCAGAACGGCCAGGACGGGCGTGAAGCAACAGATTGCCACCACAACCGATCCAGCCGCGCCGATGCGGAGCAGGCGGCGGCTCATGACCTTTGCGTCCAGTACGACCACATGGCCCGCATGGCATCGCGCTCCCAGAGAGGCGCGGTCACCGCTGCTGCAAAGAGCATCGTGCAGACAAGGGCAAGGATCACCCCCGTTCGCCTGCGCCGCGGGCAAGCGCCTGGCCGGAGGAGAAGCGTCCCCCATGCGGCTGTCAGAGCAACGCTGACGCCTACGAGAATGAGCGCCCGGTGTTCAACAAATGGCCCAAGCACCGTCAGCCACGTTCCGCCGAGGCCGAGGATCGTCAGCCCGATCGGCAAGACACAGCAGGACGCCGCCGCCACCGAAAGGAGCGACGCCAGCCCTAACGCCGGGGTTATCCAGGCAGGCTCCAGTTCACGGATAGGCTTCTCGGCACGCATGGTGCAATCTTGCATGCTGTAGCGGCTACAGGATCAAGGGAAAATGCGCACCATCGGCGAGGCCTCGAAACACAGTGGCGTGACCATCGAGACCATTCGCTACTATGAGCGTGAGGGGATCGTCCCCAAAGCCGACCGGCATGCCAATGGGCGGCGGCTCTATGACGAGGCTGCGATTGCCCGTCTGCGCTTCATCCGCCGCTGTCGGGATCTGGGATTTTCCATCGGCGATATCCGTGCCTTGCTCGACCTGTCGAGCACGACAACCCAATCATGCTGGGAGGTTCGAAGTCTCAGCGAACGTCACCTTGCTGATGTCCGGGCACGCATCGCAGACTTGCAGGAGATCGAAGCAGCGCTCGTCAACTTGGTACAGGCGTGCGACGATCAGGGGGACGACTGCCCGGCACTCAAAGTGCTCTTTGCCAAGTGACCGTTCAAAGCCATCCCCCGATGGCCTGGCAAAGACCCCATCGCATCAGGCGTGCGGTGCATGACCAAGTGACAGCCGTGTTCAACGATCGCGCGGATGGTGTTGAGCCGGCCCGGCATCGGCGGGGGTCTTGGTGACAGGGGCCGCGATAAGGTCGTCCATGAAGATGGAGAGCAACTCAGCGCGGCTGGCGACACCGGACTTGGCGTAGACGCGGGCCAGCTGCGCCCGGACCGTTCCGGAGGCTGCGCCGCGCAACCCGGCGATTGCAGCCACATCGAAGCCCTTGAGCGCGAGGAGCGCGACCTCGTTCTCCGCCGGTGTCAGGCCCCACTCGGCGAACCGGGTCTCGATCAGGTCGGTCATCGCGCCGCGGGCCGCCGAGAGAGCGGTGTCGCTCCGCTCGGCCCGTTCGAGGGTCCGGCGCATCTCGAAGGCACCGAAAACAACACCGAGAATGAGCGCGAAGGCGACCACCGCCTCGAGCACGAGGTGCAGATCGACACCCTCGAACGTCACATCGGCGACGACATCACCGACGAAGAAGACTGCCGCCATCGCCTGCAATGCCAGGATCAGCGCGAGGGCAGTCGCCCTGCGACCGCCCAATGCCTTGCTCCATTGGGAAGGTAGACGCCAGGGCATTACGATCCCTTCACCATCGGGCGCACAAGATTTCGACCAGACACCCGGCTCTCCAGCGCGACACCGCCGACATGCAGGGCCGCGAGGAGGAGGAGCAGGTTCGCCGCCGCCTCGTGAACCTCTTCCAGCGTTTCGCCGGCTTCGTCCTCCGCGCCCTCGTGCTCGTCGTCCTCCTCGCCATGGTCACCGGCGACGGCGACGCGCTCATGGCGCACATCGTCGCCGGCTCTTGGCGCGAAGGGCGAGCCGGCCATGGCGATACCGGTGACCGTCACCACCGCAAGCGTGCCCCAGAGCGCGTAAGCCATGAGCGCACCGAGCGGATTGTGCGAGCGATGCGTCCGCCGCCGGCCGGACAGGATGTCGGCGACATGCGCGCGCGCGGCAGACAGGCTGGGCGGAAAGGCAGAGAAGCGCGCGGGGCCGGTCCCGATGGCGCCCCAGACAAGCCGGAGCGCCAACATCGCGAAAGCGGCATAGCCGATCCAGACATGGACCTGTCCGCCCTCCTCGGTGATGAGGCCGTTCAGGAGCACCGCCGCGGCGATGCCCCAATGCGTCAGCCGCACGAGCGGGTCCCAGCGCGGGACCTCCCTCTCGGCTGCCTGCCCCTCCAAGCCGGCCATCAGTCGTCCTCCGCCTCGACCTCGACGATCCGGCCGTCGCGCGGGTCGATCTTCAGCTCCCAGCGCCGCCCGTCGCGGTCCGCATAGACCTCGATGCGGCCACGCTCGCGTTCGTACTTCACGATCTCGTAGCCGTCGGCTTCGAGCCCGGCGCGGATCTCGCCGTCGTCGGCACCCGGCAGCGGCCAGGACCCGCCGCGGCGATACTCCTCGACGCGGGTGACCGCACCGCTGGCCGGGTCCAGATAGACCTCGACCCGGCGCGCCTCCTTGACCGCCGTCAACTCGATGCGCCCTCTCTCGCGCTCGTATTTCGTCATGGTGTACCCGCTTTCGCCGAGCGCCGCCGATATCTCGCTCGGCTTCGTTCCGAGCATCGCACCTTCGACGGGCTCCATGGCGAACGCCGCAGGCGCGGTCAGAGCCGCAAGGAATGCGGCAGTGAAGATGGTTCTGGTCATTCTGGCCTCCTGTGACACAATCCGCCGGCGGAGATGCCACCGGCCCTCAGAGGAATGGGGAGGGACGCGCGCCGGGGCCATCCGTCGCGCGCTTACCCTACCGGCCATAAGCGCCCGCTTACGGATCCTCTCACCTCCCAGACGGCGGGTTTCGGGACATCTGGTCGGGTCTTCCGGCGGTGTTGCGTTAGTCTGAGCACCCTACAGCGTTCCCACCCGAGGCTTGTGCCGGAGGGCGCGATTAAGGTCGTGCGTGGCCTCAAGTGAGCCCCATTACGCTTGGGCCTCGCCGTACATGGCGCGCTGTATCTTCCAGTCTTGCCTATCTCGGAAGTCGGTCGAAGCTGCCGTTCGCGGCATCGTGCCGAACTCGAGAACTGGCTCGGAGCCGACAGTCGCAGGTCTTTCGGAGGGGCCAAAAAGCAGCGCCTTATCGCTCGAAGCCACGATCCTGCTTCGGCGTGGGCTGCGGCGCCTTGGCTTCCCGCGTCTTCTCGGCTGCGTCGCGCCGAAAGAGCTCCTCGACGCTCCGGGCAGGGTGCTGCCGCTCAGTTTCCCGGTCGCGCGCCCGCTCGTCCCGCGGACACTCGACGGTCACCGCCGGTTCGCGCCGCTCCTGCCCGGCCTGTGCGTCGAGGCGCTGTTCCAGCGGCCGCCAGTGGATGCTGAGGGGGTCGCGCTCAGCCTCGCGCCGCGCTGCTGGCGACATGCGCCGCCACTCTGCATCGGCACGATCACGCGCCGCCTCGAATGCATCCCGCCGCGCGCGGTCTCCGTCATCGATCCCTGTGCGCGTCGCCCGCGCGGCGCGCGCGATGGTCTCGGACGCGATCTCGCCAAGGCGCGTGAGCGGCGAGACGGACCGGGTCGGCCGCGCTGCCGCACGCTCCGTCTCCCGGCCCGTGAGCGCGGTTTCCTTCCGCCCGGCACGAGCAGCGACGGCGGCTGCCAGCTCTGCGCGGCAATCTGTGACAACAACGCCAGATTCCTTTGCGCGGCTGAGCGCGACGTAGAACGAGGCCCGGTTGACGAGATTGATGCGCGACGCCTCCGCATGGACGATCAACCGGTCCGCCGTCCGGCCCTGAGCGGCATGGGCCGTCTCGGCATAGGCGTGGCGCCAGTGGCTATCCGCCGGGTCCGTCATCGAGAGCGCGACGGCGCGCTCGCCGAAGCGGACCGTCGCCGTCTGAGCAGTCTGGTCGATCTCCCGCACGGTGCCGACGCGGCCGTTGGCGAGCCCGCGATCGCGGTCGTTCCGGGTCCAGACGATGCGGTCGCCGACGCGGAGATCGGCCTCCCGAGGCTTTAAGAGCTCGGCCTTGCTCGCGCCCTTCTCGGCCGGGTTCCAGAAGACGGCGCGCCCGCTCGGCAGCCGCAGCCTGAGCCGGTTCTCGGCGCGGTTGGCACTCAGCACGGCGGCATAGGTGCCCTTCTGCCAGATCTCCATGCCGAAGCGCAGATCCCGGCGCATGAGCACGACGTCGCCCTTCGCGTAGTTCTGGGCCTGTCGGGCCTCGGCGACCGTGAGACTTTCCTTCTCGAGGCGTGTGCCCTCGAGCGCGGTGCCACCGAGCGTGCCATCGCGCAGGAGCCCCTCGCGGATCGCGGCGTTCACCGCCTCGCGCCCCTCCCGGCTCGGATCGATCACGATGGTCCCGGCACGCTCGTTCGGCGACAGCGCGAGCCAGTGGTCCGCAACGGCGGCGACACGACCTTCGATCTCAGCCGCCTCCACGACCGCACCGCCCGCCGCTTCGAGCGTGCCGAGCGCTGTCTTGGCCTCCGCCTTCAAGGCCGCTTCGACCGCGCCCTTCATCGCCGGGTTCGACTGCCGGACGATCTCTTCGAGCCGTTCGGTGACCATCCCGGCGCGCTGCAGCTGGTCGAAGCCGCGGCCAGCGCCGACCGAACCGAGCTGGTGCGCGTCGCCCACGAGAACGAGCCGCGCGCCCTGCGTCTCGGCCGCTTTGAGGAGCCGGGAGAGATCGCGCGTGGCGAGCATCGAAGCCTCGTCGACGACCCAGACATCGAGCTGCCGGGAAAGCGCGCGGGTGCCCCCTGCCCTCTCGGCTCTGATCGAACTCAGATACCGCGCGACTGTCGTGCCCTCCTTTCCGAGCGCCCGCCCGAGCGTCTCGGCCGCGCTGGCCGTCGGCGCAAGCGACAATATCCGGCGCCCGCTGCGCTCGGTGGCGGCGGCATAGGTCGCGAGCACGGTCGTCGTCTTGGCGGTGCCGGCGAGCCCCTGGACGGCATGGACGCGGTGGCGCGAGCCGAGCAGTCCGAGCGTTGCGCAGCGCTGATCCTCGGTCCAGGAATGACCCGCAGCCGCACTTTTTGCCTCCGCAACTTCGAGGATCTCCTTCGCGTGACGAGGCCCAGCCACGCGGGTCATGGCGTTGCGCCCGGCATGTTCACGCTCGATCAGACGCCGCTCGGCCGCCTGGGCGCGGGCCGTGGCGACCCCTGCCCGCTCGACATCGGCGCGGGCCTTTACATCCGCCTCGCGCACCTGCCGCCCGACGAGATCGCCCTTCGCGAGGGCCCGGTCGAGCGCGGCGCGGAGGAATGGCTCGCGTGTGCGCCCGACAGCCAGCGCATTCGCGGTCGCCATCAGGCGCTCGGTCGAGAAGGCCGCATCGCGCTCGGCAAGGGTCTCAACCGCGGTGGCCAGCACCCGGTCGGCCGCACGGCGCTCCGCATCCTCGGTGACGCCCGCAGGCGCGAGCGCCGCACGCTGCTCCGCCGCCGACCGCAGCGCCTCGAGACTCTGACAAGCGTCCTCGCCAAGGGCCCGATCCCAGATCAGGGCCGCCTCCTCGCGCGAGATCGCGGACTTCTTGGCCCGCGTCGCGAGCGCCGCCCGCGCGGAGACCTCAGCCGTCGCGGCTCCGGGACCGATGCCGAACTGGCGGAGCTTCGCCTCGATCTCTGCGCGCCGCGACGAGAAGTCCCGCATGATGTCCGGGTCGACACCCCGGATCTCGAAGAGCCCCTTGGGACCGCGCTCGACCTCGTAGCCGAGCGCGCGCACCTGCATGGCGAGCTCCTGGCGATAGGTTAGACCGACCTCGAGCTTCGCGTCGAAGAACGGCTTCGAGTAGACGCTCCGCCAGCCGCGCGGGCTCTCTGTCATGTTCACGACCACAGCATGGGTGTGAAGCTGTGGGTCCTGGTTGCGGCTCAGATCGTGCCGGAAACTCGCCACGACGAGGTTGCCGGTCGTCTCGAACCGGAGTCCCTCCTTCGCATTGTAGCGGGTCGTCGCGAGCGCGCGCTCGATCTTCGCGATCGAGGCCGCGACCGCCGCATCATGCGCGGCGACGAGCCGGCGGTCACCGATCACCTCGGCGAGGATCGAGACGGATTTCGGGGCGGAGAAGGTCAGATCCCAGCCCGGGACATGCTTCCAGACGCCGTCCTTCTCGTAGCCGAGGCGCTGTTCCGTGCCCGGCACCCGGCCTTCGAGCAGCGCCTCGAAAGCCGCCTTGTCGACCGCGCCTTTCAAGCCCAGCGTCGCTGCGCCGGCACCGAGCCAGGCGCTCGGGCTCTCCGCATCGCGGGTGTAATAGTCGTCCTTGTCGAAGTAGCGGGCGGCCTGGCCGGGGGCTGCGACCGCGCCGATGGAGAGCATCAACGGCGCTCCTTCGGCTCAGCCGGAGGCCGCGTCGGCGCCACATCGCCGTCGGCAAAGGGCAGGAACGGCGGATCGTCGGGGTGCTCGGAGACTGAAGGTTTCCGGCGCGGCGGGGGCGCAAGGGGGCCCAGGAAGTCCGCCTGTTCGTCAGCAGGCGGGGCCGCTCCCCGGGCTGCGGGGGGTCGTTCGAGCGGGGCCACTGCGCCACCCGATGCGTCGTCCACTGCCGGCGCTTTGCGACTCGCAGATCCACTCAACCGGCCCTGCGTGCCCTCCAAGCCGGGCGCCTGGCCGGCGCCTTGAGCGGCACCCGTCACCCTCTTCTTCTCGCTTCTCTCTTCCTCCTTTTCCAACGCCGCGTGGTCTCGGGCGGGTGACGAGGACGGCGCATCGGGGCCCTCGCTTGCCACGCCATAATCCGCGGACGCCGCCGTGGCGCGCGCCAGATTCGAGAGCGTGGCCGGATCGTCCATGTCCGCTGACGGCACCACCGGGCTCCACCCGGCTGCCTCGAGCGCGTGGAAGATCGTCTGGTCTTGCGCCCGTCGGAGAAGGGCCGGCGCACGCGGCGGCGGCGAATCCCGACGCTGATCGAAGGCGAGCTGGATGCGCCCGACAGGCCAGTCGCCGGGGAGCATGAGGTAGAGATGGAGGTCGGGCTGGCGCATGATATCGCCCGCCATGACGATCGGTTCTGTGGTGCGCGACATCGAGATTTGCGCGCCGTCCATGGTCGAGGAGGTGGCGTAGCGCATGCCCTCATGGACATGCTCGATCACCGCGTTGCCGATCGAGCGCTCGACCCAGGCCGCCGTTTCGGGCTCCGGCATCCGGAAGAAGGCTTTCGTGTTGAAGAGCGAGAGGACGGTCTCGGCGGTGTCCCGGCCATAGGCTGCGCGGAGCTGGCCCATGTTCTGGAGCCCCACGCAGACGCAGGCACCGTACTTCGCGCATTCGGTGAGAAGCGGCGGCAACGAGGGCAGTTTCTGGAGCGACTGGACCTCGTCGAGGATCAGCCAGAGGCGCCGGTCGCGGTTCGGCGGCAGGCTGAGGATCGTGTCGGCGACGGCGTCGAGCAGAACCGAGAGGAGCGGCCTCAACGCCGGCAGCTGACGCTGGTTGGATGCAATGAAGAGCCAGGGCGGCCGCTCTCCCTGGGCACACCGACGGCGCCCTCTGCTGCCACGTTCCAGGTCTGCAACCGTGCCGGCTAGGAAGTCCCGGATCGAGAAGTCGGCATCGCCGCCGGAGCCCTTTGGGAGAAACCGGAGCGCCTGGGTGAAGACCGCCATGGTCGCATCGACATCGTGCCCCGACCGGTGTTCGCCCTCGAAGTGCTTCGCGGCCGAGCTGCCGCGCAGCAGCTCCGCCTTCTGTGCGCGGCCCATGGTGAGCGCGATCAGCAGCAGTTTTTCGAGCGAGCGGTCGGGCATCCGGCCGACGCGGGTAAGGAGGGCCGCGAAGAGGTCCTGCGCCGCCGCGTGGACGAAATTGTTCTCGCCCAGCACGCTCGGGATGAGCGAGCGGGCGATCCGCATCGCCTTGGAATCGTCGCGAATTTCGGCCCAGGGCGACCAGTGCGGGCAGCGCCGGTCGAGCGGATTGAGCAGAACGTCGCCGCGTTCGCTCTCGAAGAAGCCTTCGGTGAAGTCGCCGACCTTGTCAAAGACGACGGCCATATCGCCGCGCCGTTCGATCTCGCGAAGCCAGCGGCGCAGCGACAGCGACTTGCCGGTCTGGGTTGTCCCCAGAAAGAGAACATTGCGGTTGAGCGCGCTCTCCGGGATCGGCACGGGACCGATCCGGAAGCTCGATCTCGCACCGCGCCGACGCACGAGACGCGCCAGCACGGCAGCTTCGACGACCTCCTGGCCGCGCGCGAGACGGTCTGCCGTCGCCCGCCTTCCCTGCCAGTAGGCGCCCGCGAAGATGAAAAGGGCAAGCGGTGTGCTGAGCCCGAGCGCGATCCCGGCTGCCATCAGCGTTCGGTTGAGAACCATCGCCCCTTTCTCGATATGCCAGGGATCGGCGCGGATGCGGTCCGTCGCCCAGAGCGCCTCGCCCCGCTGCGAGGTGAGCTGGAGGCCGAACGGATCGAGCTCCAGCACGTCGTGCCAAAACCAGGACAGGTACCATCGCCCCGCCCCGAGAAGCGTCTGCTCAGTGGTGGTGAGGGCGAGCGAGCCGACGACGCCCAAGACGCAGAGGACGAAGACGATCCCCGACAGAAGCGCGACGCTCCGCCCCTGCACGAGGGCCTGCAGGCGCAGCAGATCGAGCCCGCGCGAGAACGGATCCGTGAACTCGAAGCGTCGGTTCCGCTGCCGGGCCATCGTGTCAGCCGGTCGGCTGAGCGGGGGCCATCACGCGGTCAGTGCCGTTCAGCACTGCCTCCCTGGCACCGCTTGCGCTGCCGCCATTGTCCACGCGTGACGGTCCTGAGAGCGCGCTCACGGCTGTAAGACTTGCTTCCAGCGCGCGAGTCGCCGTGCCTTCGCTCTCAGCCTTCGCATTGACCATAACTCTGCGCGCCTCATCCGAAGTGAGATCGACACGCTCACCGAGCGCGTGCATCAGGCCGGCCGTGTCGGCGCGGATCCGCGCGACCTCGAGGGCCAGGGCGTGGACGCTCCTGGCGAGGGCGTCGAGGCTCGCGGCGGCAGTCGCGCGATGGTCTTGGGCGTCGTGCCGCAAGCCCTGAGCCATCGCCGCGGTGTCGGCGAGCGCCGCCCTGAGCATAGAAGAGAGCGCGGCGAGGCGCTCCTCGAGGACGGACGACGGATCGCTCGTATCTGCCGCGCGGATCAGCGCGAAGCGCGCCGTCTCGGTGTTCGTGCGGCCCTGCGGCAGCCGCGCGAAGACCGCGCGATCGATGCGGAGCGTGATCCGCACGCAGTCGTCGTCGGGCCTCGGGGGCGTCTCTGGAGGTCGTGGATCTGTCATTCCGGCATACCTTTCTTGTCGCCCCGACGCGCTGCTTCAGGGGCTGGGGGTTCATCAATGGGGTCAGTCCTGGACGCCTGATGCGCGCGCGCAGCGGCGTCCTGGACGCGCTCAGGCGTCCTCGTCCGGCTCGGTTTTCCGCTTGCTTCCATCGGAAATGACGAGGCGAAAACGGCGCCGAACCTCGTCGGATCTCACGCCCCTGGGCGGGGCGAGGCTGAGCCGGCCGGCCAGCTCATCGATGTTCTGGCAGCCGGAAGCGAGCACCAGATCGATGACGGAAGAGAGGCCCTTCGAGGGTCCCTCTCGACCATAAATCTTACAAAACGCTTCACGGGATTCACGGGGAATACGCGCACCGACGACAACCGAACCGGGGGACTTCGACTGTGTCATGGGGTGTGTTCCTATCTGATATCCTCATCACAAAGGCTTGGGTGGCAGTGATCAGGATGCCGCTGGTAACACGTTCGGCCAATTCACGAATTTATCCGCTCCTCTGCTCAAAATAGAGGCTCGTCGCAGAGCAAAGCGTTGTTAACAGATTGAAATCGCCGGACGGCATCAAAGGCACAATTGCTTACTGCGACAATTTGCCCACATCCACTCTCTGGTTCCTTCCCAGCACATCTGAAAGTTAGTAACGATCACAGCAACTTAAACCAGCCTGAATCGCCGGCTGCCCCCTGGCAGCCGAAAGCTGCCAGGAGGCAGCACCAAAATGCCCCACGGCAGCGTGACAGAGCAGGGTCGCGGTCAAAACTGCCCAGGGGCAGCGAAATTGGCTCATGCAGGGGCGATTGCTGCCCTGGGGCAGCACGCAGACGGTCAGAGACCCGCTCGGGAGCCCGCTCTCAAACCAGAATGCCCGATGCTGCCAATTGAGAAAAGGGCACTCCGCGCGGCTATGTCATTGAATTCCCGAATAGTAATTCCTCAACAAGTTCGCGTTGCGCAGCAATGTGATTCGGGTTTGCCCCAAATCCTGAGGGGACCCGGCCTCGCAGAGGACGGGGGAGCGGCCGGTGGATCGCTCTCCGGCGGGGCTCCACCCCGAATCGGGGCGAGGGCCCGCACTGCGGCAAGGTTGGTCTCGTGGGTGGAGAGACGGAGGCGCCCGTGCCCGGTGGGCTCGATCCGACGCGCAACGCGCAGCTGCGACATCCCTCGTCGGCTCAACCGTGCGCCGGCAGGATCGCCCCGGTCAGGAGCCGGTTGAGCTCCGAGAAGTATCCCCCGCTCCGGGCCGGCCGTGTCGGAGGTGATCGCGACGGTCAGGCCGCGGTCCGGGAGCACGTAGAGCATCTGGCCGCCATAGCCGCGGGCGTATCGGACGGGTTCGCCGCCGAGCTCTGCAAGGAACCAGCCGTAGCCGTAGGCATGGCCCGACCAGGGCGAGCGGGTCCGCGCCTGCCAGGACCGGGCGAGCCAGGCCCCCGGGATCACCGCCCTGCCCTGCCACCGGCCGCCGGCGAGCACGCACTGGCCGATCCGCGCAAGCGCACGCGGCGTGAGCGCCATGTTGTTGCCGCCAAGAAAGCGGCCCTGCGGGTCACGCGTCCAGGCGGGGATCTCGATGCCGACCGGATCGCCCAACCAGTCGCGGGCGAGAGCGAGCAGGGTCTGGCCGGTCGCCTCGGCGAGAACCGCGCCGAGCACATGGAAGCTGCCGGTCGAGTAGAGGAAGCGCGCGCCAGGCTCGGCGACCATCGGCCGCGAGAGCGCATCGGCCACCCAGTCCGGGCTCGCTATCCAGCCGCCGTAGTTGGCACCGGAGGTCCGCTCGAGACGGGCTTGCATGGTGAGAAGATCCGCAAGCCGGATCTCGGCCACCCTCGGGTCCGCATTCGGCGGGATCAGGCTCGGCGCGACCTCGCCGAGGGTCGCCCCGACGCCCGGCAGCGCGCCGCGAGCGATCACGATCCCGGTGAGAAGCGCGACGATGGTCTTCGAGACCGACTTGACGTTCGCCGGCCGGTCGAGACCGGGGCCCCGAACGGCGCGTTCGGCGAGGATCCCGTCCGGCCCGGCAATCACGATGGCCCGGAGTTGATCGAGCGCATCGGCGGCACGGAGGACGGTGTCGAACTGGCCGTCGCTGCGCGCGGGAGCCCCCGGCGCGGCGCACGCAGAGAGGGCGCCGACGATGGCCTGTCGGCGCGTGGGACGGGCAATCTTGAGAGAACCGGTGTGCTGCATCCTGCATGCGAGCATGGCGCGGACCCAGCCGATTGCAAATCGACGATCCCGTGAGAGATCCCGGGGAACCGAATGCGCTCCCGTTTCAGTCTGCTCTGGACGTGAACGGCCCCGTGCCCCGAGCGATGCCGACCGATGGACTCCAACATCGCGATGTCCGGATGTCCTCAGCGCAGCCTTGAGCGGATCGATTCCGCGATCGAGGCGAGGTCACGGCAACTGATGCGACCACCGACATAGGCACGGGTCCGACCGCGAGCCCGGCGCCGGGAAGGCACCGGGCTGTGCGTCTGGGTCAAACGCCGGCTCACGCCGCGGCGGCCGCTCGGGGCTGGACCTGCCAGACCTTGATGCGCGCCCGCTCGGCCTTCTGCGCGAGGTTGAGGGCGACGCCGTTGCCGCCGAAGACGACGACACCGATGGGCTTCATCGCGATGATCTCGTCGTTCGCCTTGAAGGGGGCCGCCCGGCGCGCGCCCGACCAATCCGGGGCGACCGCGATCTGGGGGAGCTGTCGGGTCGCGGCCCAGCGGCTGGCGATGGCCTCGGCGCCGCGCGCGCCCTTGGTCACGAGCACCATATCGGGATGGCGCTCCCGAATCCGGTCGAGCGTGTCGAAGATCAGCGACGGATCGCTGGCACCGGTGTCGCCGGTGACGGCGATGCGCGGACCTTGCGGGTTGAGCGCCACCTCACGGGCGCGCCGCCGGGCGGCGGCCATCTCACGGGCGTCGATTTGCGCGGCGGTGACGCGCGGCCCACTGCGCGAGCCCGCGCGCGGCTGCCAGGTCTCGCCGGTCGTGGCGGCATAGGCCTCGGCCGCTGCCTCGCGGATCAGCCCGAGGGCCGCGATCACCGCGTCGCGGCGGTGCTGCTCCGCCATGGTCGCCTGCAGCGCGACATCGGCGACCTCGGAGCCGTCCTGCTCGCGGGCCAGCCGGGCGATCGCGTCGGCGCCGGTATCCGCGTCGCGCTCGAGCCGGCCGATCTCGCGATGGACGAGCGAGACGAGCTTCGCGCCGAGCCGCGGGGCAAGAGCGGAAAGCCCGAGATCGGCGAGCCCGTCGGTCATGAGGGTCGCGAGCTCCCGGCCGAAGGCGGTGAGGGCATCGTCGTCGGCGATGACAGGCTCGGCACCGATCTCGGTGAGGCCGAAGAGGGCGATGGTGTCGTAGGTCGAGAGGGTCATGGATCTGTCTCCTGGGATGAGGGCTGAGGGGCAGGACGGCGCGCGGGCGGCGCCGTCCGGTGCTGGCCGATCAGAAGGGCAGCCAGGCGAGATGCTCGGGGTCGGGATCGATCAGGGGCTCAACGTCGTCCGGGTCTGGCTCGGCGAGCACTGCGTCGTCCCAGAGGTCATCCCAGTCGTCGTCGCGCGGATCGTAATGGCGCGGGTCGTCCTCGAGATGGCCGAGGCCGGTGACGGGCTCGATGGCGATCTCGACGAGGGCAGGCTCGGCTAGGCGGGGATCGGCGAGGGCGATGGTCATGATCTGGCTCCTCTGGAGTTGGGGTGGGATCCCTCGCAGGCACGGGCGCGGGAGACTGTCCGGGGCCGGTCTTCAGAAGGGTGCGGGGTCAAGGACGCCAAAGGCGCCGGCGAAGCCGGGCGGAAAATCTTCCGCGCGCGATCCCGACACCTTTCACGGCGGCTGCCGATCGGCGCTCCGCTCGTCACCGGCGCGACGGCGCCGAAGATTTTCCGATCCTTGAGGCCGTGCCCTTTTGGAGCCAATCCGGAGGATAGGCTTCCGCGTCGTATGTGCGGGTTATTGGGTAGCCGCCGGCGACCCGGAGCGACGGGCCGAAGCGCCGATCGCGGGCGGACGTCCGGAACGGAGCGACGGCGGGGAGGCCGCCAGAGCGACGCCGGAGCCAGAGACACGTCGCCAGTCCCCCTCCCCTGCCCTCCCCGCCGTCGCGGAGCGCAGGGCGGCCGCGCTCGTCGGTGCGGAGGCCCCCGCTCCGGCCGCCGGCGGCGGGTCCCGGGCGCTGCACCGCGCGACTGCGCGAGCCCGGCTGGCGCCTCGATGGCGCCGGCTGGGCTTTCTCCAATGGGGGACGTTTTCGATTGGGGGAACACGTAGCGTAAGCCGCCGCCCTTCATTGGCGCTCAACGTCCTCAGAAAGAACGCAGGAGCGCCCCAGGAGGCATGGGCACTCTTCGTGCCAGCGCCTTGCCCCACCTCAGACGCTGACAGCGGCTCCTGGGGCCTCTCGGCGCGCCCAGGAGCCTGTCGCCGATGGTTGGCCGACCGCAGAGGATCGATGGACGGTCGGCGAATGCGCCTTGAACACAAGCGCCTCCAGATGGCGCTGTCAGATCCTCGCCGGCCGGTGGACCGCAACGCCGATCATGACCAGAGCCACGCCGAGCATGTCCACGACGCTCGGGATCTGGCCGAGGACGATGACGCCGATAACCGTCGCCGTCGCCGGCAGGAGGGCGAGCAGGAATGCGAAGCTCGCGCGCGGCAGGCGCGACATCGCGAGCTGGTCACAGACATAGGGAATCACGGAGGAGCAGATGCCGACGCCGATCCCCGCGAGAACGAGCAGGGGCGCGCCGAAGGCGTCGAGCGCCTGCAGAAAACCGATGGGCATGACGAACAGGAAGGCTGCCGTCATCGCGGCTCCGAGCCGCTCCACGCCGCCCGAGGCGTCGCCCTCCGAGATGCGGTGCCCGAGCACGATGTAGAGCACGAAGAGCGCGCCGTTCAGCACCGCCCAGAAGAGACCGAGGAGATCGGAGGTGAGCGCCGGGCCGCCGGCCGCGAACAGGGAGGGAATGTCGATGAGCAGCGTCACCCCTGCGATGGCGAGCGCGAAGGCGAGGGTGTTGCGCCCAGTCCGCAGTCCCCAGAGCGCGATCCCGATGGTGCCGACGAACTCGATGGCCGCGACGAGCGCGATCGGCAGCCGGTCGAGCGCGAGGTAGAAGGCGCTGTTCATCACCGCGAGACAGCCGCCGAGGGCGAGCAGCAACAGACGCTCGCTGCGTGTCGCGTTCCGGAAGGTGCGCCAGGGCCGGGTGATCGGCACGAAGACCAGGGTCGCCGAGGCGATCCGGAACCAGGCGACCCCAAGTACGCCGATGACCGGGAAGAGCAGCACCGCGAAGGCTGGCCCGAGATAGTGGAAGACGGCCGAGACCGCGAACCAGGCATGCGGCGGGACACCCTCGGCCACCCGGGTCATGACGCCCGGCGGGTCCGGAGTCGCGGCGTGTGGCTGGCGGTGCTCTGTCATGCCGCTATGATGAAAGGCGATACCGGTAGTGTATATGGAGGATGGATATGTTTTCGAGGAACTCTGGGGCCCTTCCGAAGGCAAAACCGGAATATGGCTTTCGATCCGGTGAGAGCAGTCTCGACGAGATCGACGCCGCGATCCTGCGCGAGCTTTGGACCGATGCCCGGATCGCACGGGCCGAGCTTGCCCGGCGCGTGGGGCTCTCGGCGCCGAGCGTCGCCGACCGGGTGCGGCGGCTCGAGGACAGGGGTGTCATCACGGGCTACGGCGCGCGGATCGATCCCGCACGCCTCGGCTACGGCCTGACCGTCCTCATTCGCGCGAGACCGCTGCCCGGCGAGATGGGCAAGATGATCGAGGCGATCCGCGCGACACCACAGATCGTGACCTGCGACCGGGTCTCGGGCGACGACTGCTTCGTCGCCCGCGCGCATGTGCGCGACGTCGCCGAAATGGAGGCCGTCATCGACCGGATCGTGCCCTTCGGCGCGACCAACTCGTCGATCGTCCAGTCGACGCCGGTCGCCGAACGGCTTCTGGAGCTCTGACAGGCGCCAATGGTCCCTGGGGAGGGCCGGCATCGGGATGTACGACCCGGCGGTGAACGGGCGACAGCCACCGCGTCCCGGCGGCGCTCGCGCCATGGGGGCCGGCGCCGCTGTCCGCGGCGCCGGCAGGGCGCACCGGCTCAGCCGCCGTTCTGGGGGTTCCAGATCAGCTGGTGCTGCCGGCCGCGCGGGATCGCCGGATCGGCCTCGCCTTCGGGCGGATCGACCTGGACGAGCGAGGCGTAGATCGGCGTGGCGCCGAACTCCGGTGCCGCGAGCGAGATCGAGATGTAGGCGCGGCCGCTCTCCTGCGCCGTTCGGCACCAGCCGGCGCCGATCTCGGCTCGCCTCACATAGACGCGGTAGTCAGGGCTCTTGTCGGAGCGCTTGTCGTCGGCCGGCATGATCCGCGCGGCGGCCTCGACGGTCAGCGTGTTGAGCGTGCCGGTGTAGCTGTCGTCGTCGAGCTTCTCGAAGGTTCCGATGACGGGCATGGTCTGGTCTCCTCTGATCCGGCCAGGGCGCCTGTCGCCCCGGCGATGTCGGACCAGGACGGGGACCGGGGGCCGGCCAGCACCGCCGGCAAAGCCGGGCGGCCGGAGCAGCGCGGAGGACCGCGGGCCCGGGGAAATCTGCTCCGCGAGGAATGGCGGCGGAGCCGACAGGGGAGATTTCTTCGGGAGCGCGGTTGCGGCCGGTCTCCGCGTGCCCGTAGGTCGAGACGTGAGCCGGGGTGGCGGGCGACTGGGCTTCAGGGGTGGGAGAGCAAGCCAATCCGTTCAAAACCGCCTGAAGCTCGAGCCGACAGACTGACGTCCCGCGCATGGCCGTCTCGGTCGACGAGCTGCGCGACACCGGTCGAAACGCACTCGACAGGCTCCTTCGGCGCCTCCATGTGCGTGACAAGGCTGGCCGGTGACGCCAGATGTGGTAGGCTGCGGCTCCAGCGGCACTATGGAGAGAGTGGCAGGATGCAGGCTGAGATCTTTCCCTCGTCGATGAGGCTCCACCGGATCGAGCCGGCGCGGAACATGCGCCGGTTCTATCGGCTGTCGCTGCAGGGCGAGCTCTTCGGGGGATGGGCGCTCCTGCGCGAATGGGGCCGCATCGGCAGCCCTGGCACCGTCCGGGTGGAGCGGCATGCGGACGAAGGGAGCGCGCTCGACGCGCTCCGGGCGCACGCCGCAAGGAAAGCCCGACGGGGCTATGTCGCCGCTGGCTGATGGCCCGGCAGAGCGCGCTCTCATCTGAGATAGAAAATGGCCGGCCTCATGGGAGACCGGCCGCCAGTCGACAGGGAAATCAGAAGAGCGTTGCCGATAACGCTACGTCGTGCACGAACCCGACGCCATGATCGCGTGTCATGCAGCACTCGGTCGGCGGCGACGAGCGCGCGACTGCCCCATCCGGGCAACCCACTCGGACACGCGCGGTCAGGCAGACAGGGCCATCGCCTTGGCTCGGCTGCCCGAAGGATCCTCACCCACTACCGTGCAAGACGTGGACGCAGAGCGCCCGCGCTCCGCGGCCTCGAGCAGGTAGTCGACGCCGCGCTGAGCGTCTGCCGCGGCCTTCAGGATGAACCGCTTGTTGCCGCGCAGCACCTTCAGCCAGGACTGCACATAGGCGGCGTGGTCTTCGATGTGGTCCGGCGCGAAGCCGAGATGAGCGCCGAGGAGTGCCGAGGTCAGCTCGGCATAGAGCTCGCCCTTGGCGTACGCCTCGTTGCCGAAGACTTTCGCGCCGTAGTCGATACCGAGGCGGGCCGGGATCTCAGTCGCGTGGGCGTGCTCATGGAAGCGCGTCGCGAGATAGGTCTCGACGCTCTCGAAACGCTCGAGCGCGGGCATCGAGATCCTGTCGGCGCCCGGGCTATAGCAGGCCCGTTCTCCGCCCTCGGCATAGCCGACACCGAGGCCGGCGGTCATCGCCTCTGCGAGCGCGAAGAGGGGGTCGCCGGGCTCGGGTCGGCGGGCGCCGCCATCGAGCGAGGGCGGGGCGGGGCGGTACCGATCGGGGAGCCCGTCGATCTGGCAGGCGTTGAAGACGGCGAAGGACTTGAGGAAGCGGTAGTGGCGGTCGCCGTCCTCGTCAGACGAGGCCGCGCCGCTTGCCTCGTCGTCGGCACGCTTGTCGCGCGCCGTGCCGTAGAACACGACCGTCGTCGCGCGCTCGCCCTTGCGAACCTGTCCGCCGAGCTCGGCGGCCTGTCGATACGTCATCCAATGGGCTGAGCCGTAGCCATGCGCCATCGCGCTGAGGGCGAGGAGGAACACATTGATGCCCCTGTACGCGGTGCCCTCGTGGCGGAGCGGCAGGCCGATCTTCGTGGTCTTCCAGGGCTGGCGCCACGGGAGTTCGCCGCCCTCCTCGAGCCTGGCGACGATCTGGTCGGTGATCTCCTGGGCGAGATCGCGGCGGGGCTTCGCCGCGGGGGCGGCGGTGCGGGTCGGGCGGGGCATCGGGCTGGTCCTTTCTCTGAAGCGGCCGGGATCGGTCGCCCCTGCCCTGCCCCGCCTTTCCTCGCCCCGGGCCTATCCGCCTGGACCCGCGATCCGGTCATGGCGATCGAGTGCCTGCTCGAGGGCGCGCACGGCCGCCGCGAGATCGCCGGATGCCCAGCGGTCGATGACGCCGCGCGCCGCCGCGGCAAGATCGTTGGCGGCGTCGAGGCGCGCGACGAGGTACGGAGAGACGGCCGAACCGTTGCTTTCGGTGATCGGCATGTCGGGTCCTCCTTAGAGATGGATCGTCGTTCGATCCTCGGAGAGGATCTCGACGCGATAGAGCGGCCGGGTGCGCGTGCCGCCCCGGGCACGGGTCTTCCTGACCCGTCCGTCAACGACCGCCTGACGGAACTGCGCCCAGGCGTGATCCTCGGCCCGCCTGATCTGGTCGAAGAGCTCCCAGGCGAGGAAGAAGGCCTCGCGCCGGCGCCCGTCCTCGATCAGGGCGAGGAGTGCGGCGGTGGCCATGTGCCTGAGGGCAAGGCTCTGTCGCCCGGCCCCGTGACGGACGAAGAGTGTGCCGTCCGGCCCGCTCCGGTAGCCAAGGCGCCCGACGGCGAGCCAGAAGGTGTGGCTTTCGTACGTGACGCCGTTCTCCTCGAAGCCCGGAAGGCAGTGGGCATCCTCAGGGGGCAGGACATCGTCACGAAGTCGACGGATGATGCTGAAGCTCATGGAGTGATCTCCTCGTTGGGGGAATGACGGCGGACCGGCGGTCCGCCGCCCGAAACTCATTTTGAGAAGGGCCGTGTGGGGTCTGCCAAGCGCGTGCTGGAGCGGTGACCCGCTTCGCCCTTCCGGGCGGGGTAATGGACACGGCCGAATGGAAGAACGGAGCCGCGGCAGCGGCTCCGGAAGGCTCACTCAGCGGCAGTCGCCAGAGAGCCGGGGTCTTCTTCTGTGGGCATCGGAGGTTCGAACTCCGCCTCCTCAGCGTCCCTCGGCGCCGACGTCTCCGCGAGCGGGGCCATGCCGACCGGGAGCCAGGCCTTCATCCGGGCACGCTGCTCAGGCGAAAGCGTCGGACCTTTCGGGTCCTCGGCGAAGATGAGATGCAGCCAGTGCGCCACATCGGCCTTCTTCTGCTTCTCCAGCTGCGTCCGCCCCGAGGGCTTCTGCATCACCGTGTCGTAGATCTCGAGGAGCTGCGCCTTCGAGAGCCGCTTGAAGAAGACCTCCGTCGGCGTCCAGACCGCACGGACATTGAGGCCCGCCTCGCGCGCGAGCCCCTCCACCAGCGGGTTGGCATCCTCCAGCGTGACCTTCGCGCTGACGAGCCGTGCAACGGCTGCCGTGAGGGACGCGGTCTTCTGCCGTTTCGGCTTGGCACGAAAGCTTGCAAAGGCCTCGGCAGCCGCAGCGCCCCGGAGCGGCGATCGCGGCGCCCGGTCAGAGGCGAGCGGCTCTGGCAGCGTCAAACCCGGATCCTCGTCGCGCGCGTTCTTCGGCGCATCGGTCGAGAGGCCCAACGGATCCGTTCCGACGGCCAGCTCCTCCGTGAGCGCGAAGGTCAGCAGGTCGAGCGCGAGCGCGGGCTTTGCCAGGAGAGCGGACTGCAGAGCCGCCGTGCGGATCACGCAGAGATCGGCGGCGAGCGCGCCCGAATAGGGTGGCTTCTCCCCTGCCCGCTCCTTCGTCGACGGGCGACGGCGATCCACCGGCACGAGCCCGGCCTCAATCGCCGCCTCGAGCTCCTCCTCGCGGACGATCCCGTGGGAGGCCTCGATCTCGCCCCGATAGCCGATGGTGAGGTGGACGCCGGCGACGGCCTTCTGCGCTGGCGTGTAGACCTCCCGGTCGTAGGCAGCCTGGAGCGCGGCAAACTCGGCCTCCTCCTCGGCAGTCGCGGCACCGCCGTCGATCGCCTCGGCGAGGTCGTCGTAGCGTACGGCATCCTCTTCGGGCACCGCCGGGGTCTCCGCGTAGACGCGTCCGCGCACGGCGTCGTAGTCGAAGGGCTCGAGCCCTTGGCTGACCCAGGCCCAGCCCTCTGCTGCGAGCTCGGCCGCAGCCCGAGCCAGCTTCTGCTCGGCAAGCTGGACCACAAGCGCTCCGTCCTCGAAATACACCTCCTCGCCGAAGAGGTCCTCACGCACAGCGCCCCCGGCCGCCTCGTAGGCGGCACGCCCGACGAAGGCGGCGAGCTTGTCGTCCTGGCGGCAGGCGTCGCTGGTCAATCGGGCCCGGATCTCGCGCGGGTAGCCGCCGAGATAGGTCCCGTCGACCTCCCCGAAGACGGCGAGTGCCCGAGCGGGATCGTCCGTGACCGTGTAGGCGGCCGCCACGTCGAGCGTGATCCGGTCCTCCGCGAGGGCTGCGAGGATCGGCTCCGGCAGTCCGGCGAGGCGGAGGCGGCCCTTCACATGGCGCACCGTCGTGCCGAAGGCGCTGGCGATGATCTCGGGCGCGGCGCCGGCCTTGGCCATCTGCGCGAAGGCGCTGATTTCCTCCGCCGCGTGGAGCGGACGGCGGACGAGGTTCTCGGCGCCCGCCCAGCGGAGCGCCTCGGACTCGTCCGCGGCGAGAACCACGGGGACGGAGACGGTGACAGGGTCGAGGCCGTCCTCTTCGGCGATGCGTTTCAGGGCGCGGAGCCGGCGGCCGCCCGCGACGATGGCGACTGAGCCATCGCTGTCGCGGATCCCCGCGAGGTTCTGCAGGAGGCCGCATGTGCGCAGGCTCGACGAAAGAGCTTCGATATCGGCATGATCGCCGCCGCGGCGCGGGTTGAGCGATGAAAGCGTCAGCCGGTCGAGTGTTATCTCGACGGCGGCGCCCGTCGGCGCGGTTTCGGTGGCGTGGTCGGTCATGGGAAGGATCCTTTTCTTTGCCGCCCCCCATCCGGGGGCGCCTGGACCCGACCCGGCTTTCCTCTCAGTCTCAGTCTTGCCTCGCCCCGACGGCAGCACCGGCAGACTGCGCCACGTCGTTCCAGTCGCCATAGGCCTCCGGGGGCGCTCGACGGCTGACGGTCCAACCGGCAGCACTCGCTTGATCCTCGAGAGCCGTCGCAGCGGCGAGACCTACAGCGTCGTTGTCGGGTGCAATGATGAGGTCGCCGCCAGCAGCTGGGAGCATCAGGCCCGCCAGGCCCGAAGCTGTCAGGGCCGCCCAGATGGAGGCGCCAGGCGGTGCAGCGAAGACGGCAGCAGAGAGGGCTGTCTCGATTCCTTCGGCGATAAGCAGTGCCCCCTGCCCCTCAACGAGGCGCACGGCTGCGCCCCGGATCGGCCCAAGCGCGAGCCGTGCCGGGTCGTGCGCGATTTTCGTCGCGCGAAGCGAGAGATAGGTTCGGTGGATACCGACCGGGCGGTCCTCTCCGACCCGATCCACGCGCGCGACAAGCGCCGGGTAGGAGCAGGCATGCGGCCCATGCCAGCAGGATGGGCTGAAGCGCAAAGCGTTTGCGCGCGGAAGCGCGATGGAACGGCTTTCGAGGTAGTCGGTCGCCAATGTGTCCTCGAGCGGCAAGCACGCATCCCAGAGCCGTATGGCGGTTTCGCGATGCGCTGGCGTCGTTGCAGGGTCACCGAGGGCATCGTCAGCGAGGTACGAGGGCCTTCTGGCGGGCGCCGGCCGCCACGATTTCCGCTTAAGCGGAGGAGCGAGACCACGGTCGCGCAGCGCTTCCATGATGTCTCGGAAGTCGCAGCCCGCATGGCATTTCAAGAGCAAACGGCCGTCACGGCCATCGGCAAGGCTCAGTGCCGGTGTCCGTCTGTTGTCGTGGGCGGGACAGCACGCGGTGCCGTAGGCACCGTGCCATCGCCCGCCAAGGGCGAGGCAGATCTCTCGTGCGGTGCGGGTCAT
>JBCCDG010000039.1:0-32086 GCA_039030915.1 Pseudomonadota bacterium | reverse complement strand
GTCCTTGTTGATGGCAACGATGACCTTGGAGTCCTTCATCCCCGCGAGGTGCTGGATGGCGCCCGAGATCCCGACGGCGATGTAGAGGTCCGGTGCCACGACCTTCCCGGTCTGTCCCACCTGCCAGTCGTTGGGCGCGTAGCCGCTGTCGACCGCGGCGCGCGACGCACCGGTCGCGGCCCCCAGCTTGTCCGCCACCTTCTCGATCAGGGCGAAGTTCTCCTTCGAGCCGATGCCGCGGCCGCCGGAGATGACGACCTTGGCCGAGGTGAGCTCCGGCCGGTCCGACGCCACCACCTTGTCCTCGACCCATTCGGAGAGACCCGGATCGCCGGCGGCCGAGATGTTCTCGACCGGCGCCTCGCCGCCCGTCGCGGCCGCATCGAAGCTGGCGGTGCGGATAGAGACGACCTTCACCTTGTCGCCCGACTTCACGGTCTGGATCGCGTTGCCTGCATAGATCGGACGCACGAAGGTCTCCGCGTCCGCGATATCCTGAACGTCCGTGATCACCATCACGTCGAGGAGCGCTGCAACCCGTGGCAGCACGTTCTTCATGGCCACAGTCGCGGGGGCCACGATGTGCGTGTAGTCGCCCGCGAGGCTCACGATGAGGTCCGCCAGCGGCTCCGCCAGTTGGTTGGCGTAGATGGCGTCATCGGCGCACAGCACCTTGGCCACGCCCTCGAAGCCCGCGCATTCTTTCGAGGCACCGCCCGCGCAGCCCTCGGAGGCGCAGAGAACGGTTACGTCGCCGAGCGTCCTGGCAGCGGTGATGGCCTTGGCCGTCGCATCCGCCGCGAGCTGGCCCTGGCTGACTTCAGCGATCAGAAGAACCGACATCAGAGGACCCCCGCTTCCGTCTTCAGCTTCTCCACGAGCTCGTCGACCGAGCTCACCTTCACACCGGCCTTACGCGCCGGCGGCTCACCAACCGAGACGACGGAAAGACGCGGCGCGACATCCACGCCCAGATCCTCGGGCTTCTTGGTGTCTAGCGGCTTCTTCTTGGCCTTCATGATATTGGGCAGCGACGCGTAGCGCGGCTCGCAGAGGCGGAGATCGACCGTGATGATCGCCGGCATCTTCACTTTGATCGTCTGCAGCCCCCCATCGACCTCGCGCGTCACCGTGGCGCTGTCGCCGTCGATGTCGATCTCCGAGGCGTAGGTGGCCTGGGACCAGCCCAGCAGCGCCGAGAGCATCTGGCCCGTCGCGTTGAGGTCGTTGTCGATCGCCTGCTTGCCGGCGATCACGAGCCCGGGCTGCTCCTCGTCGATCACGGCCTTGAGGAGCTTGGCGACGGCCAGCGGCTCGATATCCGTCTCCGGGGTGTCGGCGGCCTCGATGAGGATCGCGCGGTCCGCCCCCATGGCCAGCGCCGTTCGCAGCGTCTCCTGCGCCTTTGCGACACCGATCGAGACGGCGACGATCTCTTCCGCCTTGCCCGCTTCCTTGAGGCGGATCGCAGCCTCGACCGCAATCTCGTCGAAGGGGTTCATCGACATCTTGACGTTCGCGAGATCGACGCCGGTGTTGTCCGACTTCACGCGGACTTTCACGTTATAGTCGATCACGCGCTTGACGGGCACGAGCACCTTCATCGCGTTCTCCTTTCGGCGGCCAACATGCGGCCGCAGCCATTCCCGGGGATTCCTTACCGGCGATGCTGCTCCCATATCGTACGCGTCAAGACAAGACAGGCCGGGATGCGACGCAGCGTCGTCGCGATCACGCTTCGTCCATTTTGCAGGACTGATCGGAGCACTAGGTTAACAAGGTGCTTGACGTCGCGTAGGTGCTCCTCATTCTTGTCGGCTACTCGGGGGACAGACATGTACGCCTTCCTCATTTCAGATCGTGGTGCGATCACCATCGACCAGTTGGCGCTGGGTGCCGGGCTACTTGTCGTGGCGCTTGGCGTAGTCGATCTGGCGAGCGAGGAGGGTGGCATTCTTATCGACATGCTTCATGGCAAGGGCCTTTCGGGCATCCTCGCGGAGCTTGCACCAGTCGACTGATCGGACGCGACGATCGGGCAATTGCCGCGTCGCACCGATCTGGCGTTGACTCGCCTTCTGATTGATGGCTGTTGGGCTTGTCAATCGGAGGTAGTGTCATGGCGGTTCTTCCGCGCTTACAGTTTGGCCATCGCGCGCGAGATTGGGCGGCGCTTGGTCTTGGTGTCGGCATCCTTGTGGTCGGCGTCTCTGCGATCTTGATGACGCAGGGCGACGAGGCGCCCGGCAAGATTCATCTCAGCGCGGGCGGTGAGCCCCAGCGCATCCAGGACCTGGTGCCCGCGACCGAGTGACGCCGCAGCGGGCAGGCAAGCGCGATCCGTCAGTTGCGTCGGACGACACAGGCGCCGCCGGCGGACTTGATCCGGAGACAGAGGCGTGCGGCCGCGCGCCGCGACTTGGCGCCCGCCTGGCCCGACCAGAGCGGCCTCGTACCGCGCGGGCCGCGCTTCGGCACGAGCTGTAGGGGCGCGCTGCCGATGGCGCGGGCATAGCGGCGCTTGATCCGGTTCATCTGTGCCGCCGCGCGACCGCGATTGATGTTACCGGCGATCTGTGCGCCCCACGGCAGACGCGGGGCGGCGGCGAAGGCCGCGCGTGTCCGGATGATCGGCAGCGCCGCGCAGGCGGCTTCGAAGCTGGCGCCCTTGGCCAGCGGCCGGGGCGGCAGCGCGACACTGCGCTTTCGGAAGAAGTCCGCCGGCTCGCCGGTGATCGAGTAGACGTAATCGAGCGTCTCGCCGGGCAGCGTCGACGCGCCGCGGAGCCAGCGGTTCACCCGTCCCGCGCCCGCGTTGTAGGCCGCCGCCGCGAGGCCCCAGTTGCCGAGCGCGTCGCGCAGATCCGCGAGATGCGCTGCCGAGGCGGGGATCGCCTGTCTGGCGTCCCAGGGATCGGCGAGACCGACAAGCTTGGCGGTACCGGGCATGAACTGGGCGATGCCCTGGGCGCCCTTGGGGCTCAATGCCTTCTCGTCGAACCTGCTTTCCTTCCAGATCAGCCGGGCGAAGAAGGGCGGGGGCAGGCCGTGGGTGCCGGCCGCGTCCTTGATGAGCGCGCAGATGCGGGCGCCCTTGGCCAAGGCCGCAACATCCCCGGCTCGCCGTTGCGGAGCGATCGGCGCGTCTCCCGGGGCGATCGCGCCGTTGGGGGCCCGTCTCAGCCCGTCGTCGGGGCCGGGCCAGACCGCCGGCGCCGCTTCTGCCGATAACGGCGCAGATAGCGCGAGCGCGAGCGCCACGGCGAGACCGCTCGCCCCTCGCGTCCATCCCGCGCGGCCGCCATCCACAGCGTCGCCGCCTCGTCCAGCACATCCTGCCATTCCGGCTCCGTCTCCCCCTCCAGGGCGCGTGGGATAATGACCCAGGGTTCCTGAAGAACCAGCCAAGACTTCGTGACGCAAGCGGCCTCAGGATGCAGGAAGGCCGAGGCGACGAGAAAATCCGCCATCGCCTCGAACCCGATCCCGCCATAGGCCGTCCGCTCGGGCCCCACGCTCTCGACCGACCAGCGCGCGATGAGTCGCGCCCGTTGTGGCGGCGCCACGTCATCAAGGCCGGCGAGTACCGGGCCGAGCGGCAGGTTGCCGCCGACTGCAAATGCCAACAAGGCCTCGAATCCACGCGGCAGTTCCGAATCGAGCACTGGGCCGAGCCGGCCGGGGTCGCGTGCGTAATCGCGCATCAACGCGGCGGCGAACCCGATTACCGCATCGACCGCATCCTCCGGCCACCGCTCGGGAAAGCCACTCCGCTTGAGCGCCGTCAGCGCATAGGGCCAGTTCAAGACGCCTGCGCAGTGCTCACCTTCAGCGATCAGCGCAATATGCCGCGGCAGGAACCAGGCAACCTCCGCCACGGGCATCTCGTTGGGCGCCTCGTCGATCCAGACGAAGATGTCCTCGGGCCCAAGCGCCGCGCGGTCTCGGCCCAGCAGCCGCTCCTCCTCCTCGGCGCGCAGGAAGTCCAGCCGGTTGTGCAGGTGCTGCGGAGGCTGTGCGTGTGCGCAGGCGCGCTCCACGACCTCGACCGCGGCGCGCAGCTCCGGCGGCAGGTTCAACGGTTCTTGCCGGGGACCCACAGGATGTCCGCCTTGCCGTCATCGTTGGCGATGCGACCGGCGACGAAGAACCAGTCGGAGAGGCGATTGAGATATTTGAGCGCAGCCTCGTTCACGCCCTCGGTGGCCGAAAGCGCGATGGTCAGGCGCTCCGCCCGGCGGCACACCGTGCGGCAGAGATGGAGATGCGCGGCCAGCGGCGAGCCACCGGGCAGGATGAAGGAACGCAGCGGCTCCAGTCGGTCGTTCATGGCATCGATTTCGCGCTCGAGCCGCTCGACCTGGGCGGGTACCATGCGCAGCGGTGGGTACTCGCGCTCCTCGTCCCGCGCCATGTCCGGCGTGCAGAGATCAGCACCGAGATCGAAGAGGTCGTTCTGGATGCGCGCGATCTGCTCGGCGATCTCTCCCTCGGCATGAAGCCGGGCCATGCCGAGCACGCAATTGAGCTCGTCCACCGTCCCATAGGCGGTGACGCGAGGGCTGTGCTTCGCCACCCGCGTGCCGTCGCCGAGCCCCGTTTCGCCAGCGTCGCCCGTGCGCGTGTAGATCTTGTTCAGGACGACCATGCTCGCTCCTCCTCGGTCTCAGGGCGTCGGTCTGTCATTCCCCGGACTGGCTGACAAGCGCGAGCGCGATGAGAAGGACGAGGGCGATCGCCTGCGCCGCGATCCGGAGCCGCATCATCTTCTGACTGAACCCTGGCGTGGCCTTGCCGGAACCGAAGCCGCCCACGCCGATTGCGAGGACGACGAGAACAGCGATGCAGGCGCCGAGGCCGAGGATGGTGAGTGTCTGTGTCATGCCCTGCGACATAGCGCCCTTGGCGGAGCCGCCACCCCATGCGTTCCGCAGTGCAATCCGGCGCGGCGCTATGTCGCCCGCGGCGTGCTTGGCTTCCGGATCTCCGCGCCGAGCACGAAGCGATCGTTGAACCGCGCGGGGAAGAGCCGGCGGGCCATCACCATGAGCCAGGTCGGCATGGTCACGGGATAGTGGAGGCGCGGGCGCGGCGCTTCGAGTGCGTGGATCACCGCCTTGGTGGTCGCCTCGCAGGTCAGCTCTCCGAAGTCCTTCTTGCCGTCGGTCGCGTAGAGCCGGGGCTCCAACTCCTCGGCATAGAAGCGCGCCCAGGCGCCGTCCTTGCGCGTCCAGCGTGCGTAGTGGCCCTGTGCGTTCTGACGGATTGCGGTGCCGATCGGGCCGGGCTCGAGCAGGATGACATGGATGCCCGCTGGCGCGAGTTCGAGCCGGAGCGTGTCGGAATATCCCTCCAGCGCGAACTTGGTGCTGATATATGCGCCCCGCATCGGCAGGGCTGCGAAGCCGAGCACGCTCGAATTCTGGAGGATACGTCCGTGCCCCTGCGCGCGCATGGCGGGCAGTACCGCGCGCGTGAGGCTGTGCCAGCCGAAGAAGTTTGCCTCGAAGATCTCGCGCATCCCCTCCACGGGCAGATCCTCGAGCGCGCCGGGCATCATGTGCGCAGCATTGTTGAAGAGCGCGTCGAGCGTGCCGCCCGTCTCCCCGAGCACGCGGGCCACGCCAGCCTCGATGCTGGGTGCGAGTGTCACGTCGAGAGCAAAGCTTTCGAGCCCCTCGTCCCGCAGGCGTGCACAGTCGGCCTCGCGCCGACAGGTCGCGAAGACGCGCCAGCCCCGCCGCTTCAACTCGTGGGCCGCGTGGTGGCCTATGCCTGTCGAGCAGCCGGTGATGAGGACGCTCTTTTCGGCCATGATGCTCTCCCGTAAATCCAGCCCGGCGCGGCAGGTAGGTGCGGCATGGCGGAAAGCGAGCCCCCGATGGCGTCTTCCGCGCCTCGGACCCTAGCGGCGCTTACGGCGGAGGCTCTTTTGACTGCGCGCGTGAAAGGCCGGGTCCTTCTTCGCGACCCAGCGGATGAAACGGGCGAGGCGGGGATGGCTTCGCAGTGCCTCGATGCTGGCGTAGTCGCGCGCAAGCTCCGCCTCGGTCAGCGTCGCATGGATCTCGTTGTGGCAGATCTGGTGGAGGAGCACAGTCTCGCCGTGCTTGCCGCCCTTCAGCTTAGGCACGAGATGGTGCAGTGACTGGCGCGCACCGTGCGGGATCGGCCGGCCGCAGAGCGGGCAGGGCGGGACCTCCGGGGTCTCATCCCGCCACGAAGCCTCGCCTTCCCGAACCTTCCGCGCCATGTTGCCGACGTATCCGAGGGTGCGGCCGCGTCAACGTTCCGTACCGAAAGCCTGACGGGAGCGTGCCCCATGTCGACCATCATTGCCGACGGCCCCCTGCCGCATGAGAAGGGCACCAGCGGTGAGACCCGCAAGGTCGGCGTGGAGCTGGAGTTCGGCGGCATGGACGCCTCGAATGCCGCTGCGACCGTCGCTCGAATCTTCGACGCGAAGGTGGAACGGCTCTCGGGTCAGCAATTCGCCGTCGAGGTCGGGGGTCTTGGCAAATTCCAGATCGAGCTCGATGCGCGCTGGACGCATCCGAACTTCGTGCGCGGCAAGATCGAGGACCTGCCGGAGAATTGGCGCTCGGGGCTCGACGTTACGATCGCCGATCTCGTCGCCTCGCTCGCCGGCACGGTGATGCCCGTCGAGATCGTGGCGCCGCCCATCGCGTATGACCAGCTGGGCCGCCTCCAGCCGCTCATCCGCGCATTGGCCGAGGCGGGGGCCGAGGGCACGAAGCACTCCAATGTCCAGGGCTTCGGCATGCATCTCAATGTCGAGGTCGCATCGCTTTCCCCCGACTATCTCCTCCGCGTGCTCCGTGCCTATGTGCTGTTGTCGGGCGCGCTCAGGCGGGAGGCGAGGCTCGATCCGATCCGGCAGCTTCAGAGCTATATCGATCCGTTCTCGGTCGCCTACGCCCGACACATCCTGCAGCCGAACTACGCACCGGATATGGAGGAACTCATCCGCGATCACATCCGCTTCCATCCGACGCGGAACATGGAGCTCGACATGCTGCCGATCTTCGCGGAGGTCGCGCCCGGGCTTCTTGAAGAACTGCTGCCGGACGAGAAGAACAGCCCCCGTCCCGCCTTCCACTGGCGCCTGCCCGACTGTCGGATCGATGAGGAGGGGTGGGACTTCCTCGACGATTGGCGGCGCTGGATCTCGGTGGAGCGGCTGGCGGCGAGGCCGGGGCTCCTGGAGGACGAGGCGGAGCGTTTCCTCCTTGGCGGCCCGCAATCCGAGATCGAGGCGCGGCTCAAGCGCCTGCGCGACGCGCTCGGCTGAGGGTTCCAATCCCGGCGCGCCTCTGCTCCTCTCGCCACCCGGAGCCGAGGAGGGTTGGCATGGCTGAGAGAGAGGACCGTCAGGCCCCGCGGCCCGAGAGCGAGATCACGCTCCAGACGATCGCGATGCCAGCGGATACGAATGCCAACGGGGACATCTTCGGCGGCTGGCTGATGGCGCAGATGGATCTGGGCGCCAGCGTGCTCGCGCGCCAGCGTGCGCGCGGTCGCGTCGCTACCGTCGCCGTCGAGCGGATGACCTTCCTCAATCCCGTCTGGGTGGGCGACGTCGTCTCGATCCACGCGGTGATGGAGCGCGAGGGTCGCAGCTCCATGCGTGTCGGCATCGAGGTCTGGATCACGCGACAGCCCTCCGGCGAGCACATTCAGGTCACCGAGGCCATCTTCACCTTCGTCGCCATCGATGAGGACGGCCACAGCCGTCCGCTTCCCTGAGCCCGGCCAAATCCTCAGCTCGTGCAGATCTTCAGCATCCGGTAGATCGGGCAGAAGCGGATCGCGGCCGTGGCGATCAGGACAACGCCGATAATGCCGGATACCCACTGCACATCCGCGCCGAGCGACGCGGCCCAGGGACAAAGCGTCCCGAAGCCCAGCAACGTGATGCCGAGCACGAACCGCAGCACCCGGTCAAAGCGACCGATGCTGCCGTGGTAGCCCTCGGGGACCATGACGAACCTCCGGATTGACCGTCTGTCGGGTCATTGTCCGACGATCCGCGCTCTGCCGTGTTGACCCGCGTCAAGCTCCAGTCACGGGGATGGGGCGCGACCCGTTCAGGGATCGGTGCCGCTAAAGCGGTTCAGTGAGATTAGGCCCGCGCGGCCCGCAACGGGCATGACCGCAGGCAACGGTTCCGGCGCGCCGACTGCGAGTACCGTGGCATCAGCGATCCGTTCAGTTGATCGGCGCGGATCTCGAGGTCGATAGAGCTCGGCTCTGGACGGCCAAGCTCGGCGGGGGTACACCACATCTATGGCTGACGATGTGCTCGACGACGATATGAAGGCAGGGGAGCCGGAGGCGCATGAGCCTCTGGATCGCGCCCTTTCTGAGCGGTATCTGACCTACGCGCTCTCCACCATCATGCACCGCGCGCTGCCCGATGCGCGCGACGGGCTCAAGCCCGTGCACAGGCGCATCCTCTTCGCCATGCGGGGGCTGCGGCTTGATCCGGCGGCGACGTTCCGCAAATGCGCCAAGATCGTCGGCGAGGTGATGGGCAACTATCACCCCCATGGCGATGCAGCGATCTACGACGCGCTGGCGCGGCTCGCACAGGATTTCAGCGTGCGCTATCCGCTCGTGGACGGGCAGGGAAACTTCGGCAATATCGACGGCGATAACCCCGCAGCCCAGCGCTATACCGAGGCGCGCCTGACGGCTTTCGCCGCGGCCATGATGGAGGGGCTGGACGAGGACGCGGTTGCGTTCCGCCCCAACTACGACGGATCGGACCAGGAGCCCGAGGTGCTGCCTGCCGCGGCGCCCAACCTGCTGGCGAACGGCGCGGCGGGGATCGCCGTCGGCATGGCGACGTCCATTCCGCCGCACAATCTCGCCGAACTCTGCCGCGCGCTCCTCCATCTCATCAAGCATCCCAACGCCAGCGTCGAGAAGCTGCTGGAGTTCATGCCCGGCCCGGACTTTCCCACCGGCGGCGTGCTGGTGGAGCCTGCCGAGAGCATCCTCGAGGCGTACCGCACGGGCCGGGGTGGCTTCCGCCTGCGCGCGACGTGGGAGAAGGAGGATCTCGGCCGCGGCACGTGGCAGATCGTCGTCACCGAGATCCCCTACCAGGTCCAGAAATCCAAGCTGGTCGAGCGGCTGGCCGAGCTCGTCACCTCCAAGAAGGTCACCGCCCTCGGCGACGTGAGGGACGAGAGTGCGGAGGACGTGCGCCTCGTGCTCGAACCCCGCAGCCGCGGCATCGATCCCGCCGCACTGATGGAGACGCTCTTCCGCCAGTCCGATCTCGAGCTGCGCTTCAGCCTCAACATGAACGTGCTGATCGACGGACGGACGCCGCGGGTCTGCAGCCTACCGGAGGTGATGCGTGCCTGGCTCGACCACAGGCGCGACGTGCTGGAGCGCCGGGCGCGCTACCGCCTCGCCAAGATCGCCCAGCGGCTCGAAGTGCTCGGCGGCTACCTGATCGCCTATCTCAACCTCGACCGCGTCATTGAGATCATCCGCTACGACGACGAGCCAAAGGCCTCGCTGATGGCCGAGGACTGGGCCGTGGTGGAGGGCGCGGGCCCCGCGCGGCTGACGGACGCGCAGGCGGAAGCGATCCTCAACATGCGCCTCCGCTCCCTCCGTCGGCTCGAGGAAATGGAGATCCGGGCCGAGCGCGAGCGCCTTCTCGAAGAACAGTCCGGCCTCGAGGCGCTGCTGGCGGACGAGGTCCAGCAATGGGACCGGATCGCGAGCCAGATCAGAGAATTGGCGACAAAGCACGGCGCCCCCCGCGCGCTCGCGGGCATTACGGAGGCAGCCGCGCTGGCCGAGGCCAAGCGCACCACCACCCCCTGGCCCCCAGGCGCCCGGCGTACAGGGTTTGCCGAGGCGCCGAAGGTTGCGGAGATCGACGCCACCAGCCTCGTGGAGCGTGAGCCCGTCACCGTCGTCTGCTCCGAGCAGGGCTGGATCCGCGCCCTTCGTGGTCACCTCGACCTCGCGCAGGACTTCAAGTTCAAGGACGGGGACGGGCCGCGCTTCGCCTTCCATGCGCAATCGACCGACCGCCTGCTCGCCTTCGCATCGGATGGACGCGTCTTCACCCTGGGTGTCGACCGGCTGCCCGGTGGTCGGGGTATGGGCGAGCCCTTGCGGCTTATGGTCGATCTTGCACAGGAGGCGGGCATCGTCGATCTCGCCGTCCACACGCCGGAGGCGCGCTATCTCGTCGCCTCCACGGCTGGTGACGGCTTCGTGCTGGCGGCGGACGATGCGCTGGCGCAGACGCGCGCCGGCCGGCAGGTGCTGAACGTCAAGGCGCCCGTGCGTCTCGCCGCTGCGGCGCCGGTCGCGGGCGATCATGTCGCGGTGGTCGGGCAGAACCGAAAGCTTCTGGTATTCCCGCTCGACGAGGTGCCGCAGATGGGTCGTGGCAAGGGCGTGCGGCTTCAGAAATACAAGGACGGCGGGCTTTCGGATGTGCGCGTCTTCGCGCTGGTCGAAGGCCTGAGCTGGCCCATGGGCGAGCGGACGCGCACCGTCACGGCCGCGGACCTCACCGACTATATCGCCAAGCGCGCAACGGCAGGGCGCATGGCGCCCCGGGGCTTTCCCAAGAACAACCGCTTCGGCGGGGACTGAGGGGCGCGGCGCGCTTGTGGCCGCGGTCGCCACATCTGCCACGATCCCTGCCAAAATGACCGGGAAATCGCCGCGTTCAGGCCCCGACCTCGCCTACTGGCGATGCGATCAAGTCTCCAGTAGCGCAGCGTCAGTGTCGGTAGCCCACCCCAGTCCGCGTTCGCCCGAACGCCTCGCCCCCAGAAGGGCGCGGGGCTCAGATCAGAAGCGCCAGCACTTGGCCCTGTCAGTCGAGATCCGTGCTGGCGCTTCTTCTAAGCGTGTTCAGATGTCCTCGATCCTAGTCCGATCGATGCGAGTGCCCGTGTGTTCGGAGCCGGCGTCAAGCCCGCGTCGCGTGCCCGCTTCCCTCCTCGGTTCCCGACATCTGTGTGCCTGTGGTCCCCGTCCTCACTCCGCCGCGGCGCTTGCGGCAGCGGAATCGGCCGCTTCGGCGAGAAAGCGCTCCGCTTCGAGCGCAGCCATGCAGCCCATGCCCGCGGAGGTTACCGCTTGGCGATAGACGTGGTCCGTCACGTCGCCGGCGGCGAAGAGGCCGGGGACGCTGGTCGCCGTCGAGTCGGGTTGCGTCACCACATAACCGCCATGATGCGTCTCGACCTGCTCCGCCACGAGCTGCGAGGCAGGGGCGTGACCGATGGCGATGAAGACGCCCGCCGCCTCGATCTCCCGCGTCTCGCCCGTGCGTGCATGCGCGAGGCGGGCGCCGGTCACGCCGTCTGTCATGGTACCGAGGATCTTGTCCACCACATGATCCCAGATCACCTCGATCTTCGGATGGTTGAGGAGCCTGCGCTGCAGGATCTGCTCGGCGCGCAGGCTGTCGCGCCGGTGCACAAGGGTGACTTTCGAGGCCAGATTGGCGAGGTAGAGCGCCTCCTCCACCGCCGTGTTGCCCCCGCCCACGACGATCACTTCACGGCCGCGATAGAAGAAGCCGTCGCAGGTGGCGCAGGCGCTGACGCCCTGACCCATCAGCTTCCGCTCGCTCTCGAGGCCAAGCCAGCGGGCCTGCGCGCCGGTGGCGAGGATCACGGCATCGGCCGTCCAGATCGTGCCGATGTCGGTCTCCGCGCGGAAGGGGCGAGCCGAGAGGTCGAGGCTCGAGACGTGATCGGCAACGATCTCGGTGCCAGTCGCCCGCGCATGCGCCTCCATCTGCTGCATGAGTTCGGGGCCGTGCGTGGTAACGAGCCCGGGCCAGTTCTCGACCTCGGTGGTGATTGTAAGCTGGCCGCCCGGCTGGATACCTTGGATCAGGACCGGCTCGAGCAATGCGCGGGCGGCGTAGACGGCGGCCGTGTAGCCCGCCGGGCCCGAGCCGATGATCAGGACGCGCGTGTGTCGCGTCTCCCCGCTATCGCCCTTGGCCATCCGCTCGCTCCTCCGCCTGCCGGCGAGGCGCCGGCCTTCCAGGTACTCCACCGGCGTGCCGGTCGGGGATCAGAGATACGGCACGCGCCCGCTACGAAAAAGGGGGTGGAGGAGCGGTCGGCGCGGCTTTCTGGGGATAACCGGAATGCGATCGCCGCAGGGGCGGTGGCGCGTCATCCCTTGTCCGGCCAGCCGTCGAGAAGCCGCTCGGCCACGATCCCTGCCAGCCGCTCCGCCTCCGCCAGCGGCGGATAGGTCCAGCGCGCGATGTGGCCGTCGAATGGCCGGCTTGCGCCATGTGCCTCGAGCGCGGCGTGAAAGGCGCGATGCTTGGCGCCGAGATCGCGGATGGGAAAGACGTGCACCGGCAGCCCGGTCGCCGCCGCCTCGGACGCCATGTTGACGCTGTCGGCCGTTGCCAGCACCGCGTCGACAAGCCCCAGCAGGCCCGGATAGGGGTTCGCCGCGTCACCGTTCCAGAGCCAGTGTCCCGCCGCCGGAAGCCGGCGGCGAAGGGCCGCGATGACCGCCGGGTCGCTACGGCGAGAAGGCGTGACGACCAGACCGTAGCCCGTGCGGGCGAGGCTGACGCACGCGTCGATGAACGCCTCCTCGTCCTCGGCATGCCATCGCGCGCTCCTTGAGCTGCCGCCGAGGAGGATGCCCACCCGCGGTCGCGGGAGCGCCTCGATGGTGACGCGAAGGTCCGGCGGTATGGCACCTTCGGCCGAGGCGAGGGTGGCGCGGTCGATCCGTCCCACCGAGCCGAGCGTGGCGACGGCGTTCAGTGCTTCGAACCCGTCATGCGCCGGCGCGGCCACTATGCCGAAGGCGCCCGGGTCCATCTGCGGATCGAGGAGCTGGACGCACGCCACGCGGTCCCGTGCCGCGAGATACGCGACGAGGGGGGCCGCCCGCCGCCCCGCGCCGATCACCAATGCCTCCTGGCCCAATGGCGCGAGGGTCGCGTCCGGATCGCGGAGGCCGGCCGCCGGCCAGCCGGGCAGCGCGCGCAGCGCATGCCAGGCCGTTGCGGGCAACAGATCGAAGGGACGGCGGAGCGTCGCGACCCGCTCTTCGATCCGTGCCGCGCCGCGCCGCGCGAGCGCCTCGGCCAGTCCCAGCGCCTGCGCCCGGTTGCCCGCGCGGCCATCCGTCAGCACCATGATCGGGAGCGTCGACGACTGCGGCTCGCGCCCCCTCCGCGACGCTTTTCTGTTCATTTCTTGCGCCCCTCCGCAAGATTCTTGCCATTCCGGCAGGCTTACCGTAAGCCGCATCGCAGCGTTGCCCCGTTCCGGGGATGAAACCGCTCCTGCCCGGACCCGAGCCTAGGACCATCCATGCCCGCCTCCAAGCTGGACCCGATCGACCTTCATATCCTCGCGGAACTGCAGGCCGACGGGCGCATGACAAATGTCGAGCTTTCGCGCCGTGTCGGCATCTCGGCGCCGCCCTGCCTGCGCCGCGTGCGCGGGCTCGAGGAAAGCGGGCTGATCGAGGGTTATCATGCGCAGGTCAATGCCCGCGCGCTCGGCTTCGAGGTGTCGGTCTTCGCAATGGTCAGCCTCAAGAGCCAGGCGGGCGAAGATCTCGCCGCGTTCGAGGAGCGCTGCCGCGAATGGCCGCTCGTGCGTGAGTGCCACATGCTGAACGGTGAGATCGACTTCCTCCTGAAATGCGTGGCGCCGAGCCTTTCGGCTTTCCAGACCTTCCTCACCAACGCGCTGACGACCGCGCCGAATGTCGCGAGCGTGAAGACGTCGCTGGTCATCCGCGCGGCGAAGAGCGTGCCCGGCGTGCCCTTTGAGGTGCTGCCCGAGGAAGGCTGAGTGGCGGCAGGCGGGCACTCTGCGCGCCGTCAGATCACCGTCATCCCGAGCGGCATGGCGCTCAGCGGCTCGGACCCGCTCTCGGTCACGAGCGAGGTGCGGCCGAGGCACATCGCCGTCCCGCTCGCGCTGTCCATCAGGATCATGTGCAGAAAGAAGACCATGCCGCGCGCGATCACCGTGGGTGCGCCTTCGTAGAACATCTGGTCCTCCATCCAGGAGGGCGGGAAGCGAGGGCCGAGCGAGTAGCCGCAGGCATGCAGGCGATGCTCGGCAAGACCGTGGGCATCGAGCGTCCGGGCATGCGCATCGAAGACCGCCCCCATCGTCTCGCCCGGCCGCAACGCGGCCTCGCAGGCGGCAAGCGCTTCGGCGGCGGCGGCATGCATCGCGACATGGGCAGGGCGCGGGCGGCCGATGACCAGCGTCTTGAAGAGCGCGCAGTGATAGTGCGCCACCACGCCCGCCCATTCGAGGTTGAGCTGGTCTTCCGCATCGAGCGTGCGCCGCCCCTCCTGATAGCGACAGAGGAGAGCGTGCGGACCAGAGCCGATGATGAAGGCATTCCCCGGATAGCCGCCGCCGCCCGCCAGCACCGCGCCCTGCATCGCCGCCAGCACCGCGCTTTCGCCTATACCGGCGTCCGCCGTCTCCACCGCCGCGTCGTACGCAGCATCCGCCAACGCGCCGGCACGGCGGACAAGCGCGATTTCGGCCGGTGACTTCACCAGCCTCAGCTCTCCCATTAGCGGCGAGACGTCGATGAGCCTCGCAATGGCGCCCACGGCCGTGGCCACCTGCACGCCGTTGGCATGCGTGAGGCCGTGCGTCGCCGTCTCCCAACCGATGCGTTTGCCCGACAGGCCGAGCTCGCGGATCAAGCTGGCAAGATCCGTCGCAGGCTCCGCCCCGGCACGGTCGCGCCAGACGCGGATCTCGCGCACCGTGGAGGTGAGTTCGGCCTGGCGCATGTCGGCCGAACGGGTCAGGAGCACAGGCTCCCCGCCATGCACGATCAGGCACTGAAAGAAGCAGTAGCCGAAGGTGTCGTAGCCGGTCAGCCAGAACTGGCTCTCGGGCGCAAAGAGGAGGAGGGCGTCGAGCTCCCTTTCCGCCATCGCCGCGCGGGTTCGCGCCATGCGTTCGGCGAACTCGGCCTCGGTGAAATGCAGCATCGGGACGCTCCTTGGGGTTATCGGATCTCGACGCGGATGCCGCGTTCGGCGAAGGCCTCGGCGAGCGTCTGCTGCGGTCCGGTGAAGCAGACGGGCGAGACCCTGCGCCGGCTGCCGTCGTGTAGGACCAGATAAATATCGGTGCTGTCGGACCAGTCTTCGATCAGGACATGCCCGATATCGCCGAGCGCCACCCTGTCTCTTCCCCATCCATCGTCCCAGGCGACAATCTTGTCGTCGATGCGGAAATGGGCATCGCGCCCGCGGAGCATGGTGAAGAGAACGGGCAGGATGAAGAGCGCCACGGGGATGAAGAACCACAACGGCGCACTGTGCGCAGCGGCGAAGGTACCGAAGGCAATGCCCAAGAGCAGGAGCCCAACGTTGAGCGGCGAGCGGGCGCGCCTGACACGCTCGTAGGCCTCCGCCATCCTCAGCCTCCGGCCGGCAGCGCGATGGCGGCGACCAGGCGCCCGTAATCGGGCTCGCCCGCCTGCCGGCTGCGGCGGTAGCTGAAAAAGCGCGCCGGATCTGTATGGGTGCAGTGGCCCGTCCAGGACGCCTCTGCGACCCCTGCCGCGCGAAGGCGGGCGAGGGCGTAGGAGGGCAGGTCGAACTGGGCGCGGTCGCCTTCCGGATGCGCCCGGCCGGTGGCAAAGAAGCGGGCGTTCTCAGGCGCCTCGTCCAGGAAACGCTCGACGAACTCGGGACCGACCTCATAGGCGCGCTGGGAGATCGTGGGGCCGATTACGGCGATGATGCGGGCGGGATCGGCGTCGAGACCGGCCATCGCATCGAGCACCGCTTCCAGCACGCCGCCGACTGCGCCCTTCCAGCCCGCATGCGCCGCGCCGATGACGCCGGCCTGGCGGTCGACCAGCAGCACGGGCGCGCAGTCTGCCGTCAGGACGCCGAGGGCGATGCCGGGGGTCGCGGTGACCATTGCGTCCGCCTCTGGCCTGCGGCCTTCGAAAGGGCCGGTCACGACGACGGCCTCGGCCGAATGCACCTGGGCGACCGAGACGAGTGCGCGGGCGCCGAGGCGGGCCGCGATGCGCCCGCGATTGGCCGCAACGGCGACGCCGTCATCCGCGGAGCCGGGCCCGCCATTGAGGCTGGAATAGATGCCGGAGGAGACGCCGCCCTCACGCGTGAAGAAGCCATGAGGCAGGCCGTGAAGCGCCGGGTCTGTAATGGGTTTCGGCAAGGGCATCCCGTCGGCGACATCGATCATGGTGCGTCTCCGGGCGATGGGGTCGGCTCCGCGAAGCCGGGGGGTGTGGCACCGCTCGGCGTGATCGCCAGCACCTTGAAGCGGGTGCCCATGGCGCCCTCGCCCGGTCCGCATAGACGCTCTAGCGCGTCCGCGATGGTGCCCGCCTCGGAAGGGATCCGGGCGGCGAGGGAGGCCGCGCGCTGCCCGATGCCGAGGGCGGCGAGGAAGGCACCCTGCGAGCTTCGATGCACGGTCACGGGCGCCGCGTCCGCCGCAAGCCGGGCGAGGCGGTCGAAATCCGGAAGCCAGGTGAGATCGGCCATCCCCGGCTCCTCCAATGCGTCGGCTCGGGCATGGCCCCGCAGCGCCTGCAGCGTAGGGCCCGCGGGCCGGTCGGCCGCATCGTAGCCGTAGTCGACGAAGAGTGCCGCGCCGCCATGCGCTGCAATGCGACGGGCGGCTTCGGCGACGATCCGGTCGGCGGTGGGGCTTTCCTCGGCCCAGCTGCCCTTCGGCGCGCAGTCCCGGCCCGGCAGCTGGGCGGAGAGACCTCGGGCCAGCGCGCCGTTCGCATCCAGCCCAACGCGGATTTCGCGCCAGACGGCGCCGTCGGAGACGAACTGATGGACGGGCAGGGCATCCAGGAACTCATTGGCGATGAGCAGGATCGGGCCCTCCGGCACCTCCTCGAACGCAGCGGCGTGCGTGGCGCCCGGCAGTCGGGTGGTCTGCGCGGCACGCAGGACCGGCGAGGTCTCGACCAGCCACAGAGGCAGGGCCCGGAGCGGCGCGGCCGCGCGCAGCGCGTCGACCATCAGCGTACCCCGGCCCGGGCCGAGCTCGACGAGCGCCGGTGCCGGGCGGCCGAGATGCTCCAGCCGTTCGGCGAGCCAGAGGCCGATCATCTCGCCGAACATCTGGCTGACTTCTGGTGCCGTCGTGAAGTCTCCCTGCGTGCCGAGCGGGTCGCGCGTCATGTAATAGCCGTACTCCGGATGGCCGAGGGCGAGCGCCATGTACTCCGCCACGCTGATCGGCCCGCGCGCGGCGATCTCGGCGCGGATGATCGCCTCGAGCGGTCCTGCGCCCGGGCGATCTCGGCTCAGCGCCGGCGCCGTCATGCATCCCCCGCCGCAGTCTCGCGCCGCGCCTTCAGTTGGGCGTGAACGAGGAAGGCGAGGCCGATGGCGATCATCGGGAGCGACAGGATCTGACCCATCGTCAGCCCGGCCGCGTCGGGTCCGAGACCGAAGCGCACCACCTGGCCCCATGGGTTGTCCGCCGTCACGAACTCCATGTTCCCCTGCCGGAAATTCTCGACGATCGAGCGACCGAGGCCATAGCCGACAAAGAAGACGCCGATGAGCGCACCCGGCCGCTTCAACCAGCCCCGCGCCAGCGCCAGCCACCACATAACGGCGAAGAGGAGAAGCCCCTCGAGCGCTGCTTCGTAGAGCTGCGAGGGATGGCGCGGAAGGTTCTCGGGTCCGCCCCAATAGGCCTGCGGCACAGCGGGAAAGACCATGCCCCAGGGCTGCTCGGTCACACGGCCCCAGAGCTCGCCATTGATGAAGTTGGCGATGCGCCCGAAAAAAAGCCCCGCCGGGGCCGCCAGCGCGATGGCATCGCCCGCCTGCAGGACCGGGATAGCGTTCCGGCGCGCATAGAAAACCAGCGCCAGGATCACGCCAAGAAAGCCGCCGTGGAAGGACATGCCGCCCTCCCAGATCGCGAAGATCTCCGCCGGGTTCCTGAGGAAATGCGAGGGAGTATAGAACAGCACAAAGCCGAGCCTGCCGCCGAGGACGACGCCGAGGACCATCCAGGTCAGTAGCTCCTCCGGCTGCTCCGGCGTCATCGGCGCCTTCTGCCGGGGCCAGAGGGCGGGGCGGCGCATCAGCCACACGCAGAGCCGCCAGCCTACTACCAGCCCCGCGATATAGGCGAGCGCATACCAGCGCAGCGCGAACTCGATGCCGGCGACCTCGACCGTGAAGAGAGCGGGGTCGATCTGCGGGAAGGGCAGCGCCAGCATGCAGGCTCCTCGAAGGGCTCGGTCTTCGTCCCCCGGATCGCTGCGGGAGGGGCGACGCTCTGTCAAGCGCCGGCGGCTTGCATGGCCGCGCGGGGCCTGTCATGGCAAGAGGAGGCTAGCGACCCTGGAGGATGCCATGCAAACCCGCTCCACGCTCTTCGACGACCTCGCGAAGCTGATGACCAATGCCGCCGGCATGGCGCAGGGCGTCCGCGAGGAAGCCGAGACCGCGATGCGCAGCGCCTTCGAGCGCTGGTTGCGCGAATCCTCCATCGTCTCGGAGGAGGAGTTCGCAGCGGTGCGCGAGATGGCGCTGAAAGCACGGGCGGAGAACGAGGCGCTGGAGGCGCGCATTGCCGCGCTCGAGGCGAAGCTTGCCGAGAAGGGCTAGGACCGCGCGCCGGACCCCTTCTGTGACTATTTCGCGGAGAGGGTCTTTTTTGCTTTGTGAATCCGCGCCACGGTGCCACCATATCTATGGGTCACAGACCTAGAGGCACACGACCCGTGGCAACCCTTGGCGCATGAAGGGTCCGCAAGCGGCCTTCGGCACCAGAGCAGTAAGGGGCTTTGAGGCATGTCGGAAGCCATCCGGAACTTCGAGAACACCGATATTCACCCGATCGACATCGTCGAGACGCTGGCGGAACAGTCCGCTTGGGACTTCGACCGTATGGGCGAGGATCAGATCGCCATGGTGGTCGAGGGCACCTGGCGCAACTATTCGCTCTCGCTCGCCTGGTCGGATCGCGACGACATGCTGCGCCTGATCTCGTCTTTCGAGATGGTGCCGCACGAGGAATGCCGGCCGGCGTTCCAGGCGCTTCTGACCATGATCAACGACCGGATCTGGAACGGCAGCTTTTCGTTTTGGCCCGAGCAGGGTCTGGTGGCCTTCCGTTACGGGCTGACGCTGGCGGGCGGTGCGGCGGCGACGCCTGAGCAGATCGAAGCGATGGTGCTGTCGGCGCTCGCGCTTTCGGAGCGGTTCTACCCGGCCCTGCAGGCGACCGCTTGGACGGGAGAGACGGCTGAGGATGCGCTGGAGCTCGTCATCGAGGACGCCTACGGCACCGCCTGAGCGCCGCCGGCTCACCTAAGCGTTCACCGGGGCGGTCTGACGGGCGCCCCGGCTTCGGTCGCTTCGCGCCCTCAGCGGCCCACCCGCCAGCCACGCCCCCGCCACGCGTGGGCCCGCCTTGCGGATCGAGGCGGGGGCGTGTCAGGTCTGCGCAGTGCCGCTGCCAGGAGATCCGATCATGACCGACCTCTCTTCCGCCGTGCCGTCGCTGCTGCTGCTTGGCTGCGGAAAGATGGGGGGTGCGATGCTGGAGGGCTGGCTTGCCGGAGGCATGGCGCCGTCGAGCGTCCAGGTAATCGATCCGGCGCCCTCGTCGTGGTTGGAGGGGTTGGTGGCGGAAGGTCTGGCACTCAATCCCGAAGACGTGGCGCGGCCCGCAGTGGCGGTGCTGGCAGTCAAGCCGCAGATGATGGCGGAGGCGGCCCCCGCGCTTGCAGCGTTCGGCGGCGGGGGAACGCTGATGATCTCGATCGCCGCCGGCACGCCCATCGCCAGCTTCGAGCGGCTCTTCGGCGACGAGACGCCCATCGTGAGGGCGATGCCCAACACGCCTGCCGCCATCGGGCGAGGCATCACCGCGCTTGTCGCTAACGATGCGGCGGGAGAGACGGCGCTCGGGACGGCGGAGGCGCTGCTGGCGCCCGTGGGCGAGACCGTGCGGCTCGAGACGGAAAGCCAGATGGACGCGGTGACCGGCGTGTCCGGCTCGGGGCCTGCTTACGTCTTCCACATGATCGAGGCGCTGGCGGTGGCGGGCGAGGCGGAAGGGCTCTCGCCCGAGCTCGCGATGCGGCTCGCGCGAGCGACCGTGTCGGGCGCAGGGGCGCTGGCGGCGGCTTCGGCCGAAAGCGCCGCGACGCTGCGCGAGAACGTGACGAGCCCAGGTGGCACGACGGCGGCGGGGCTCGACGAGCTCCGCGAGGGGCTGACGCCGCTCATGACCCGCACGGTGGCCGCAGCGGCGCGTCGGTCGCGGGAGTTGGCCGCAGGCTAATCGCGCGCAATGCACTGGCCGCGGCCTCCGGGGCGCCGGGCCAACGCAAATCGTCCTCCAGAGCAGGCCAGGCGGGTGTTTTCCGCTCATGGTGCGATGCAGCGCGGAATGCCTTGACATCTTTTGTGCGGCGCAACATATCTTGGCTGTGACAGCGGGCAACGCGCCCGGCCGGAAGATCGGTGGAAGAGGCCGCGCCCCGCTCCGCCAAGAGAAACGCCAGGAGACAAAGATGATGCACGAGAAGTTCCCGTTCGCAGCCGACCTCGAGAAGATGTCGGAGATGTTCAAGATGCCCGAGCTCGAGAAGATGTTCGACGCATCGAAGCTTCCCGCCATGGACATGGTGGTGAAGGCGCACGAGAAGAACATGAACGCGGCCATCGAGGCCAACAAGGTGGCCCTCGCCGGCTATCAGAGCGTCTACAAGCGCCAGGTTGCGATGGCCGAGGAGGCCGTAGCCCAGCTGAAGGACGCCATGTCCGAGATCCAGGGCCAGCCGATGACGGCAGAGCAGGCTCAGAAGAACATGGACGCTGCTCGCGTTTCGCTCGAGAAGGCCGTCAAGGACGCTCAGGAGCTGACCGAGATGACGCAGAAGGCCAACACCGAGGCTTTCGAGATCGTCAAGTCGCGCTTCGAAGAGGCGATGGCGGAGTTCCAGTCGCAGTTCGAGGCCACCAAGGCCTGAGCCGAACGCGATCGCGGGCCCCAGGGCTGCGCTCGTCAGAAGCCGCTCCCGGCAAGGCCGGGTGCGGCTTTTTCCGTTCCGAGTGCTCTGCTAGCGCTGTCGATGGATGCGAGCATGGAGGACGGCATGGCGGCGCAAGCGCCCGAGATCGGGTTCGACGACTTTCTGAAGGTGGATATTCGGGCGGGCCGCGTGGTGCGTGCTGAACCGTTTCCGGAGGCGCGCAAGCCCGCGATCAAGCTATGGATCGATTTTGGGCCGGAGATCGGGGAGCGGAAGACCTCGGCGCAGCTCACGGGGCACTACACGCCCGAGAGCCTGCTGGGCCGGACGGTGATGGCGGTGGTCAATTTTCCGCCACGCCAGATAGGGCCCTTCATGTCGGAGGTCTTGACGCTGGGTGTGAGCGATGGCGCGGGCGCGGTCGTGCTGCTCGCGCCGGACCGGGAGGTGGCGCCGGGCGCGCGCATGCATTGAGAGCGGCGGGCTGTCCGGGCACCCCCGCTTCGGCCGCTTCGCGGCCTCAGGGGCCCGCGCGCCAGCCGCGCCCCGGCAGGCACCGCTGCAAGGGTGCCCCGGGCTTCAGCGGGGCAGGCGGAGGGTGGCGCGGAGGCCGCCGAGGCTGGGGCTTTGGTCGAGGCTGAGGGCCCCGCCATGGGCGCGCGCGGCCTCGAGGGCGATGGAGAGGCCGAGCCCCGTGCCGCCGCCTGCATCCTGCCCGCGTGCGGGATCGAGGCGGGTGAAGGGGCGGAGCATTTCCTCGCGCCGGTTCGCGGGTATCCCCGGACCACCGTCCTCGATTACGATCTCGGCGGTCCGGCGGGTGAGCTTCAGCGTCATGCGCGTCCGGCCACCGTAGCGCCGGGCATTCTCGACGAGGTTGACGAGGGCGCGCTTCAGGAAGTCGCGCCTGACGGTAACGATGGTGGAGGCCGCCGCTTCGCGATCGGTTTCGACGGTGAGGCGCGCGCCGAGCATCTGTGCTTCCGCTGCCACTTCGTCGACGAGCGCCACGAGATCGACCGGGGCCGGCTGCTCCCCGGCCTCGCCCCGGGCAAAGGCGAGAAAGCTTTCGAGCATGCGCTCCATCTCGACGACCTCGCGGCCAAGCTCCCGCGTCTCCTCGTCCTCCGGCATCATCGCGAGGCCGAGCTTCATGCGCGTGAGCGGGGTGCGCAGGTCGTGGCTGACGCCCGAGAGCATGGTGGTGCGGCTCTGGATCTGGCGCTCAAGCCGACTGCGCATCTCGAGAAAGGCGTGGCCGGCGCGCCGCACTTCCTCGGCGCCGGAGGGGCGGAAGAGGGCCGGACGGCCGCGGCCGAAATCCTGCGCCGCGCGGGCGAGCTCACGGATCGGGCGGACCTGGTTGCGCAGGAAGACGAGCGCCACCGCCACGAGGCCGAGGGCGACGGCGGTGGTCAGGATGATGAGCTGATGCGGGTTCGCGGGGTTCATCTGCCGGCGCGGGACGGCGGCCGTCAGAACGCCGCGCGAGGTGAGGATGTGAACCTCGACCGTCTTGTCCGAGCTCGCGAGATCCACGGTGACGGGCCGCGAGAGCCCGGCGGTCAGCGTCTCGCGGATCACGCCGCCTGTGAAGTCCCAGAACCCCGGCGGCACGCCGGGCGGCAGTTCCGCTGCCACGGCGTCGAGACGGAAGGCGATGCGCAAGGGCGGGCCGAGGCGGGTGAGCAGATGCCGTGCCTCGGCGGTGCTGACGGCCCGCTCGACCTGGGTGACCAGATAGTCGAGCTCGCGCGCCACGCCGGTGGTCATCTGGAGGGTCACGCTGTCGTAGTGGCGGGTGACGAGCACGGTGGTGACGACGCCCTGCAGGAGGACGATCGGCAGCACGAGGATCAGGAACGCGCGGCCGAAGAGGCTGCGCGGCAGGTATCGCTTGAGACGGGGGCCCTGCGCCTGCATGGTCGGCACGCATAAGGCGCCCGGGTGGTGCCGGACAAGGCCGGAGGCGTGGTTGGCCGCGGGAACGGGGACAGTCGAGGCGCCTTACGGTAGCGCAGAGGATCTCGGCGAGGGCATCCTGCGTGTCACGGCGCCCAATCCCTCGCCGATGACGCATTCGGGTACGCGCTGCTATCTCGTGGGCGATGCGGAAGAGGCGGTGCTGATCGACCCTGGGCCGGCAGATGCCCGGCATCGCGCGGCGCTGCTCGCGGCACTGGGCCGGCGGCGGCTGGTGGCGATCCTCGTGACCCACAGCCATCTGGACCACAGCCCCGGAGCGCCGGCGCTGACGCGGGAGACGGGCGCGCCGGTGTTCGCCTTCGGTCCCCATGGCGCGGGCACAGGGGCGCAGATGCGGGCCCTGGCGGCCGGGCCCGGCGGCGCGGCGCTGGGCGGTGGCGAGGGGGCGGATGCGGGTTTCATGCCCGACCGACGGCTCGCTGACGGGGAGGCGGTGGCGGTAGGCGACCGGCAGATCATCGCGCTCCATACGCCGGGGCATCTCTCGAACCATCTCTCCTTCCGGATCGAGAACAGCGGCACGATCTTCTCAGGCGACGCGGTGATGGGCTGGTCGACGACGCTCGTCTCACCGCCGGAGGGTGACATGGCGGCGCAGGTGGCGACCCTTGGCCGCCTCGAGGCACTGGTGGCGGAGATGGCGGCGGGTGGGCAGCGGCCCCGCTTCCTGCCGGGTCACGGCCCCCCCGTCGCGGCGCCCGCCGAGCTCCTTGCCACGCATATCGCGCATCGGCGGGCGCGGCGCGCGGCGCTGATCGCAGCGCTTGCCGACGGGCCGGCGAACGCGCGGGTGTTCGCCGAACGGCTTTATACGCAAACGCCGCCCGCGCTCATGGGTGCGGCGGCGCGCAATGTTCTGGCCACGCTCCTCCAGCTTGCTGCGGAGGGGGTTGCCGAGCCCTGCGGGCCGTTGTCTGCGGCGGTGGCCTTCCGGCTTACCGGCGCGTCCTGAGCCGGCTCAGCCCCGCCCGTCGCAGATGTTCTGGAGTGCTACCCAGTCACGGTCGCTCAGTACGGGATCGAAGGTCCTGCCGACCGTATCCGCGCCCGCCGCCCGCTCTGCCCGCTCGCGGTGCGAGGGGTGTGAGGCGAAATAGGCCATGACCGCGGAGGTGTCGCCGTATTCCTCGCGCAGACGCAGGAAGAACTGGGAGAAGGGCGCGCTCGGCAGCTCCGCCGCCGCGAGCATCTTCAGCGCCTCCCTATCCGCCCGCGCTTCCACCTCGCGCTGATAGCTGGCGTTCAGCATCGCCTCGCCTGCGGCGGCGAGGATGCCGGCGCCGAAGATGTCGCCGAGCACGACGCTGAAGATGCCGGCGGTGCCGGCGGCGCGGAGCACGCCTACCGTGGGATCGCGATAGACGACGTGCCCGATTTCGTGCGCCAGCACGCCGGCAACCTCCTCGGGGCTCTCGGCCTTCTCGATCAGCCCGCGAAACATGAAGATGCGACCGCCCGGCATGGCCATGGCATTGACGAGCTCGTGGTCGAGCACGTCGACCTGGATGGCGAAGGGCAGATCGGCCTCGGCCTCGATGCGGGCGGTCATGCGCTCGAGCGCCGCGAGCCCGTCCGGGTTGCGGCAGATGCCGTCATCCTCATCCTCCGCACCGGCGAAGACCTGTGCCACATAACCGGCCACCGCGTCGCCCAACGCGCGTTCACGCTCATAGGGGATCATGGGGGCGAGCTGCACCGCGAGCGCCGGGATGATGTAGAAGATCAGGAGGACAACCGAGCCGACGGCACCCATGCCCCAGAGCCCGGCGATGCCGAGCTTCTTCCCGCTCACGGGGCGACGGTACAGGTCGGGGCAGACCTTCGTGATCGCCTGCATCATCAGCGGATCGTCAAGTACCACGCGCTCTTCCGCGTCGTGGCTGGGAGAGAGCGTCATCTCCCCGCTGCCGCGCCCGCCGAGCGCCTTCAACGAGGCGAGCGGCCAATGGGCGAGAGCCGTGTCGCCGTCCGCGTTCGCCTTGCCATAGATGACCAGCGTTCGCGCGCCGAAGCCGACCACAACCGGTTCTACCCGTGGGGAGCGGCCGTCATAGTAGCGCGCCGGCGCCTCGAGCCGTGCATATTCCTCGAGCGCTGTCTTCACTCAAATCCCCTTAGCCCAATCCTGCTCCCAGATCGACGCCGAGCGCATCGGCGAAGCCGCCCGCGTCGCGCATCTGATCCTTATCACGCTGCTGCGCCGAGAGCAGCGCCTCCGGACGCCTGATCAGCATCGCCTCGACCTTTAGCCGCAGGATGGGCTGCGTGATCAGGCTCTGCCCGAAGGCGAAGGAGGCAGCGAAGAAGAAGAAGTAGGAAAGCGCCACACCGATGAGAACCGGCGCGAGCATCGTCAGCTCGTCGAGGGTCGGTGGCGTCTCACGCTCGAAAATCGTGAGAAGATCTCCCCTGACGAACTCGGTGGCCCCCTCCTGTCCGCCCAGAATGGCGGTGGTAAGCAGAATGCCCCCGCCGACGAAGACGACGCCGGCAATGGCACCGACCAGCATCGTGAGGAAGCTCACGAGGAACGAGCCCTTGATATACGCCCAGACAATGGAGCCGACCGTCACGTCGTTCTCGATGGAGGCGAGCCCGATCCGCCGGTTGTCCCAAAGATAGCGGAAGGCACCGATCTGGTAGTTCATGAACATGATGAAGACCAGCAGCATGGCGAAGGGCATGAAGACCGCCAGCATGATGCTGATCCCCTCCTCGCCGAGTTTCATCTCCTCCGCCAGCCCCCAGGCGGCGAGGAAGACGAGGCCGAGCGAGATGTAGAGCCAGATCCAGTAGGCGAGTAGGCCGAGCCAGCTCCCCTCCTGCTTCATCGGGATCGAGCCGAAGAAGCTCCGGTCGGTGACGTATTTGGCCTGCTTGAAGTGCAGATAGGGATAGAGCAGTCCCAGCGTCAGGATCGCGGCGAGCGACCACAGCAGCGAGCGCAGCGTGTAGCCCCATGCCCCGCCCCCCAGACCGAAGCGGATGCCGCGCCAGTTGAGCCGCGAGAGGAAGTAGCGTTGCCCGCGATACTGCGCCCAGAAGATGAAGGGTAGCACCGCCACCAGGCTTACCGGCGCGAAAAGCACCCCCGCATCCAGCGAGGAGATGCCCGCGAAGATCAACAGCACGTTGGCGATGCCGAGGTAGACGGCGAGGAGGGCGACGGCGATGAGAAAGCCGAGCATCTTCTCGAAACCCGTGCCGGTATACTCGATTGGGTCGCCGTCGATACGGATCGAGCCCGCATAGGCACGGCGCAGGCTCGTGATCATCCAGAAGCGATAGAGCCCGACAGTGAGGGCGGAGAGGATGGCGCCGATGAAGGAGATCCAGAAGATGGTGCCGGACTCGACGAAACGCGGCCGTTGTTTCGATTCAGCCGGGGCAAGCCAGTCGCCGTCGTCCTGATCGGTGACGTATTTGTCGTGGAACGTCTTGCCACCACCGCCCTCGGCCGCCGCGGTCGCGATCTCCTCGCGGGCCTGGGCGCGCCGCTCCTGACGTGCCTTGACCGAGTATTGATCGAGGTCCCAGGTCGGTCGGCTCCCGCCGGTGAACCCGTCATTCGTCTCGTCCGTCAAAGCAGTGTCCGCCCTGTTCTCGCTCTCTCAGAGTACCGAAACACTTACACCTGCGGGGCGCGTGCCTGGTTCACGCCATGCGCGCATCCCGCCGTCACCACCGCCTATGACGCGAGAATATGGCACCTTTGAGAAACCCGGTCACGACGCTCGAAGGATAATTGGCCGAAGTAGTCAGGCTTCCTTGCGAAGATCCGGCAGGGTGTAGCCGTCATTCGACAGCCGGTCGCGCAGGTTCCGTTTCGAGATCTTGCCGGTGGCCGTGTGCGGCAGTTCTTCGACGAAGAGGATCTCGTCGGGGAGCTGCCACTTGGCGAAACGGCGGCCGAGCAGCGTGAGGAGGCTTTCGGTGCTCGGCTCCGCACCCGGCCGCGGCACGACGACGAGGACGGGCCGCTCGTCCCATTTCGGATGCGGCATCGCGACGGCGGCTGCCTCGGCCACGTCTGGATGGGCGACGGCTGCGTTCTCGAGGTCGATGGAGCTGATCCACTCCCCACCCGACTTGATAACGTCCTTGAAACGGTCGGTGATGCGGGTGTAGCCGCTCTCGTCGAGCGTGGCGGCGTCGCCCGTATCGAACCATCCCTCCGCATCCGCCGCATCCGCCTCCTGGCCGAGATAGCGCTGCACGACACCTGGCCCGCGCACCTGGAGTCGGCCCTGCGTCTGCCCGTCTCGCGGCAGCTCGCGCCCTTCGTCGTCGACGACGCGGAGATCGACGGTGAAGGGCGGATGGCCGACGCTCTCCTGCATGTCGAGCTGGCGCTCGGGCGGCATGGCACGCACCTCCGGCTTCAGCGAGGCGAAGGAGCCGAGCGGCGAGGTCTCCGTCATGCCCCAGGCATGGAGCACGCGCACGCCGTAATCGTTCTGGAACGCCTCGATGACGGCGCGGGGACAGGCGGAGCCCCCGATCACGACGCGCTCGAGCTGTGCCAGCCCGCGCCCTGTTTCTCGCAGATGCGCCAGCAGCGGCAGCCAGACGGTGGGAACGGCGGCAGTGATGGTCACCCCCTCGTCGAACATCTCGCAGAGCGATGCGGGGTCGAGCGCCTTGCCGGGCATCGCCATCGCCGCGCCGGCCATCGGCCCCGAAAACGCTGTCGACCAGCCATTGGCGTGAAAGAGCGGCACGACGGGCATCAGCATGTCGTTGGACGAGAGACCGAGCATGTCCGGCTGGATCATCGACATGGCATGCAGCACGTTCGAGCGGTGAGCGTAGACCACGCCCTTGGGATGGCCCGTGGTGCCCGAGGTGTAGCAGATCCCGCAGGCCGCACGCTCGTCCACCGCCTCCCATGGCGCCCCCGCATCGCCGCCGGCGATGAGGTCCTCGGCCGCATGCGTCTCGAGCCCGAGATCGGCAAGCGCCTCCGGCACCGAAGGTCCGAGGACGACGACGCCGGCAAGGTTCTTTACGGTGGGTGCGAGCTCCGCAATCCTTGGTGCGAGGTCCGGGTCACAGACGATCCAGCGATCGCCTGCATGGTTGGTGATGTAGGTGAGATCGGCGAGGCCGAGCCGCGGGTTCAGCGTGTGCAGCACACCGCCAGCGCCGGGGATGCCGTACCATGCCTCGAGATGGCGCCCGGTGTTCCAGGCCATGCAGCCGACCACGTCGCCGGGCTTGAGGCCGAGACGGCGGAAGGCGTCCGCGAGACGGCGCGCATTGGCGTGGATCGTGGCCCAGTCGCTGCGCACGATCGTGCCCGTCTCCGGCAGGCGCGAGACGACGGGGCGGCGGGCATGATAGCGCGCCGCATGGTCGAGAATGCGGTGCGCGCGCAGCGGCCAGTCCTGCATTTGCCCCAGCATGCGCGTCCTCCCTTTCTATCGTTGTCGGGGAGCATAGCCGGGGCTGAAAGGCCCGCAAGCGCGCTTCGACATCCGGTGCGGCGTTCGGTGCCGTGTTCAGTGCCGGTCTTGTCGGGCGACGATTGCTCAGAGCTTGGCGCAATGATGGGTGACGATGGGGGAGAAGCCGGCCCGTTCGAAGAGCGCGGCCGAGACGGCATTGTGGTTCCAGACAGCGGCCCCGATCTCCCGACACCCCGCCGCACGGGCCCGCTCGCGCACGGCTTCCAGCAACGCGCGCCCGATGCCGCGGCGCCTGGCATCGGATTTAACCGAGATGTTGTTGATGAAGTAGGCGGTGCCGCCGCAGGTGCTTGAGGTCAGGTCCCAGTCGATGACGCCCTTCACGCCGGTGCCGTCGTCCCAGACCAAGGTTTGGGTCGGCGGGCGGAGCACGAACCAGTGCCGCATGGTCCTTGCGCGCAGCGAGGTGGCGTAGGTCTTCTCGTCGAAGACCTGCGGGAAGAATGCCGGCATCTCTCGCCGATGTTCGTCATGCGTCGCCTTTGTCAGCGCCACGATCTCCGCGATGTCCGCGCGCTCCAGCGGTCGAATCACGCAAGCCTCCGGTCAGTGGTGTCAGGCCGACGAACCGGGCCCGATCGGTCAGATGGCGGCGGTCGGGTATCAGTGAAAGTCCCGGCTGGGAAAGAGGGTCTTCGTCTCCTCGCGCGGATGGCGGGCGCGGGGCTTGGCCGCCTCGCGCAGGCGCGGCGCCTTGCGATTTTCGGGCGGTACTGGCCGCCGCGCCTCGTCGCCGCGCTCGGAAGAGACAGGATCCTCGAGGCCGAGTTCGTCGAGAAGGTCCGAGCGGTCATCGATGCGCCAGGCGATGAGATGGCGCACCGCCCCCTCGCGCTGGAGCCGGCCCGTCACGGTAAGGAGCCGCCCGCCGATGACCGCGCGGCGAAAGCGTTCGTATGTCTTGGGCCAGACGACGACGTTGGCCACCCCGGTCTCGTCCTCGAGCGTCAGGAAGATGACGCCGGAGGCTGTGCCTGGCCGCTGACGCGTGATGACGAGGCCGGCGACGCGCGCGACGCTGCGGTCCGCGCGTTCTGCCAGCGCGGCGCAGGTGATGAGGGGGGGTGGCGTCCTCGGCATGGCTCCTCGCGTGCTGCGGCTGGAACCTAGCGCGAACATCCGCCCGGTGCCAGCCGCGTGTCGCCGTCATGGCGGGGCTTCAGGCCGGCAGCCAGCGGTTGCGCTCGAGCCAGAGGGCGCGCAGCGCCGCGCTCTGCTCGGCGAACCGCTCCTCCTGCGGCAGGACGGCGAGCAGGCGGTCGGTCCGGAAATGGCGGAAGCCTTCGCGAAGCTCACACCAGGCGGCGAGCATCGTGCAGTCGAGGTGATAGACGAGGGCGACGGGCCGCACCTGCCGTTCGGTCTCCCGCCCCTCGCCATCGCGATAGCAGAGGCGGAGCTTGCGCGCCTCGCGCACCGCATCGCGGAGCATGGCGATGGGAACCGCGCTGCCGCCTGGCGCGGCACCGGAGCCGCCGGCCGGGTCGTGGTCCAGGCCATCGGCGGCGGCTTCGCCGGGCCGGTCGGACGGGGCGCCGTAGGGAGCGACCTGGAGCCAGTCGGCCTCGTCCGCGAGCGCGTCGATCTTGGTGCGGATGCGCGCGGCCGCGCGTTGGAGAGCGCTGTCGCCGGTGCGCGAGAGAAGCGTGAGCCCGACGCGGAGCGCCTCGATCTCTTCCTCGTCGAAATTGAGTGCGGGCAGATCGTAGCCGCGGCGCATCACGTAGCCCATGCCCGCCGCGCCCTCGATGGGCGTGCGCATGGCCTGAAGTGCCGCGATGTCGCGATAGACCGTGCGGGTCGAGACCTCGAGCCGCTCCGCCATCGCGTCGGCCGTGAGCGGCCCGCGCGCGGTGCGCAGTGCCTGGATGATCTCGAAGAGGCGCGTGGCGCGGCGCATCGGCTGGCTCCGGGGTCTGACGGCTCCTGACATCTAATCCTGCCCTCCTGACAGCGGCCTGTCAGGACCGGCGGCGTAGGGCTTTCGCGAGAGCAATGGAGGCGATCATGAGCTACTACGACGAAGCGGTGATGATGACCTACAGACTGGGCCGCTGGAACGCGGGCGTGCACGGATCGGGCCTGGAGACGCGAGCGCTCGGCGTACGCCGCCGGCCCCGCCCGCAGCCCGCAGGGCCGGCCCCATGGTCGTTCCTGCGCCTCGTGCCCTGAGGCGGGGCTTCGGACCACGAACAAGCATCCCGGCTGGTCGCCGGGATGCTTGTTCGTGGTCGCTGCGGCATCGGTGTCGTTGCGTCGTCGGTCGGCGATGCGCTGCGACATCGAGGCCGCCGAAGAATGGCTGGGGAGGCGCCGCAAGGGCGCCTTCTCGAGCGTCTCTCGAAGACCGCGCCGCCTCAAGGAAACCTTCGGCGCCGGCGCCGAAGGTGGCTGCGCCATCCTTGACCCGGCCCGGTCCTTGATGGCCGGGGATGCGGGATGGCGTGACTGAGGGTGGGTGCGCCTTACTCGGCTCCTTGGGCTCAACTCGCCTGGCTTCTTTTCATATCCTGAAATCCGCTGGGCTCATCCGCCTCGAGGCGGCCGCGCAGGAGGGCCATGGGATGGGCGCGTAGCGAGAGGCGGGTGGCCCGGTAGTCGGCCACCACCTCCTCCCCGAGCGTTGCGGCGGGTAGGGCGGCAGCGCCTTCCGCAAGGCCCTCGCCCTCGGCGAAGAGGGGCATGGGAGTATCGCCCGTCAGCCCGCGCGCCTCCCAGAGCGAGTCCCGCCTGCCCGTCGGCGGCTCGGTACCTGCCCCCCCGCTCTCTGCGAAGGCATCCGCCTCCGCCAGGCGGGTGACAGCGGTACGGGCGATGCCGGCGCGGCGCCAGAGGCTCTCGATATCCGGGTAGCCGTTGCCGCGGGCGGCGGCGATCCACTGGCCGTCCTCCTCCTTGAGACCCTTCACCATGCGAAAGCCGAGGCGGAGGGCGAGGCGGCCCTTGGCGTCGCGCTCGAGCGTGCAGTCCCAGAAGCTGGCATTGATGGAGACGGGGCGGATCTCCACCCCATGCTCACGCGCATCCCTGACGATCTGGGCGGGCGCATAGAAGCCCATGGGTTGGGAATTGAGGAGCGCGCAGGCGAAGATCGCGGGGTGATGCCGCTTCATCCAGGACGACGCGTAGACGAGGAGCGCAAAGCTGGCGGCGTGGCTTTCCGGAAAGCCGTATTCGCCGAAGCCCTCGATCTGGCTGAAGCAGCGCTCGGCGAAGTCCTGCTCATAGCCGCGCTCGAGCATCCCCTCGATGAAGCGCTCGCGGAAGGTGTGGATCGTGCCCGAGCGGCGGAAGGTGGCGAGCGCCCGGCGGAGCCTGTCCGCCTCGTCCGGGGTGAAGCCCGCGGCGACGATGGCGATGCGCATCGCCTGCTCCTGGAAGAGCGGCACGCCGAGGGTCTTGCCCAGCACCTCGCTCAGCGCCTCGGAGGGAAAGGTCACCGCTTCCTCGCCCGAGCGGCGGCGGAGATAGGGGTGTACCATGTCGCCCTGGATGGGGCCGGGGCGGACGATGGCGACCTCGATGACGAGATCGTAGAAGTTCCGCGGGCGCATGCGGGGCAGAAAGTTCATCTGCGC
>JBCCDG010000038.1:0-32124 GCA_039030915.1 Pseudomonadota bacterium | reverse complement strand
GGCACGGGTGGGGACGAGGCCGCGCTCTTCGCCGCCGACCTCCTGCGCATGTATGCCCGCTATGCCGATGCCATGGGCTGGAAACTCGAGATGCTGCAGGAGAGCCTCGACGCGCTCGGTGGCCTGCGAGAGGGGGTCGCCGTGATCCGGGGCGAGGGCGTCTTCGCCAAGCTCAAGTTCGAGTCCGGTGTCCACAGGGTGCAGCGCGTGCCGGTCACGGAATCGGGTGGGCGCATTCACACCTCCGCAGCGACGGTGGCCGTCCTGCCGGAGGCGGCGGACGTCGATATCGAGATCCGGCCGGAGGATCTGCGGATCGACACCATGCGCGCCTCGGGCGCTGGCGGCCAGCACGTCAACACGACGGACAGCGCCGTTCGGCTTACGCATCTGCCGACCGGCATCGTTGTCACTGCGTCGGAAAAGTCCCAGCACCAGAACAGGGCCCGCGCGCTCGAGGTCCTGCGCGCCCGGCTCTATGACATGGAGCGACGGCGTGCCGATGAGGTACGGGCCGCCGATCGCAAGGGCCAGATCGGCTCCGGCGACCGATCCGAGCGGGTGCGCACCTACAACTTCCCGCAGGGCCGGGTCACCGATCACCGCATCGGCCTCACGCTCTACCGTCTCGAGCAGGTCATGGCGGGCGATCTCGGCGAGATCGTTGACGCGCTGGTCGCCGCCGATCAGGCGGAGCGGTTTGCGGCAGAGGGTTTCTGAGCGCCGTGGCGGCCGGGGCAGACGACGACGCGAGCAGGGTTACGGCGGGCATGCCGCGCTCCGTCGCGACCGCGCGGGCCGCTGCGCTGCTGGATGCCGCGGGCATCGAGGCGCCGGGCAGGGAGGCGCGGCTCCTGCTGCGCTGGGCGACGGGGCGCGACGCAGCGATGCTGATGCGGGAGGGCGATGCCATCCTCACCGCGGCCGAGGCCGAACGGCTGGCGTCGGGGCTCACGGCACGGGCCGCCCGCCACCCGCTCGCCCAGATCACGGGCGAGCGCCTGTTCTGGGGCCGGCCCTTTCGCGTGACAGCCGATGTCCTCGACCCGCGGCCGGAGACGGAGGCGGTGATCTCCGCAGCCCTCGCCATCCGCGCGCCGGCGCCTGGCAGGATCGCCGATCTCGGCACGGGCACGGGCTGCCTTCTTCTCACGCTCCTCGCCGAATGGCCGTGGGCCGAGGGCGTTGGCACGGACCGTTCGGCAGCAGCGCTAGTGGTGGCTGCGAAGAATGCTGCGCGCCTCGGGCTGGAGGCGCGCGCGCGTCTCATCTCCACATCCTGGCTCGACGGTATCACGGCGCGCTTCGATCTCATCGTTTCCAATCCGCCCTACATCGCCGCGTCGGCACTGTCGGGGCTCGCTCCCGAGGTGCGCGAGCACGAACCTCGCGGCGCCTTGGTGCCGGACCCGGATCCGCTCGGCGACGGGCTCGGCGCCTATCGCGCAATCGCGGCTGCGGCGCCCTCGAGGCTGGAGTCCGGCGGCCGGCTTCTCCTCGAAATCGGACATACTCAAGGGCCCGCCGTGGTCTCGATCCTGGCCGAGCATGGCTTTGGCGTCATCGAGGTGCTGCCCGATCTCGATGGGCGCGAGCGTGTCGTCTCGGCGCAGAAACCCCTTCGGAGCACGAAAAACGAATGAAATCGCTACCGGCATGACGTTTCGCATTGAGCATGCGGCGAAAGCTACTATAACTACCTTCGATCCCCGATTGGTGAAGACGGCTTGAAGCGCACCGATGGGATCGTCCGAACACCTGCAACGGACTGCCGACCTTGACGGAAGGTGTGTCGAAATTGCGGGGCTCGTCGTGACGGGCACGGCGGCGCGCGGGGTGCGCGTCCCACGCCCAAGCAAAAGATCGATATGAGACCAGCACAAAAATCGAACCGTGCGCGCGGGCGCGGCAACCGCAAGAACGGCGGCGGCGGCGGCGGTGGCAACAACATCAACCGCGTCTATGAGAGCGCCGGTCCCGAGGGCAAGGTCCGCGGAACGCCGCAGCAGATCGTGGACAAGTATCTCAGCCTTGCGCGCGATGCGCAGACCTCGGGCGACCGGGTGACGGCGGAGAACTTCCTGCAGCATGCTGAGCATTATCAGCGTCTGCTGCTGACCGCGATGGGCGCCCAGGAAAGCCGGCGCGAGAGCCAGCCCGACGACGACGACGATGACGCCCATCAGGGCGAGGGCGGGCGTCAGAACGGCAACGCCCCGTCCCATGGCGGCGACGGCGAAGGCGATGGCCGCAGCGAGGCCAGGACCGGCGATCAGCCCGGTGCTCATGGCGACGATGCCGATGGCTCGGACGAGGGCGGGAGCGGCGCACAGCGCGGCGAGGGCCGCCGTAGCCGTCGCGGGCGCAACCGCCAGATCGGCGAGCACGCCGAGGCGGGAGAGGACGCTGCCGCCAACGGCAATGGCGCGGCGCATGCCGGGAACGGCAATGGTGCTGCTGCGGATGCGGAGGGCGCCAATATCCCGGGCTTCGACACCATCGACACCGATCAGAGCCGCGGCCCGGATCTGCTGGTGGAGACCGAGGAGATCGCGAAGAGCCAGCCGCGTCGCCGCCGTCCGCGCCGCGACGTATCGGCGGATGGCGAGACTGCGGCCACGGCGGACGACGCCACGGCGAGCGAGACAGGCGAGGCCTGACGACCGTTTACGCCTGTCCTGCGCACGGGCGGCGGAGAGATTGCCGCTCCGCAAGAGCATGGTCTTCGCGGCAAGCACCCACATCCAGGTGCTGCGTTGGGGTCGTCGTCGGTATCCTCTCCAACAGTCCGGTCAGTGTCGGCGCGAACGTCGCCTAGGTCTGGGCGACACTGTGATCCTGCCGACTTTTTCGGTTCTAGCCCGATCTTTCCAGCAGCCTTGCGAGGGTCATGAACTCCGCGACGCTAAGTGTCTCGGCGCGACGCGTGGGCTCGATCCCGGCAGCCTCCAACAGCGGCTCGGGCGGATGGCCGAGCGATTTCAGGGACTGCCGTAGCATCTTGCGCCGTTGCGAGAAGGCCGCTGCGGTCACGCGTTCGAGCGACCCGGGGGACGGAGCGCCGCCCGGGATCTCCAGCGGCTCTGCAGGTTCGACGCGGATCACGGCAGAGGTGACCTTGGGCGGCGGCGTGAATGCATGGGGCGGCACCTCGAAGAGAATGCGCGGGCGCGTGCGCCATTGCGCCAGGACAGCGAGCCGTCCGTAGGCCTTGCTACCGGGCGCTGCGGTGATGCGCTCCGCAACCTCCTTCTGGAACATCAGCGTGAGCGATGCCCAGCGGGGCGGCCAGCCGGATGGGGTGAGCCAGCGGGTGAAGAGCTCGGTCCCGATGTTATAGGGCAGGTTGGCGGCAATGCGGACGGGCCCGTGGATCGTCGAAAGCGGATCGAGTGCCAGCGCGTCCCCTTCCCGCACGTCGAGCCTGCCCGGATAGGCCGCTGCGACCTCGGCCAGCGCGGCCAGGCAGCGCGTGTCCCGCTCCACCGCGATCACCCGTTCAGCGCCTTCCATCAGCAGCGCGCGCGTCAGGCCGCCGGGCCCCGGGCCGATCTCGAGCACCGTGTGACCCTCGAGGGGACCGGCGGCGCGCGCGATGCGGCGCGTGAGGTTGAGATCGAGCAGGAAGTTCTGACCGAGCGCTTTGCGCGCGCGGAGCCCGTGGGTGGCGATCACGTCACGAAGCGGCGGCAGCCCGTCATCGGCCATGTGCCGCACGGAGCTCAGGCGGCCACCGCCTCGGCCCGGTGGGCGGCGAGGCGCGCGGCGAGGTTGAGCGCCTCGACGAGGCTCGTCGCCTCTGCGATGCCCTTGCCCGCGATGTCGTAGGCCGTGCCGTGGTCGGGCGACGTGCGGATGAAGGGCAGGCCCAGGGTCACGTTCACCCCGCGGTCGAAGTCGAGCGCCTTCGCCGGGATCAACGCCTGATCGTGGTACATTGCGAGCGCCACGTCGTAGCGTGCCCTGGCGGCGGCGTGAAAGAGCGTGTCGGCCGGGTGGGGGCCGGTTGCGCGGATGCCGAGCGCACGCAGATCCCCAAGCGCAGGGCCGATGATCTCGATCTCCTCGCGGCCCATGGCCCCTTCCTCGCCGGCATGGGGGTTGAGACCGGTGAAGGCGAGGCGCGGCTCGGCGATGGCGAAGTCGTGCCGGAGAGCCTCGGCCGTGATGCGCCCGGTCTCGACGATGAGCTCCCGCGTGAGAAGGGCAGGGACGCGGACCAGCGGTTCGTGGATCGTCACGGGCACGGTGCGCAGCGACGGGCCGGCGATCATCATCACCGTGCGCGCGACACCGCCGAGTTCGGCCAGAAACTCGGTATGGCCTGGAAAGGCAAAACCCGCGCCTTCGTAGAGCGCTTTCTTGTTGATTGGGTTGGTGACGACCCCCGCCGCTTCACCTCCGCGGACCAACGCCACCGCGCGCTCGATGGCGCTGATCACCATCGGCGCGTTGGCGGGGTCGGGGTTACCCGGTTGCGCGGGAGCGGCCAGAGTGTGAGGGAGTACCGGGAGCGCTTCGGCCCATACCGTCGCGGCCTCGGCGGGCGCGCCGATGCTGCGGACGGGCACGGCGCCGGGGAGGGCGGCAAGCCGGGCAGGATCGTCGATCAGGAAGAAGGGATGCGCCACCGAGCCGCCCGCCCACGCCTTGAGCGCAATCTCCCCGCCGATACCGGCGGGATCGCCCATGGTCAGCGCGAGGGGCGGCAGTGCGCTCATCGGCTCAGCGCACCTCGATGAGCGCGTCGCGCCGCAGCTCCTGCAGGAGACCCTCGGCCAGACGCTCGCTCTGCGTCTGAATGATCTCGCGGCGTACGCGCTCGCGCAGCTCGGGGTCATTGACGTCGCCGGCCTCGCCGCCGCCGCGCCGGTCGACGAGGCGGATGAGGGAGAGGCCGCCCGGCACCGACAGCGGCTCGGTGATCTGTCCGGGCTCGAGGCGCTGGAGCCGCTCGTTAAGCTCGGGCGGTAGCGTGGCGCTCGATACCCAGCCGACCTCGCCGCCGCTCTCTGCGCTGGGCGCGCTCGAGAAGCGGCGCGCTGCGGCGGCGAAATCATCGTTCCCGCCCGAAAGCTCCTCCCTCAGACGCTGGGCGAGCGCGCGGGTGTCGGCTTCGGAGCGGCCGTCGCCGTTCATGGCGAGGCCGATCTCCTGAATGCGGTAGTCGATGCGCCCGCCGCCCGAGAGGGCGATCTCGCTGTCGATCTCCGCCTCGCCGGGCTCGATACGGTTGGCGAAGCGGGTGCGCACGACCTCGTTCCAGACCATGCTGGCGGTGATGAAGTCGTCGACGGCCTGTCGCGTGACGCGCTGGTTCTCGAGGAGCGCCTCGAGCTCGCCGGGCCGTGCGCCGAGCTGGCTGGCGATCTCCTCGAAGCCGCGGGTAATCGCTTCGCGATTGGCCTGGAGGCCGAGCCGCTGTCCCGCCTGGAGCTTGAGCCGGTCATCGACCAGCCTGCGCAGCGCTTCGTCGCGCAGCGCTTCCTCGCTGGCCGCGGGGAGGCCGAGAACGCGGAGGAGGCGGATGCGTTGCTCGAGGTCGAAGCCGGTGATCGCACTGTCGTTCACGACGGCGACAGGGCGGAGGAGCGTACCTTCGCCCTGCGCCGCGGCAGGGCCGGCGAGCGCGAGGGCCGCTAGGAAGGCGGTGGCGAGGAACGGGCGGAAAAGCATCATCGGTGTCCGTTGGCAGCCAATCGGGTCGCGTGTTCTACGCGCGGCCGGGGCTCAACGGTCGGCGCCGATGAGCGCCCGGCTCTCGAAGTCGGTACCGCGAGACGGGCGGGAAAGCGAGTCGCCGAAATCCGCGAAGGTGCTCGGCGCAAAGAGGCCCTGACGCTGATTGGGGGTCCCGAGGGTGAGCAGGCGAAGCTGCAGGCCGAAGGACGTGTTCGCGGGCGTATCCTCGCTCTCGGTAAAGCGACGGCGAATGAAGAGGTCGATGGCGCAGCATTCGTTGTTGAAGGAGACCTGCCCGCCGATCTCGACGAACTCATCCTCCGCGAGATCGCGCTGCATGTAGCTTGCGACGCGCCACTCGGGCGTGACCTGCAGCGCCGCGAGCGCGGTGACCTCCTCCCGGTCAGAGGAGGCAGAGACGAAGGGGCTCTCCTCGAGGAACACATAGCCGCCCGAGAGGCTTGCCGGCCCGAGGTTCACGTTGCCGAAGACTTCGTTCCGGCTGATGTCACCGTCGCCGCCAAAGCGCAGGCGATGGCGCACATTCACGTAGCCCCTGTAACCGGTCGACCAGCTCGCCACCCAGTCCGACAGTTCACCGGAGAGCCCCGTACCCTCGAGGAATTCGTCGCTGTCGGCGAAGCGGACGCTGCGCCCGATGGTGGCGTCGAAGCTGAGACCGTCCGCCGAAAGCCGCTCGTACCGCAGGCCGAGATTGAAGCGCGGCCCTTCCTCGAACCCGTCGAGGCCCGAGAAATGCGAGGTGTCGAAGAGGTTGAGCTCGTCGAACTCGGTCTGCTGGCTGTCCTCGTTCGGGATGTCGTCCCCGTTGCCGCCATAGGGTGCGGCGATGAACTGCACGATGGGCTCGACGATGTGGGAACTGCCGCTTTCCTCGTCCCAGATAAGCGGGTAGCGCGCCTCGACGCCGGCGAGAGGGGCCAGGCGAAGCGCCGTATCGTCCTTGCCGCTGCCTGCATCGCTGAAGGTGAGGAAGAGGTCGCCGCGCAGCTCGCCAAAGCCGCGGAGCGCGAGGCCCTGGGGCGTGATCCACTCCCGCTCCCAATCCGCGCCCAGGCTGATGCGCGTCGTGTCCGTTCCCTCGTTGCGCAAGAGTGTCTGCGTGTCGGCGAAGAGGCCGAGCTCACCGCCGATCCGCGGCAGCTGAAACTCCCGGCGCAGCGCGACATCGGGGATCACGCGGGGGATATCGCCGGCCGGCTCGTTGTCGCGGAGCGATTGGAAATAGACACCGGCAACCTCGTAAAACCCGTCTTGCCAGTAGTTTCGGACGAAAAGCTCAGAGACCAGGCGATCCTCGTTCGAGATGTCGAAGAAGCGGAGATAGGCGTCATCCGAGGCGAACTTGATGTCCCAGCCCCATTGCGCGCCCCGGTCGAGGTCGTTGAGGCTGAAGAGCCCCTGCGTGTCGATATGGCCCTCGAACTTGCGCCCGCTGCCCGTGAAGCCCGAGGGGCCGGCGGAGCCGCGGAAGGTGAGGCCGCCGGACGTGAAGGCGCGGCGGTAGACCACGTCCATGAAGCTACCGTCCTCGGTGGTGAAGAGCGGCTGGAACGTAACGTCCGACTGGTCGTCGATGACGACGTAGAAGGGAACCCTCAGGCCAAGGCCAAAATTCCCGGAGCCGGGGCTGGGGATCAGGAAACCGGTGGCACGCTCGACGGTGGGGTCCGGGTTGCTGAAGTATGGAAGGTACAGGACCGGCACGCCGAAGACGTCGAAATAGGCGTCCTCGTAGTGGATTATCCGGGCTTCCTCATCATGGATCACACGGCGCGCGCGAATGCGCCAGAGGGGTGTCGGGCTTTCTTCGCACACCTCGCAGGGGCTGTAGACGGCCTTCGAAAGGGCGTTGTAGCGGTCCCCCACCCGGCGCGCCTCAACCGCGGTGAGCTTGGCCAGACCGCTTCGGCCGATCACCGATCGGGCGCCCTGGATCAGGCCGTCGACCAGATCGACGTCGAGGTCCGCCACATCGGCGAAGACCGTGCTGCCCTCGGGATCGCGGAGCACGATGTTGCCCTCGGCAGCGATGCGCTCCGTCCGGCTGTTGTAGATGATGCGGTCGGCGGTGAGCGTGCGCTCGCCGTAATAGACCTCGACATTGCCTGCGGCGGTGACGATGCCTGTGTTGCTGTCGTACTCGATGCTGTCGGCGACAAGGGCGACGGGCAGGCCCTGCTCGATCCCGGCGTCGCCGAGCTGGGCGTGGGCCGGCGCCGGGGCGAGGAGCGGCAGGGCCGTCACCGAGAGGGTCGCGGACATGCCGGCGAGCGCCGCTATGGCAGCACAGGCGACGCCGCGGCCGGCGCGCAGGAAACAGAATACCGCCAAGACTGCCCCGCTCATTCTCGCGGTCGAGTGTCCCGGCCGCGCTTTGTTATTGTGTATGACACTACCCGTCTTCGAGCTGAAGGAGAAGCCCGAGGGCGAAGAGAACGGCGGCCGTGGGCGGGGCCCAGGCGGCGACGAGCACCGGCACGGTGCCCGAGGCGCCGAGGGCCTGGGAGAGATCGGAGAGAAAGAAATAGCCAAAGCCCGCGAAGACGCAGCCGAGCGCCATGGCTCCGAGCCCGCCGAAGCGGACATGGCGCATCGAAAACGCCGCCCCGATCAACACCATGGCGCAGAAGACGACGGGGATCGCGAGCAGGCTGTGCCAGTGCATACGGTGGCGGGCGGAGGAAAAGCCGCTGTCGTCGAGGAGCGCGATGAACTCCGGCAGCTCCCAAAAGCCGATGGTGTTGGGGGCCGCAAAGCTCTCCTGGATGCGCTCGGGCGTGAGGTCGGTCGCGAGGCGCAGCTCCTCGAACGTCTCCGACCGGGTCTCGAGTACCGCGCCCTCATCGTCGCCGGGCGCAGGGGCCACGTCGGCGAAGTCCCAGCGGCGCACCGCGTTGAGGCGCCAGGCGGAGATCTCGAGGACGGCCGTTCGCGCCTCGAGCCGGCTGACCAGCTTGTCTCCCTCCCCGAACTTGAAGACGCTGACGCCCCAGAGCCGCTCGATGGTCGTGGAGGCGCGTTCCGCGCGGATGACCGTTTGACCGTCCCGCCCACCCTGACGCAGCCAGAGCCCCTCCGCCGAGACGGAGAGGGAGGAGGACGAGCGGCCGAAATAGCGTTCCTCGAGCGCCTCGAAGCGTTCGGCAAAGGCAGCCGAGACGGGATTGTAGACTGAGAAGGTGAGGACGCCGAGCGCTGCGGCCGCAAGCAGGGCGGGGCCGAGCACCGCCCAGACCGAGACGCCGGCCGCGCGCGTGACCACCAGCTCGGAGGAGCGGGCGAGCCAGGCGAAACAGGCCATCGAGGCGAGGAGCACGGTGAAGGGGGCGGCCGCGATCGTGATGACTGGCGCGTGCAGGAAGGCCATGCCGACGAGGTCGAGAAAACCCGCCCGGCCATCCGAATTCTGGTTCATCCGCTCCACGAGATCGACGATCACCACCAGCGCGAAGACGGCGGCGAAGGCCAGAATGGCGACGCGCAGGAACCGGCGCGCGATGTAGAGGCCCAGGGTCCAGGTCACGTCGTGCTCCCGAGGGCCTCGCGCGCGGCCTTTCGACGGCGGGGCGCCATGCCGTGGCTGGAGAGAAGCCAGAGCGCGATGAGGATGCCGACAAGGGGCGGTGCGTAGAGCGTGGGCCAAAGTGCCGCTTCGCCCGCCGTCGCGCTCTTCGCCGCGAGCCCGAGCATGCGGAGAACGACCGCCATGGCCACGGCGCCCAGTACGCGACCCAGAAAGCCATGCCGGCGGAACCCTGCGGAGAGCACCATGGCGACGGCCAGCATCGGCAGTGCGATCGCGTAGAGCGGTGCGGACAGTGCCTCATGAGCCTCGGCGCGAAACTCACCAAGCGGGCGTCTGCGCCTGGTAGCCTCCTCCTCCGTGATGCTGAGGAGCTGGGGGATGAACATCTCGCTCGGCTTTCGCCGCCGCCCGCCACCCTCGCTCGCGAATTGCGCGAGATCGTAGCCCAGCTGGTCGAAGCGCAGGATCGATAGCGTCTCGGGCTGGCCAGCAACCTCGAACTGCGCGACCCCGTCGAACATGACGAGCCGGGTGGATCCCTCGTCCGAGAGGAGGACCGCGCGCTCGGCGGTGTAGGTCGAGAGCTGCGCGGGGTCGCGGCGGTCGTGGATGAAGACGCCGTCGAGCGCGCCCTCGCTGCCGATTGTCCGGATGAAGACGGTGACGCCGTCGGAAGGGTTGATGAACGCGCCTTCGCGCAGGAATGCGGCCGCCACGTCCCCCCGCACTTCGGAGATGCGGTCCCGGATCTCGCGCTGGCTATGCGGCACGACGTAGATCGAGATCGCGAGGAGGACGGCGAGGAGCGTCCCCGTGAACATCACGATCGGGCGCAGGAGCGCGAGGCCCGAGATGCCGGCCGCGAACATCACCACGATCTCGCTGTCCCCGAAGAGCCGGTTGATCGTGTAGAGCGTCGCCGCGAATGCCGCGACCGGCAGGACAACGGTCATGACGCGGGGCAGAAGAAGCGCCGTGAATTCCAGAAACACAAGGGCTGACTGGCCGTTGTTCACCACCGTCTCGATCACGCGCAGCGATTGGCTGAGCCAGATGACTCCGGTGAAGACGAGCACGAAGAACAGGAACGGCCCGATCATCTGCCGATAGACGTATCGATTGAGGCGCGTCACGCGACTGTCTCCGCATCGGCCGGCCGGCCCGGTGGGCGCAGAATGGCCGTTGCCTGTCCGATGGGCAAGGCGCGCTCGCGACGCCACGAACGGATGACTTTTCGCCCCTTGGGGCCAGCGCCCTGGCCCGCGCCCTAGTCAGCCGGGTAGGGGCGCGATAGCTACCGGTGCTGGCCCTCACACCGGAGACACCCCCATGACCCCGCTTCCCAATATCGCTTTCGACGCCGAAGACGGCGTTGATCTTGCGGCGCTCGAGGGCACCGTCGTTGTCTTCGCGGCCGCCGACAAGATGCTGGCACCGGCGGCGACCACCGCCGATCGCCTGTGCGGCGGGGCGCTTTCGCGCGCTGTGGGGGACGCAGCCTTCAAGGGCAAGGCAGGCGTGGTGACCATGGTCAACTGGCCCGCCGGCATGGCGGCGCGCCGCTTGGTGCTGGCCTGCGCCGGTGAGGACGCGGATGGCGCGGCGCTCCGCCGAGTGGGTGGTGCTGTGGCCAAGGCGCTCGCGCCCAAGGGCGCTGTCACGATCGCCACTGGCGGAACGGCGCCCGACGACATGATCGCGGGGTTCGTGCTGGCCGTCGCCCTCCGCCTTTACGATTTCCGCGAGTACAAGAAGCCCGAGGAGGATGCGGAGGGCCCGCCGCCGCCGCGCAGCCTGCGGGTGCTGGCGGACAATGCGGAAGCGCTGGCGCGGGAAAGCAGCGCGCAGATGGCGCTGGCCGAAGGCATCTACTTCACGCGCGATTTAGTGAACGAGCCCGCGAACCGGCTGACGACCGAGGAGTTCGCAGCCCGCCTCGCCGCGATGCAGGAGCTGGGGCTCGAGGTCGAGATCATGGGCGAGCCTGAGCTTGAGGCGCTGGGGATGCGCGCGCTCCTCGGTGTCGGTCAGGGCTCGGTCACCGAGACCAAGGTCGTCACGATGAAATGGATGGGCGGCGGCGACGAGGCGCCCTTCGCGCTCGTGGGCAAGGGCGTCGTCTTCGACACGGGCGGCATCTCGCTGAAGCCCGCCGCTGGCATGGAAGACATGACGATGGATATGGGCGGCGCCGGCGTCGTCTCGGGCGTGATGCGCACGCTTGCTTTGCGGAAAGCGAAGGCAAACGTGATCGGCGTCGTCGGCCTCGTTGAGAACATGCCCGACGGGAACGCGCAGCGCCCGGGCGATATCGTGAAGTCGATGAAGGGCGACACGATCGAGATCATCAACACGGATGCGGAGGGGCGGCTCCTCCTTTGCGATGTGCTCTGGCATGTGCAGCAGGCGTACAAACCCTCGGCCATCGTCGATCTCGCGACCCTGACGGGCGCCGTGATCATCGCGCTTGGCCATCACCGGGCGGGGTATTACGCGACGGATGATGGGCTCGCGTCAGATCTCGAGGCCGCGTGCGAGGCGACCGGGGACGATTGCTGGCGCCTGCCGCTTGGAAAGCCCTATGCGGATCAGCTCAAAAGCCGGAAGGCGGATATCAAGAACACGGGCGGGCGGCCGGCGGGATCGGTCACGGCGGCTGAATTCCTGCATGCCTTCGTCGAGGAGGGCATGCCCTGGATCCATATCGACATCGCGGGCGTCGCCGAAAGTTCGGGCGGCACGGATCTGGCGCCGAAGGGGGCCACGGGTTGGGGGGTCGCGGCACTCGATCAGCTCGTGCGCACCCGCTACGAGGGTTGAGGGCGGGTTGAGCGAGCTCGGCTTTTACCACCTGACCCAGGCGCCGCTCGAGAAGGTGCTGCCGGTGATGCTGACCCGGGCGTTGGAGCGTGGCTGGCGGTCGGAAGTGCGGGGGCGGGATCCGGCGCGGCTCGACGCGCTCGACCATGTGCTCTGGACCTTCAGCCAGGAGATCTTCCTGCCCCATGGCCAGGCGGGACAGCCCCATGCGGATCGTCAGCCCGTGCTGCTGACGACAGCGCCCGCGCCCGAAGGCGGGCCGCGCGAGGCGCTGTTCCTGGTGGATGGCGCTGCCCTCGATCCGGCTGAGGCCGGGGCGCGGACCCGCACGGCGCTCCTCTTCGACGGCCATGACGAAGCGGCCGTCGAGACCGCACGCACCGAATGGCGTGCCGCGACCGCGGCCGGTCTGAAGGCCGTCTACTGGGCTCAAGGTGAGAAGGGCGGCTGGGAGAAGAAGGCTGAGAGCGGCTAAGCGCCCGGTATCATCCCGTCATTGCCGGCCGCACCCGGCAACCCAGCTCAGCCCCGCCCGGATGCCCGCGCGTGACGGCCTTCCGGCTCAAGCAGCGGCAGTCGCGGCCTCCAGGCGTTCGCTTGCCTCCAGCCACTGAGCCTCGGCCTTCTCCTGCGTTGCCAAGAGCTCACCGCGCTTCTGGTTGAGCGCTTCGATCTTCTCGGACGGGCCGTCATAGAGTGCCGGATCCGCCAGCATCGCGTCGAGACGGCCGAGAAGCTCGGCGATCTTTTCAAGCCGCGCTTCGGCCGCGGCCACCTCCGCCTTCAAGGGTGCGAGGGCGCGGCGCATTTCGGCCCGGCCGCGACGTTCGGCGGTCCCGGCAGCTTCGCTTGGTGCCCCGCTTGGGGGCCCGCCGCCGGTCGCCCGCTCGGGCGTGGCCGTGATCAGGCGGCGATAGGCATCTAGATCCTCCTCGAAGGGCGTCACACGGCCGTCCTTCACGAGCCAGAGCCGGTCGGCGACGAGTTCGACCAAATGCGGGTCGTGGGTGATGAGGATGACGGCGCCGTTGTAGGCGTTGAGCGCCTCGACCAGCGCCTCGCGGCTTTCCATGTCGAGATGGTTCGTCGGCTCGTCCAGGATCAGGAGATGCGGCGCGTCGAGCACTGCGAGGCATAGCAACAGCCGCGCTTTCTGCCCCCCAGAAAGGGCCGAGACCTTGGTCTCCGCGATCTCGGCGCCGATCCCGGCCTGGGCAAGGCGACTGCGGAGCTTGGCGGGCAGCTCGTCCGGCAGCGCGCGGCGCATATGGTCGAGCGGCGTCTCCCCTAGCACCAGCTCCTCGGCCTGATGCTGCGCGAAGAACCCGATGCGGAGCTTGCCGCTCGCCTCCCGCCGCCCGGCCTGGGGCTGGAGCGTGCCCGCGATGAACTTCGCCAGCGTCGACTTACCCTGACCATTGGCGCCGAGGAGTGCGATGCGGTCGTCCTGGTCGAGGCGGAAGGTCACGCGCGAGAGCACCGGGGCCGCGTCGTAGCCAAGGCTCACGCCCTCGGCCTTCAGCACTGGGGGCGCGAGCTCCTCGGGCTCGGGGAACCGGATCGGGGCGACGGCGGTATCGGCCTCGACGGCGATGGGCTGCATGCGCTCCAGCATCTTGATGCGCGACTGCGCTTGGCGGGCCTTCGACGCTTTGTATCGGAAACGGTCGACGAAGCTTTGCAGATGCGCGGCCCTTGCGGCCTGCTTCTTCGCGCCGGCGGCTTGCAGCGCCATCTTCTCCCGCCGCATCCGGTCGAAATCGTCGAAATTGCCGGTGTAGAGCGTGAGCCGCCGGTCATGCAGATGCAGGATATGGCTCGGCACCCGGTTCAAAAGCCCGCGATCATGGCTGATCAGCATGAGGCTGTGCGGGTAACGGGCAAGGTAAGCCTCAAGCCAGACCGTACCCTCCAGATCGAGATAGTTCGTCGGCTCATCGAGAAGCAGCAGATCCGGCGCCGAGAACAGCACCGCGGCAAGCGCGACGCGCATGCGCCACCCGCCCGAGAACTCCGCCGTCGGCCGCGCCTGATCCGGCGCGTCGAAGCCGAGGCCCGAGAGGATGCTCGCCGCCCGTGCCTCGGCCGAGTGCGCCCCGATATCCGAGAGCCGCGCCTGGATCTCGGCGATGCGCGTGGGATCTTCGGCCGTTTCCGCCTCGGCGAGGAGGTGCGCGCGTTCTTCATCGGCCTCCAGCACCGTCTCGATCAGGGAACGGGCGTCGCCCGGCGCCTCTTGCGCGACGCCGCCAAGGCGCGCGCGAACGGGCAGGGTGACTTCGCCCTGATCGGGGCCAAGCTCCCCCCGGATCAGGCGAAAGAGTGTTGTCTTGCCCGTCCCGTTGCGCCCCACGAGGCCGATGCGCGCCTTTTCGGGCAGCCGCGCGCTCGCGTCCTCCAACAGGGGGCGTCCGGCCATCGCAAAACTGAGGCGGTCGATCACGAGCATGGGCGACGGGCTAGCAAAGGCCCCAAGCTCGAACAAGCGCTGGCATAAGCTGCCGCTCATAAGACTGTGCGAAGCCTCACAAACCCTTTCGTTTCGGAGAACTATGACAGGCTGACGAATGAGGCCCACCGTACTAGGCTCGCAGATCGAACGAGCCCGGATCGACGCGCTACCGGGCCTTGGAGGAAATGAAATGGTTCCGGCAGTTTGCCGAGTCTTGTTGATCTTCTGCGTGGCCTTTGTCACGGCCTGCTCCGTCGCCCCTCAACTTCCGGATCTTGGACGGCTCTACCAGACCAGCGTCGAGATACCGGCGGTGCAGCGCCGGCCGGTGATCGCGGTGCCGGGGTTGCTCGGCTCGCGGCTGGTGCATCAACCCACGGGAAAGCTCGCCTGGGGCGCCACGGGCCTCAGCCTCGATCCCGACGATCCGCAGAACGCGCGTATTCTGTCCCTGCCAATCGGCGCGGATGATGAGACGCTGGAAGATCTGATCGACGAGGTGCGCCCGGACGGGATTTTCCACGGGGCAGATGCCTCACGCTTCTTCGTTCCGGTCGAGATCGACGTCTATCGCGGGCTGCTCGATACGCTGGTCACGGGTGGCTACGACTACAAACTCAGCCGCGAGGAGGAACTGGCGCGGGAGTTCAACGCCGGCAGCTTCGAGTTCCCCTATGACTGGCGCCGCGACATTGTCGAGGCCGCTCGGATCCTGGACGATTTCATCACACGCAAGGCCGAACAGGTGCGCCGTGTGCGGGCCGAGCGCTACGGCGCCGTCCCGAAGGAGGTGAAGTTCGACATCGTCGCGCATTCCATGGGCACGCTCGTCGTGCGCTACTACCTCATGTATGGCGGGCAGGACCTTCCGGCCGATGGCTCCTTGCCGGAACTGACATGGGAGGGTGCGAAGAACGTCGATTATGTCGTTCTGGTGGCGCCACCGTTCCGCGGCTCTGTCACCGCTTTCGAGAACCTCGTTAACGGCAAGAGCTTCAGCCCGATCACGGCGGATTATCCGCCCGCGTTGTTCGGCACGTTTCCGGCGATCTACCAGCTCATGCCGCGGGCGGATGAGGGGCGGGTTCTACAGGCGGACGGGCGCATCGTCACTGAGCTTTACGACCCTGATTTCTGGGAAGAAAAGGGCTGGGGCTTGGCATCGCCGGACGCGATCGAGACGCTCCGTGTGCTGATCCCCGATGCCGAGAGCGACCAGGAGCGGATGGCGCGCGCGCGGGTGCATCTCGGCAAGTTGCTGTCTCGTGCCGAGCAGTTTCACCGCGCCATCGACCGGCAGGCCACTCCGCCGGCGGATCTCGACCTGTTCCTCGTGGTCGGCGGCGGCTTCGAAACACCCGCCGGCGCGACGCTCGCGCCCGACGGGGATGTGGAGATCGACCGGTTCGCCGAGGGTGACGGCGTCGTGTTGCGGTCCTCCGCCATCCCGCAACGCTTCGATCCCGGGCACGATGCGGCGGAGCTCTATCGCTCCGTACTGCTCCTGCCCGAGGAACATGTGGATATCGTCGGCAGCCCCGTTTTCGGCGACAATCTCCTCTACTGGCTACTGCAATGGCGCGCGCCGCCGGAGGTGGAGACACTGCAGCCGAGCGTTGTGGAGCAAGACCAAAGGGTGCTTTCGGCGCGGGAGCACGCTCGGATGCGCCGCGTGGTGGAGGTGCCCTAAAGAGGAAGAACGGCTGCGCTATTGTAGCAACAAAATCACATCTTAACAATGGTTTAGTGAGACAATCTAAACTGCCAAATTCGCTTCTCGCGCATGCTCTGACCGGCCCACAACGAGGGTCTTCAATCGGTCGCGTCGTCCTCTGGAAGCGCGGGCTCGCGCCGGCGGATCATGACCATCGTGTCATAGGTCATGACCGCCTCGCCGGTCTGGTTCACCACCGTATGGCCGAAAGTCACGAGGCCGCGGTCGGGCTTTGAGCGGGACGGCCTCGTTGAGATCACCTCCACGCGTACCGTGAGCGTGTCGCCCGGGCGCACGGGCGCGAGCCAGCGGACGGTGTCCATGCCGGGGCTGCCCATCCCCGCCTCGCCCCAGCTTCGCACTTTCAGCACCAGGCCGAAGGCCGTGAGCAGCGTCTGAAACCCCGAGGCGATGAGCCCGCCATAGGGCGAGGCTTTCGCAGCCTCGGGATCGGTGTGGAAATACTGCCAGTCATACTCGTTTGCGAAGCGCAGGATGTCTTCTTCGGAAAGACTGCGGCTGCCGGTCTCCCAAGTCTCACCGACGTCGAAATCTTCGAAGACCCTCATGCACCCTCGCGCTGGTAAAACGCCAGATCGAGCGGCGGCGCCGTGCCGGTCAGCCGGGTAAGCAGAGCATGCGCCTGGCCCCGATGATGCGTCTGATGGTTGAACACATGCGCCAAGGCCTGATCGCGCCGCTGGGTCACGGGCTCAGGGATCGTGATCGGCGTGTAGGTGAATTCCTGTTCCAGGTCAGCGGGTTGCAGATCATCGATAAAGCGCTCGATGTCGCCGTCCAAGACCCGACGCGCGGCGGTCAGCTCCGCGAAATCCTCATGCAGGACATGGTCCAGCCCGAAGGGCGGCACGGGCTGGGCGCGCAGGCGCGCGAGCCAGACCAGATCCGCCACCATGAGGTGGTTCAGCGTGCCGTGGAGCGAGCCGAAGAAGGCCCCGAGATCGGTGGTGATGTCGTCGGGCGGCAGGGCGCCGACGGCTTCGTAGAGCCTTCGGTTTGCCCAACTGTTGTACCGCGCAAACATCTGGAAATGCGCTTTCATGGCCCCTCCATCGGTGCTAAGGCGCGCCCGCAATCCCGAGGCGCGGCCGATCCGCCGCCCCTTCTCCGTGCCAGACCACAGGAGTTTTCCATGGCCGTGACCCGCACCTTCTCGATCATCAAGCCCGACGCAACCAAGCGCAACCTAACCGGTGCCATCAATGCAAAGCTGGAGGCGGCGGGCCTGCGCATCGTGGCGCAGAAGCGCATTCATATGACGAAGGAACAGGCGGGCACGTTCTACGCGGTACACAAGGAGCGTCCGTTCTATGACGAACTCTGCACCTTCATGTGCTCGGAACCCGTCGTGGTGCAAGTGCTCGAGGGCGAGGATGCGGTGGCGAAGAACCGCGAAGTGATGGGCGCGACCAACCCGGCTGAGGCCGCGGAAGGTACGATCCGCAAGGAATTCGCCCTCTCGATCGGCGAGAACTCGGTCCACGGCTCGGACTCGGACGAGAACGCGGCGATCGAGATGGCCTATTTCTTCGCTGGGACCGAGGTCGTCGGCTGAGGCCGCACGTTTCAGTGGGCAACTAAGTCACTCTGACAGTTGTGTGAAATGGGCTGGTGACGCAGGCGTCATCCGCCCATTTTCGGCGCAGATCATTCGGTCCGAGGAGGATGCGATGTCAGTGCCGAGAACGCTCATCTTGTCGATCGCTTTGCTGAGTGCGGGCCCGGTCGGGCTCGCCCTTGCTGCTGAGCCCGTCCCGTTCCGCCCGGACGAGGCGATCCTCGCTTGCCATGCGCGGGGTTTGGCTGCGATCGAGGCCGAGGAGGGCGTCGGTGCCCGGGCCGAAAGCCGTTTCACCACCGAGCAAATGCCTGGTCATATGTGGCATGTGACGGGCAAGTTCCTCGCCGATTTCGGCGGCGAGACACGGCGCGTTGGCGTCGACTGCGATGTCTCTTCGTCCGGCGTCGAGGTCTTCACTATGGAGATCGGCGGCTGAGACGGTTGGGGTCCAAGCACTCCGGTCAGCGCCGCGCCCACCCACGACAGTGTAGAGTGAGTCGCGCGAACGAACCGCTAACAACCGCGACTGAGCCACCCGGCCTGTTGCGTCAGAGCGCGCAGCAGCGTTCTTCGAATGTTAAAGGTTTGCGCAGTAGCCTGACGTGGGAGGGCGCGGAGCCCTCCTGGCTCCAGCGCGGCTTTCTCGTCCCGTTTTTGGTCTTCCGAGTGGCGCCTAGCCGATGGCGGTCGTCCTGGTTGCAGGCGACCGGTGACGACCGAGGCCGGCTCCAACAGGCGACCTGGTGACCGTTTGCGACGACTTGGTGACGTTGTTGCTCATAAGCGCCCGAACGGGTGTGTCGGGTCAGCGGCGGAGGCCCAGGCGGTTGAGTTCCGCCTCGATGGCTGGGCTGGTGCCCTCCTCGTCAGCCGAGCCGGCGGCGCCATGCCCGCTCCCGGAGCGGAGTGCGTCATAGCGGGTGCGGAGGGCTGTCTTCTCCTCGGGCGTGTAGTCGTTCCATGGGCGCCCCATCAGGCCGAGGACGACGGCCGTGAAGGCGAGGAAGTGCGGACGGTTTCCGGCGGCGATGAGCCTCGCATAGGCCTCATCGGCGCCCATTGCGCGGAGCTGACCTGCCGTCGTTATGCCGGCCTCCTCAAAGGCCTCGCGCATTCGCGGGCCGATATTGCGAATGGCCGTGACCGGCGCGTCATCGCCTGTTGCGCCTTTAGGCATCGCGGTCGAGGAGGGCGATGGGCGCCGTGCGAAGGCGGTCGCGATCGGCGATGAAGGCGGCGAGGACACGCGGGTAGAGACAGTGTTCGAGCCTCAGAATGCGTCCTTTGAGCGTCTCAAGATCCTCGTTCGGCCGCGTCGCGGTTGCCGCCTGTCCCAGGATGTGGCCGCCGTCCAGTTCCTCGGACACCTCATGCACCGTGCAGCCCAGGATGGCGCAGCCCGCCGCGCGAGCCCGGGCATGAGTGTCGAGCCCGCGAAAGGCCGGAAGGAGCGAGGGGTGGATGTTCAGCATGCGCCCTTCGAAGGGCTCGAGCATTACGGGTGTCATGATCCGCATGAAGCCTGCGCAAGCGACGATGTCGCAGCCGGCATCCTCGAGTACTGCGCGGATCTCCGCGTCGAAGGCTTCGCGCCTGCCGCGGAAGGCACGGTGATCGGTGGCGTGGGTCGCAACGCCTCGGGCCGCGGCCTTGGAGAGGGCCGGTGCTTCTGGGTCGTTCGAGACGACGATCGCGGGCTCCGCGGGAATGCGGCCTTCGGCCATGGCGTCGAGGAGGGCCTCCATATTGGAGCCGCGACCCGAGACCAGGATGCCGATCCGGGCTGTCATGCGAGCGTGCCCAGGTATTCGACGACCGGCGCGCCCTCGATCTCGGTGACATGGCCGAGGCGGAGCACCGTCTCTCCCGCCGCGGTGAGCGACGCGATCTGATCCTCGGCAGCGTCCGCCTCGACGATCAGCACCATGCCGATGCCGCAGTTATAGGTGCGAAGCGCTTCGGCCTCTGCGAGCCCCGCCACGCCGACCAGCCAGCGGAAGACCGGTGGGAGCGGCACGGCGGAGAGGTCGATTTGTGCAGCAGTGCCAGGTGCGAGGACGCGGGGCAGGTTCTCGCTAAGCCCGCCGCCGGTGATGTGGCAGGCGCCGCGAAGCCCGCCGCGGGCGAGCGCGTCTAGGACGGGCCGCACATAGAGCCGGGTGGGACGGAGCAGCGTCGCACCAAGGTTCGATCCCGTGCCGGCCGGATCGTCGAAGGGACAGGGCGCCGACCAGTCGAGGCCCGCGAGACCCACCGTGCGGCGCACGAGCGAGTAGCCGTTGGAGTGGACGCCGTCGCTCGCAAGGCCGAGGATCACGTCGCCTGGCACGCTCGGTCGTGGCAGCATTCGCCCACGCTCGACCGCGCCGACGGCAAAGCCTGCAAGATCGAAGTCGCCGGGTGCGTACATGCCCGGCATCTCGGCCGTCTCACCACCGAGAAGCGCCGTGTTGCAGGCGGCGCAGGCCCGCGCGATGCCGTTCACGACGCGGGCAGCTTCGTCGACCGTGAGTTTTCCGGTGGCGAAATAATCGAGGAAGAAGAGCGGCTCGGCGCCCTGGCAAACGAGGTCGTTGACGCACATGGCGACGAGATCCTGGCCGATGCCGTCGAGCGCGCCCGTGTCGATGGCGATGCGGAGCTTGGTGCCGACCCCGTCGGTCGCGGCGACCAGTACGGGATCGTCGAAACCGGCGGCTTTGAGGTCGAAAAGACCCCCGAAACCGCCGAGCTCTGCCATGACGCCGGGGCGCTTGGTTGCAGCGGCGGCCGGTTTGATTCGCTCGACCAGGGCGTTGCCCGCGTCGATATCGACGCCTGCCTCGGCATAGCTCAGACGGTTCGGTCGCTCTGTCATGGCGCGCGCCCTTGTGCTTCCCGCGCCGAGGCTTAACGGAGCGGGCAGCGCCAGGAAAGCGCGCGGCTGAGCGCTTCGACAGGACGGGCGCGGCAGGTTGGGCGCGGCGGCACTCTCCATGCGCGCGAAACGGCTGCCGCACGTTGACCCCCGCCGGGCCCTGGCGGTAGGGCTCGGCTTGCGTGGGCCTGTAGCTCAATTGGTCAGAGCAGACCGCTCATAACGGTTTGGTTGGGGGTTCAAGTCCCTCCGGGCCTACGCGAGAGCCGAGGGCGCCTCAGGCGATGGCGAACTTCTTGATGATCATCTCAATTTGCAGCTCGTTGAAGGGCTTAACGATCCAACCCGAGGCGCCTGCTTCGCGCCCCTCCTTCATCTTGTCGGGCTGATTCTCGGTCGTCAGCATCACGACGGGCAGCCCTTCATAGCGTGGCTCGGCCCGTACTTTTCGAATCAGATCCAACCCGTTCACGTTCGGCATGTTGAGGTCGGTGATCAGCAGATCGACCTCGTTCGCCGACAAAACCTCGAAGCCGTGGACGCCGTCTTCCGCCTCAAGGACGTCGAATCCAAGTTCCTCAAGCGTCTCGCGAAGCGCAGCGCGGATGCTGCGGCTGTCGTCAACGGTCAGTATCGTCCTGCTCATTGGGCGCTCCTGCCAGCGTTCATTCCCCCGCGGTCCGGACCCGCGAACCCCATGCGGATAAATCGGCAACCCTTTCTGTCTACTGAAGGCGGGGAAGTTGCGTGTCCGGCTGGGACGTCGGACCGATGGATGGAGGGGTGTCATGGGCGATCATGGGAACGCGGCGGTGAAACGGGACGGCGCGGCCGGGGAGGCGCCGTTTGGGGAGGCGCCGTTTGGGGCGGCTGAGGCAGAGAAGGCGACGGCGCTCGCGGGGCAGCTGGAGACAGTGTTTGCAGCGATCGACGCGCCGGCGCGAAGCTTAAGGCGCGCGGTCTCGAGCTTGGCGCGCGATATCGCGGATGCGGGCGCGGATGTGCCAGAGGCTGCGTCGGAGAAGGCTGCGACTGCGGCGCGCGCGCGACAAAGGCTGAGCGGTGTGCTGCAAGTGGCCGACGAGGCGGCGCAGCGGATCGACCATGTGCGAATCGCCTTGGAGAGCTGTGCGAACGCCGAGGCGCCCGACGGCAGCGGGGCCGCGTGGTCGGATGACGGGGAACGCGCCGCGATACGTCAGGTCGTCGCGCGGCAGCTTTCTGGCCTGGCCGAGGACATCCTCGACCGGCGTGATGAGAACGCGGCGGCGGCGAAGGATCTTACGGACGCGCTGGACGCGCTGGTGGAGGCGTGGCCGGACGCATCGGTCGATGCCTCGCGGGAGGCGCTAGTCGCAGCCGAGGAAGTCGCGATCGCCCCGCTCGGGACGCTGGCCGAGGCACTGCGCGAGGCGGCAAGCGCGGTCGAGCCCGAGGCAAGCGCGCCCATCGCGGCCGCCCCGCCCCCCTGGCTCGAGGCGCTCTACACCATGCAGGAGGAGCGGGTCCTCCATGCCGCCGCCTTGACCGACATGGCCGGAGACGCGGTGGCCGATGTCGATGGCGCACCAGAAACAGGGCAGTCCGCGGCCCCCGCAGAACCGATCGGCCAGGTCTTGGAGGCGCGGCTTGCCTCCCTCTACGCCCGCCTGCCGACAGCGGAGAGCCCGGCGGGGTTCCGGCTCGCGCTCGCTGCGATCTCGATTGGATTGATCGCGATCAGCGGCGTGATCGCCTTTGGGCGCGGTGGCACGCCAACTTGGGTAGGGCTCGGCATCTTCCTCGTGGCCCATACATTGGCGATCTTGGGCGCGGCTTCGATGCTTTTCCGGCACGGCAATCTGCGGACGAAGCGTCTTGCCGAGGATATGGAGCGGCTGGCGTTTCGCGATGCGCTCTCGGGGCTTCTCAATCGTCGCGGGTTGACCCGATTGATGTCGGAGCAACTGAGTTCCACGTCGGAGGAGATCGCCGCGCTCAACGTCGATCTCGATCACTTCAAGGCGGTGAACGACACGCTGGGCCATGATGCAGGCGACTATGTTCTGGCGGTTTCGGCCGAGAGAATGTCGGCCTGCATAAGCAGCGACACGCTCGATCTAGAAAGCCTTATGGCCGCAGCGGAGACGGCGCCGGGCGAGGTTGAGGGCGCCGCGGTGTGTCGCACGGGCGGCGATGAGTTCTGCGTCGTTCTATGGGGCGAGAAGGCGGCCCAGGCGGAAGCGATCGCGGCCGCCATCGTGGAGATTGCGGCGCAGCCGATCGACTACGAAGGGAACCGTTGCCAGATCGGCGCCTCGATCGGCATCGCGCGCGGCGGTGGGGCGGATGGCCCGCGCAATCCTGAGCGCGTGCTCTCGGACGCCGATCTCGCGACCTATGTGGCCAAGGAGGAGGGGCGCGGCCGGTACGCCGTGTTCGATGCGAGCCTGCGTGAGGCGCAGGAGGCCGAATCGCGCCTGGCCTTGGCGCTTTTCAAGGCGCTCGATCCGGCTGGTGAGAGTGCTGAGGGGCGGATCGAGGTCTGGTTCCAGCCCGCCGTGGAGCTGCCCTCGGGCCGTGTCGTCGCGGCCGAGGCATTGGCCCGTTGGCGTCATCCGGAACTTGGCGACGTGGCGCCGGAGGAGTTCCTGGCGGCGGCTGAGCGAAACGGCCTGGCGGAGCGGATCAGCACCGAGATCATGCGCCTTGTGACGGCGGCGGTCGCGGACTGGCAGCGCGCAGGCGTCGCCGTGCCGCTCGTGACCCTCAATCTTGGGGCCGGCGAGCTCAGGCTGCGGGATCTCCCCGACCGGCTGGCGCGTGCGGCGAGCGCGGCGGGGCTCGAGCCCTGGCAGCTTGGGGTCGAGGCGAGCGAGATGGCCGCGACGGGCCGTGGCAGTGCCCTGGCCCGCGAGGGGCTGGGCACGCTGGCGGGTGCTGGGCGGCCGATCTTCGTCGATCGCTTCGGCCGCGACGAGGTCTCTCTCAGCACCGTCTCGGCGATGTCGGCGAGTGCTGTGAAACTCGATCGCGGCCTGGTCGGGCAGCTCGGCCAGGATGCCGATGGCTTGGCGCTTTTGAAGGGCCTTGTGGCGCTCGCGCGCTCCCTCGATCTGCCGGTCATGGCGACGGGAGTCGAGACGCGGGCGCAGCTCGATCTTCTGCGCGAAGCGGGTTGCGACGCCTTCCAGGGCTTTGCGGTCGCACGGCCCGAGCCTGCGGAAAGCTTCGCGGCCTGGCTCTCTTTCTCCGAAGTCGTGCCGGCCCGCGAGGGGCCGTTCGCGCGGGAGATGGCCGCGAGCCGCAAAGCAGTGGCTTCTTAACCATAACGGTCAACCGCAGCTTCAGCATCGCCGGGGCAGGGTGCGGGGGATGGAGTCGGCGCGTGCCGACACGGGCGTAGAGCAGGCGAGGGCGTGACGATGACCGATCCCATGGCAGCGGAGCCCACGCCCTCGGCACCCGGCGCACCGCTCGAGGCGGACACGCCCGAGGTCGACTGCGATGCGGTCCGGCTCGTGAAGCAGTCGCGCGGCTCACGCGTCGTCATCGATGGCGAGATGCGGGTCGCCGATGCGGAGCCTGCGCGCCAGAAGCTGCTGGCGCTTGTGGGCGAGGTGGCGAGCCATCGCATCAAGACAGTCGTGCTCGAACCTGAGCCTGCGAACATCCCTGCGCTGCAACTCGCCCTCGCAACGCGGCGTGCGGTGGAGGATGGGGCGCCCGATACGGCAGCAGAGAAGGCGAAACCCGGCGCGCGCCGGTCGGCAAAGCCCCGCTCGGCAAGCGGTCAGTCAAGCAGGCGAAAGGGGTAACGCCGATGGGTACGGAACTTTCTGCGGCGGCTGAGAGCTTTATCCAAGAAGCGCGCGAGCTGCTGGAGGCTTTGGAGCGCCAGCTTCTGGAGCTTGAGTCGGGTGCCGATCAGGAGCAAGTCGACGCCGTCTTCCGGGCGCTGCACACGGTCAAAGGCTCGGGCTCGATGTTCGGTTTCGACCGGTTGGCCGCCTTCACGCATCATTTCGAGACCGCATTCGATGAAGTGCGTTCTGGCCGGCTCTCGGTCAACGCGGCGCTGGTGGACGTCTCGCTCGCGGCGCGCGACGAGATGTTGTCGCTCTTGGATCTCGGGCCGGATGGCGGCGGGGCGGCTGCCGATCCAGGACCAGCTGCAGCACAGATCGTCGCGCGCCTGACGGAGCTGACCGGCAGCGCCGCTGCGGCCCCAGCCGCTTCTGGAGGGCAAGCATCTGAGGCTGTGGCGCAGGGAGAGCGGCGCGAGGCGGTCTTCGACATCCATTTCCGCCCTGCTCCGGGTTCGCTCAAGCAAGGCATGCGGCCGGAACTCCTCATCAAGGAGCTGGCGGAGCTTGGCGGGGTCGAGGTCGCGCTCGACGCGGAGATGTTGCCCCCGCTCGAAACCCTCGATCCGACGCTCTGTCACCTGGCTTGGCATGTCGTTCTGACGACGAGCGAACCGCGATCGGCGGTGGAAGCGGTCTTTATCTTCGCCGATGACGCGGAGCTTTCGATCGAAGAGCGCGTCGAGACCGAGGAGGAAACGCAACTGCCGGCCGCCGAGGCGTCCTCGGTACCGGCCGCGAAGGAGGCAACTGCCAGCCAAGCGGCGAAGGCTCCAGCGCCGGTCGCTCCGCAACCGGCTAGCGGTGCCCAGCCTCGTGCGCCGAGCGAGGGGGCGGAAAGCATCCGTATTCCCGCAATCCGCCTTGACGAAATGATGGATCAATTGGGCGAGCTCGTGATCGCTCAGTCCCGCCTGCGGCAGGTGGCGGACAGGCTCGCCGATCAAGCGCTGGTCAGCGTCGTCGAGGAGGTGGAGCGTTTCATCACCGGTTTGCGGGATACGACGCTCTCGCTTCGCATGCTGCCGATCGAGATTGTCTTCGCGAAGTTCCGCCGCGTCGTGCGCGATCTTTCCACGAGCCTCGGTAAGGAGGTTCGGCTCGTCACCCGCGGGGGCGAAACGGAGATCGATAAAAATGTGATCGACCGCCTGTCCGAGCCGCTGGTGCACATGATCCGCAACTCGATGGATCACGGCATCGAGACGGTCGATGCCCGCCGCGCGGCCGGCAAACCCGCCGTCGCAACCGTGACGCTGGAAGCCGCGCAGCAAGGCGGCGAAGTGCTAATCTCCGTCTCGGACGACGGTGCCGGGCTCGATACCGAAGCGATCCGTCTCAAGGCTGTGGAACGCGGGCTGCTCGGGCCCGACGAGCGGCCGAGCGACGCGGCTATCCACGATCTCATCTTCGCGCCGGGCTTCTCGACGGCGGAGGCGCTGACCAGCGTCTCGGGCCGAGGTGTCGGCATGGACGCAGTGCGCAACGCGGTCGACGGGTTGCGCGGCAAGATTGCCGTCCATTCCGAGCGCGGGCAGGGCACCAAGATCACGCTCTTCATGCCCGTGACGCTAGCAATCATCGATGGCTTTCTAGTGCGCGTGGGCCGGCAGGTCTTCGTCATCCCGCTCGATGTCGTCGAGGAATGTACCGAGTTCGCGCCGGTCGCCCATGACAGCGGCCGCCGGATGATCGAGCTGCGCGAAAGCCTCGTTGCTTATCGCGATCTGGCCGAGCTCTTCGGAACGGAGCCGGGCGAAGCGGATGCGCGCCGCGTCGTGATCGTTCGGGCGAGCGGTCGACGCATCGGGCTCGTGGTCGACGACATCCTCGGCCAGAACCAGACCGTGATCAAAACGCTCAGTGTTTATCACAAGCAGATACCGGGCGTTTCCGGCGCAACCATTCTCGGCGATGGCGCCGTGGCGTTGATCCTCGACGTGGCCGGTCTGCCAGTGCCGAACGCACCGCTCACATCGCATTTCTCGATGCCGCATGCCGGCGAAAGCGTTCACGGCGCCGCAGCCTGAGCTGCCTCAGTCTTTGCGGGCGCGAAAACTGTGAATGAGAAAGGGCAGGCCATGATTGACCCGAACCAAGACCAGATCGCGCTGGCGGATGCGAGTGTGGCAGGGGCACAGGCCGCAGCCGGCGCGCCGGAGACAATGCTGGTTATGCGCCTTGCCGGAGAGGCCTTTGCCGTTCCGGTGGCAGAGGTGGATGAGATCGTCGATCCGATCGACGAGACGACAGTGCCCGGTGCACCGCGGCACGCGCCATCGCTTGTGAATGTGCGCGGCGCAATCGCACCGGTCATCGATATTCGCTCCCGTCTCGGGATGGGGCCAAGGGGCGAGCGCGCGTCAGGTGCTCGGATGATCGTGCTCGAGGTGCAGCAAGGCGGCTTGCTTATGCGGCTCGCAATTGAGGCCGAGGCGGTGGAGGAGGTCGCCGAGATCGATCTCGCGGCTCTGATGCCACTGCCCGAGCAGGGCGCCTCCTGGCCGCCCGAACTTGTGCGCGGCGTGGCGCGGCTCGATGGTGGGCTCATTATTGTGCTCGACACCCATGCGCTCTTCGCGCCTTCGGAGATCGTGGGCGAGCGCGGTACGCAGACCGACATGGCGCGAGCGGTGTGATGCGAGGATATCGCGCGCTGTTGTTGGTCGGGTCGCTGGGGCCAGTTTGTCTGGCAAGCCTAGTCTTTTTTCTCCGTATCCAGGCGGATCAGGCAGAGGCGCTGCTCGGCGCGATTGACGCTGAAGCATCGACCGCTTTCGGCACGACAAACCATGTAGCGTCGCTTCAGGCGCTGAGCGGTACGCTTGAGAGCGGTGCGATCTTTGTGGGCGCCTTGGCCTTCCTGCTCGGCGCGCTCCTCGCGGCTTGCGCATTGTTTGGCAGGGTCGATGGTCACGCTGTTGCATCCAAACAGCCTCCTGCCGAGGCGCCCGCCAGTGTCCTGACGGCAAAGACCGGGCGGATGATCGACAATACATCCAGACCGGGCACGACGGGAACAGAACTCGCCCCTCTGCGCGGGCTCACCGCTGAGCTCGCGACGCTGGCCGAGCGTCTGGGTGAGAGCGCGCAGGAAGCCGCTTCGCTGGGTGACGAGGCTGTTTCGGCGGAGGCGTCATCGATCGAAGCTTCGGATGAGGACGCCTGGGAGGCGAGGCTCGCAGAGGTCGAACTGTCGGCGCGGCGGGCGGCGAGCGAGGTCGGCCAAGGCACGGTCGCTATGAATGAGGCCTTTGCCGCGATCGAGCGCATCTCGGAGCGTATTGGGGTGATCGGTGAGATCGCGCGCCAGACAGATCTCCTTGCGCTAAACGCGGCGATCGAAGCGGCCCGTGCGGGCAGCCATGGCCGGGGCTTCTCAGTGGTGGCCGGCGAAGTGCGCAAGCTTTCTGAGCGTAGCAGGGCGGCAGCAGTTGAGATCGGGGAGATGTCGACGCAAACGCTGGAAGTTGCGCGCCGGGCTGGCGGTATCCTCGATGGGCTCGAACCCGCGATGGCGCAAACGGCACAGTTCCTGGCCGATCGCTCAGCGGTGCGGACACCTGGTTTCAAAGGACCGGAAGCGAGCCCGCCCAATCAGGCTGCCCTAAGGAAGGTGCTCGTTGAGAGTGTCGAAACATCGAGTGCGCTGACGAGCGCTGTCCGACGGCTCGAGGCTGCGATCTCTGTAAATGCGGGACCCAGCATGAACGATGGCCGGACTATTGCGAGAAAGGCGCCGGTGACTTCACCAAGCGCGCCTGCCGGTGAGGCACGGGAGAGGTCGTCACCCATCTCGCGTTTGGGCAGGCCGGCAACTGTCGCAGCGGCCAACGCTGCGCTCGGCGCTGCTGGCGGCGGGCAGGTCAGCGGTGCCACCGCGCCGTCGAGTAAAGCGGCGACACCATCCAATACTGCGCCGGCAAGGCCACCTTCGGCTCCGCGATCCCGGCCCACCGTTGGCCAAGCTTCAAGCAAACCGGTGCCGATGGCAGCCGCTGCGCCGGCAGCGGTCGCAGCGGCGTCTGCGACGACGGTAGCAGAGACTGAGAGCCCATCCGGTGGCGTCGTCATCGAGCTGGAGGACGCGCTGTTCTCGGACGATGACTTCGAGCGGCAGTAAGGGCGGTCGCGACTGCCGCCAACGATCTTTCCCGATGAGGAGGGTGCTAGGTGCAAGAGGTCTTGGAAACCATGGATCGCGGCGCTGATCCGAGCAGCGGCGGCGAGGCAGCGCCGAGCTTTCTGACGATCGAGCTCGCGGGGCAGGTCTTCGCGATTCCGGTAACGAAGGTGCGCCGTATCCACGATCCACTGCCGATTGCGCGCCTGCCGCAGGCAGCGCATGGCGTGGAAGGTGTGGTGGATATCGATGGCGAGAGCGTGGTGCTTGCAGATCTCGCCGGGCCGCTCGGGATGGGGATGGGTGGCGATCCGGCGGAGGACAGCCGTCTCGTGATCCTGCAGATCGGTGATCCGCCCCGCCCACTTGGCGTGACGGCGGAGAAGGTGCTCGACGTCGTGGGCATCCGCCCGTCCGAGGTCGAGCCGGTGCCCAAAGGAGGGCCAGAGAACGGTGCGGTTATCGGCATCGCGCGGATCGCGGGCACGATGGTGATGCTGCTCGATATCGAACGTGTGCTCGGCCAGCCGGCCGACGACCCGTTTGCCTTCGATTGACCGCGATGCGCCGGGGGGGTGAGCGAGCAGCGGCAGCGACCGGCGAGGAGAGTGTCTCCCAACGCGGGCCTGCTGCACTTGGCGCAGGTGCGCTTACCGGAGGTGCCCCTGAGATCAGCGCGTCCGAAGCCTCTACCCTTGCCGAAATCGCGCAGCGCGCCGGAGGGGTAAGCTTAGGCGATGCGCGGGGCGAGTTTTTTCGGTTGCGGCTTGGGCCGCGCCTTCGCGAGACGGGTTGCGAGCGCTTCGCTGACTATATCGCGAAGCTGAGTGGCCCGGGTGCCGAAGCGGAGCGCCGCCACCTCGTTGAGGCGGTCGCGACCCATACGACCAGCTTCTTTAGAGAACGCCGCCACTATGAGCACATGCAGAGCGTTGTTCTGCCGGAACGGCATGCTGCCGGCGTGTCCTCACGGCCGTTGGAGATATGGAGTGCTGCCTCCTCCACCGGTGCGGAACTCTGGTCTGCACTGATGGCCGTGCAGTCCTGGGCGAGCGAGCGCGGGCTTCGGAGCGACTGTCGCGGCGTCGGTACCGATATCTCGGCGCGGATCCTGCGCCGTGCTGAAAACGCGGTTTTCGCAGAGGACGAGATCGTCGGCATTCCAGATGAGATGGCGCGGCGGTACCTGCTCCGCCGGCGTGGCGCGAGCCCGAAGGAGCCCTCGCTTTACCGCATCGTGCCTGAGTTGCGGGAGAGGGCCCGATTTCTGCAGGCCAACCTGCTGTCGCTGCAAACAGCCCCGTCCTTCATGGCCGATATCTGCTTTCTGAGAAATGTTCTGATCTATTTCGAACCCGCGGACCGGCTGAAGGCGGTCGCGGGCGTCGTCTCAAGGCTGCGCACGGGTGGCGTCCTCTACACGGGCCATACCGAGAGCTTGGGCAATGACGTGCCTTCCTTGCGCCAGGAGGGCGCCGCCATCTACCGCAGGATCTGAGCCATGAGTTCTCCCCATCGCGTGTTGATCGTCGACGACAGCGCCGTGGTTCGACAGGCGTTAAGCGAGATCCTGTCATCGGATCCGGAACTGGAGATTATGGGCACGGCGGGCGACCCTTTCGTCGCGGCGGAGCGTATTCGGCGTGAGCGACCGGATGTCATCACGCTGGACGTTGAGATGCCGCGCATGGATGGCGTGACGTTCTTGCAGAAGCTGATGAGCCAGCACCCGATACCCGTCGTCATGTGCTCGACGCTGGTCGGCGCGAACACGGAAACCTTGGCCGAGGCCCTGGCTGCGGGCGCTGTGGACGTGATCTGCAAGCCGCGGCACGACGTGCGCGGTTTCATCGAGGAGAGCCGGATCCGGATCTGCGATGCGGTAAAGGCCGCGGCGCGCGCTAGGCTTTCGCGTCTGCGGCCGCCCCCATCGCCGAGCCGCCCCATGGCAAGCGCCGTCGCAAGCGCTACCGCAAGCGCCGCCCCTACTAGGCCCTTACGGCCGGCGAGGTCGTCGATGGTGCAGACCACGCAGAAGGTGATCGCCGTCGGCGCCTCGACGGGGGGCACGGAGGCCATCCGCTTCTTCCTGGAGAACATGCCCTCGGCAGCGCCGCCCATCATGATCGTGCAGCACATGCCCGAGCAGTTCACGGCAGCGTTCGCACGCCGGTTGGACGGGCTCTGCGCAATCTCGGTGCAGGAGGCCAAAGATGGCGAGAGGTTGCTGGCCGGGCATGCCTACATCGCGCCCGGCAATCAGCACATGCTGCTGAAGCGGAGTGGCGCGGTCTACGGCGTCGAGCTTCGCGAAGGGCCGCTCGTCTCCCGCCATCGGCCATCGGTCGATGTGCTATTTCGCTCGGTCGCGCGTTGGGCGGGCAAGAACGCGGTCGGCGTCATCATGACGGGCATGGGTGCCGACGGGGCGAAGGGCATGTTGGAGATGCGAGAGGCCGGTGCCGTCACGCTTGGCCAGGACGAGGCGACATCGGTCGTCTATGGCATGCCGAAAGAGGCCCTCAAGATCGGGGCTGTTGAGCGGGAGATGCCGCTCTCTCGGTTGCCGGAAGCCGCACTGATCGAAGCCGGGGAGGGCGCGGTCGCCAAGGGTTGACCGCATCGACCCGCACGGTGCTATGCGCGCTGAGAGGAGCGCGCATGGACATCGCAAGGATCGCTGCAATCGCCGATAAAGTGCCTCGGCTAGAGCCAGGTTCGGTCTGCTTGCTGGGTGCCGGGCCCGGCGATCCTCGGTACTTGACGCTTGAGGCCGCGAAGGTCTTGGGTGAGGCCGATGCGGTCGTGCATGACGCTCTTGTCGATCCGCGCGTCCTGGATCTGACGCGATCGACTGCCGAACGGCACTTTGTCGGGAAGCGGGGAGGGCAGCCGTCGATCAAGCAACCGGCGATCTCGGCCATGCTGGTTCGGCTCGCGCTCGAAGGGCGTCGCGTTGTGCGGCTGAAGGGCGGCGACCCGTTGCTGTTCGGCCGGGCGGCAGAAGAGATCGCAGCGCTCAATCAAGCGGGTGTTGCGTGGCGGGCCGTTCCAGGCGTCACTGCCAGCTTGGCCGCCTTATCGGGGGCTGGCATCCCCGCGACTGTCGACGGCGTTAACCGAGCAATCGTGATCGCAACGGGCCACAGCTTGGAGCCGGGACCGGGCGCGCTGGATTGGGAGGCATTGGCCCGCCTCGGCCAACCGCTTCTCATCTACATGGCCGTTGCGCGCGTCGCCGAGATCTGCAGACGGCTCGAGCGCGGAGGGCTGCCCGCAGAGACACCGGCGGCGGTTTTCTCCTCGGTCGGCATGGCGGGCTCCTCCACGGTTTTCACCACTCTAGGCAGGCTGCCCAAGGTCGCGCAGGAACTGGGGTCGCCGGCGATCCTCGCGATCGGCGGTATCCTCCCGCGGGTGACGGTTGGGGCCGATTGGGGCGGTTGATTGCGACAATTCATGAGGGGCCCGGCCCTGCTCTTTGGTTGCACGGCGCGGC
>JBCCDG010000037.1:0-32730 GCA_039030915.1 Pseudomonadota bacterium | reverse complement strand
CTCGCCTTTTGCCGCCGCCGCCGGGGGCTGCTGCTGCCTGCCGGCTCGGCGATCGACGGCATCGGGCTCGCGGACGTTGCGCACCGGCCCTTCGCTCGGCGACAGGAGGGTTCGGGTTCGGAGACCTTGCTCGCGCATCTCGCGGCGGAGGCGGCGCTCCCGCCGGATGCGCTGCCCGCCGCGCTCGTGGCTCGCAGCGAGGCGGACGCAGCACTTGCGGTGGCCGAGGGGGCTGCGGCGGCGGCACTGGGCCTCGAGGCGCTGGCCGTGCAGCACGGGCTAGCCTTCGCGCCGCTTCTCGAGGAGCCGCTCGACCTGCTGGTGGACCGCACCGCCTACTTCGAGCAGCCGATGCAGCGCTTTCTCGCCTTCTGCCAGAGCCCCGCCTTTGCAGAGAAGGCGGCCGCGATGCCAGGGTACGACGTCTCGGAATTCGGCGCCGTGCGCTGGAACGCGCCGTGAGGCACACTCAGAACCCGATGGCGAGCCCATCCTTCCGAGGATCGGAACCGCCGGCATAGCCGCCACCCGGCAGGCGCGTGATCAGCTGCGCGCCACCGAAGCCGAAGGCCGCATCGGGCGGGTCGAAATCGAGCTGATGGCCCATCGCCGTCAGCGCCGAGGAAACCTCGCCCTCGAGGCCCTTCTCGCAGGTCACACCGAGCCCCTGGGTCACGCGCCAGCGGGGCGCGTCGGCTGCCGTCTGCACGTCCTGTCCCCAGAGCGCGGTGCGCAGCACCATCTGAACGTGCCCCTGCGCCTGGATCGGCCCGCCCATCACGCCAAAGGACATCTGCGGCCGGTCGCCCGCCATCAAGAAGCCCGGGATGATCGTGTGGAAGGGCCGCTTGCCTGGGCCGACGCGGTTGGGATGCTCCTCCTCCAGCACGAAGCCCGCGCCACGGTTCTGGAGATGGATGCCCGTCCCGGGCACGACGATGCCCGAGCCGAAGCCCGCATAGTTGGATTGGATGAAGGAGACCATCATGCCCGAGGCGTCGGCCGCGGTCAGGTAAACCGTGCCCCCCTTCTTCGGCGCCCCGGCCCCGAAATCCTGTGCCCGGGCCGGATCGATGAGCGCGGCGCGCCCGGCCAGGTAGTCAGGGTCGAGTAGCGCCTCCGGCCCGAAGGCCATTGCGTCGGGATCGGCCACATGCGCCTCGGCATCGCACAGCGCGAGCTTCATGGCCTCGATCATGAGGTGAAGCGCCTGGGTGTCGTCCGGCCCATAGTCCCGCACGGACGTGTGGGCGAGCATGCCGAGGGCCATGCAAGCCGCGACACCCTGACCGTTGGGCGGAATTTCGTGGAGCGTCACGCCGTCGAAAGCGCCGCTGATCGTGCCGACCCAGTCCGCGGTGTGCCGGCCCATATCCTCTGCCGTCAGCCCCGCGCCATGCTGGGCGGCGAAGGCGGCGATGCGCTCGGCGATCGCCCCCCTGTAGAACGCCTCCCCCTTCGTCTCCGCGATCTGGCGGAGCGTATCGGCGGCGGCACGGTTGACGAAGCGCTCCCCGGCCTTCGGGGCACGCCCGCCCGGCATGAAATGATCGGCAAAGCCGGGCTGCGCATGGAGGATCTGGGCGCCGCGATCCCAGAGCGACGCGATCACCGGCGAGACGGGAAAGCCATGTTCGGCGATATGGATCGCAGGCTCGAACAGTGTCTCGAAGGGTAGCTTGCCGAAGCGTTCGTGGAGGCTCGCCCAGGCGCTGACGGCGCCGGGCACGGTCACGCTCTCCCACCCTCGCTCGGGCATCGCCGTGCCGCCGGCAAAACGCTCCGGTGTCCAGGCGGCCGGCGCGCGGCCCGATGCGTTGAGCCCGTGGAGCCCCTGCCCGTCCCAGACGATGGCGAAGGCGTCGGAGCCGATGCCGTTGCCCGTGGGCTCGACGATAGTGAGCGTGATGGCCGTCGCCAGCGCCGCATCCGCCGCATTCCCGCCCCGGCGGATCATCGAAAGACCTGCCTCCGCCGCCAGCGGCTGCGAGGTCGCCACCATGTTGTCCGCCATCACGGCCGAACGGCGGGAGGGATAGGGCCCGGAAACGGGATAACTCATGCATGCCTCCTTCGTCGGACGGGCGCAGCAGGGCCCTGTCGGATATCCGGAGCACCCCCGCGCCCCGGCGCGACAGGAGATTGATACCCGCAGGCTCTGCATCGCCGGATCGAGCCCCGCGGCGGCGGCGCCCTACCCTGAACAGGCGGACAGGTCTACTCCCCGGTGGCGGCCAGCGCTAGCCGCCGAGGAAGAGGCGGCCGACATCGGGGTTCCCGAGCAGATCGTCGCCCTTGCCCGCGATGGCCACCTCGCCCGAAACCAGCACGTAGCCGATATCGGCGAATTCGAGACCCTTCTTCGCGTTCTGCTCGACCATGACGATGGTCTTGCCCTCCACCTGCTGGAGATCCGCCAGAATGTCGAACACCATGTCGATGAAGCGGGGCTCGAGCCCGATTGAGGGCTCGTCGACCAGCAGCACCTCGGGGTTCATCACCAGCGCGCGGCTGATCTCGAGGAGCCGCCGCTCCCCGCCCGAGAGCACCTTTGCCTGATGCTTCCGGCGCGCGGCGAGGCGGGGGTACTTGTCGAAGACGCGTTCGGCCGCCTCCTTCGCCTCTGCCGGCTTCTCCTTCAGAAACCCGCCCATCCAGAGGTTCTCCTCCACGGTCATGCCGGGGAAGACGGACTTGTCCTGCAGGATGTAGGCGATGCCCGCTTCCTTGAGCTTGGAGGACGGGGAGAGCTTCGCGATGTCGCGCTTCTCGGGCCCGTCGCCCACCAGCACCTTGCCCGAGAAGATGTTGTTGAAGCCGAAGATGGCGTGGAGGATCGTCGACTTGCCCGCCCCGTTCGGTCCGATAAGGCAGAGGGATTGCTTGCGGGCCACGCGTAGGTTGATGCCGTGGAGGATCTCCATCCGGCCATAGCCTGCATGCAGGTTCTCGAGGCTCAGATAGGGGTCGTTGCCCGCCAGCGCGTCAAGCGCGGGCACATCCACCTTCTGCGCGATGGCAGCGGCCTGCTGGGTGACCGCCTCCACCGAGAGGACGGTGCTGACATCGCCGCCATGATAGCCGCCGGCGCGCTCCTTGCCTTCGCTTAGTTTCTCGTCGGCCATCAATGCGCTCCCAGATAGGCGTCGACCACGCGCTGATCGTCCTGGATCTCGGCCGGCGTGCCCTCCGCGAGGAGCTTGCCGTGGGCGAGGCAGTAGATCTTGTCGGCCATGTTCATGATGACGCGCATATTGTGCTCAATGATGAGGAGCGTGATGCCGAACTCGGTATTGGCACGCTTAAGCCGGTCGATGAGCCCGTTGATGAGCGTGGGGTTGATACCGGCCGTGGGCTCATCGAGGAGCAGCACCGTGGGCTCGTTCATGAGCGCCATGGCGAACTCCAGGAGCTTTTGCTGGCCGAAGCTGAGAGAGCCGGAGCGAAGATACCGCTTTTCGTAGAGCCCCACGAAATCGAGCAGTTGCTCCGCCTTGTCCCGCTCCGCGCGACTGTGCTTCCCGAAGGCATCCAACAGCGACATCTTCCGGTGCGGGACCGAGATCAGCATGTTCTCGACGCAGTTCATCGCGCCGTAGATGCGGGTCTGCTGGAAGGTGCGCAGCAGCCCGAGACGCGCGATCTCGGGCACCAGCATGCGCGAGATCTCCTGGCCCTCGAACTTGATCGAGCCCTTGTCGATGGGGTGATAGCCGACGATCGAATTGAAGAGCGTGGTCTTGCCCGACCCGTTGGGCCCGATGAGGCCGGTGATGCCGCCCTTCTCGACCGTGATCGAGATGTCCTCGTTCGCCTTCACCCCGCCATAGGCCTTGGAGACGCCGGCGACCTCGATGATCCTGGTCATGCCTCGGCCTCCTCGCGGATGATCCGGTCCCGCTTCTCGACCGCGATGCCGAACCATTCGGGGCGCTTGGTGCGGAGCCAGCCCATGAGGCCGTCCTGGAAGAACACCACCACCACGACGATGAGCGCACCAAGCGCGACCCATTGCCAGCCTAGGAAGTAATTCCAGGTCAGCTCCTTGAAGACATGGAACATTATGGCGCCGATCACCGGCCCCCAGAGGGTACCCTTGCCGCCGAGGAGGACGCAGACGACCATGAAGATGCCGAGATTGATGGTCTGATACGCGGTCTCGAGCGGCTCGAAATGGATGAGCTGGAAGGCCGAGACGGCGCCCGCCGCCCCCACGAACGCTGCCGCCAGCGACCACGCAACGAGCTTGTAGCGAAGGGTATGGATACCCATCGCCTCGGCCTTCTCCTCATCGTCGCGGATGGCGTTGATGGCGGCGCCGAAGCGCGTCGAGTAGAGCCAGGCGCAGAAGGCGAAGAGGGCGACACCGAGCGCGGCGTAGAGGTAGTAGATCAGGATTTTGAACTGCTCGAAGTCGTAGGGATAGTTGGGCATCGAGATGCCCTGGCCCCCGCCGATCCAGTCCCAGTTGGACACAAGCTCCCCCGCCGCGATGGCGACGCCGAGCGTGCCGATGGCGAAGTACGGGCCGCGCAGGCCGAAGGTGACGTAGCCGATGGCGAGCGCGGAGACGGCGGAGAAGAGCGCGGCGGCGGCGATGCCGAGGACCATGCCGGTAAAGTACTGGCCGGGCGTGAACTCGAAGATCCCGCCGCCCGCCGCATCGGTGTACTCGCCCACCGGGTAGGCGATGCCGATGGTGACGACGGCGGCGACATACATGCCCGTGCCGTAGAAGAAGATGTTCCCGAGCGAGTTGTAGCCCATCTGCCCGCCCGTCATGTCCCAGGAGAGCGCCACGATGATCATGAGCCAGAGCGTGGCGAGCTGGGTCTTGTAGTCCGGTGCGAGAAACGGCGCCGCGAGGGTGAGGGTCACGAGGGCGGCGTAGAGCGCCAGCTTTGCGATGCTCATCTGCGCGCCCTCACTGCAGGACCTGGCGCTGGCGCCGCTGTTGGGAGAGCCGCCAGACAAGGACGAGGAGGAGCAGCAGCACCGCGATGGCCTGCTGATAGCCGATGCCGAAGATATGGCTGCCATACTGCTCCGCCGCCCCGATGCCGAGGCCGGCCGCGATCACGCCGGGCAGGTTACCGAGGCCCGCGGCGGTGACGATCACGAAGGCGCGGACCGAATAGGTGATGCCGTAGAAGGGCTGGATCACCCAAACCATCACGATGATCGCGCCCGCCGCGCCACAGATGGCTGCGTTGAGCGAGAAGGTGAAGGCGTAGATCTTCTCCGTATCGATCCCCATCACCCGTGCCGCGCGCGCGTCCTGCGCCGTTGCACGGATCGCCTGGCCCATGCGCGAGTACTTCATGAAGGCGATGACGGCCGCGGCGAGGCCCGTGGCCATGAGCACACCGATTAGCTTGGCGATCGGCACGTCGATGAGGCCGTCCGCGAAATAGAGCGTCTGATAGTCGAGCTTGATGGACTGCGTATCGGACCCGAAGAGGAGGTTCATCATCTGCGCCATCATGATGGCCAGGCCGAAGGTGGCCAGCAGCGACGTGAAGAGGTCCCGCTCGATCACCCGGCGGATCACCAGCTTGTAGACCACCCAGCCGATCCCCCACATCACCACGAAGGCGATTGGCACGCCGAGGAGCGGGGGCATGCCCTGCTGCGTGAGATACCAGGCGACATAGCCGCCGGCGATCACGAAGTCCCCCTGCGCGAGGTTCTTCACGTTCATCACGCCCCACACCAGCGCGAGCCCATAGGCCGCGAGGGCGAAGAGCGCGCCGATCATCACCCCGTCGATGATGATCTTGAGGTTCACGATCGGAAATTCAGCCAGAAGCTGAAGATTGAAGAGTATCTGGTCCATCCCGGTCCGGCTCCTGGCCGCCCCCCGCCACGCCCGCTTTGCGCAGGTCCCGATGCGAAACACGCCGGGCACCCCATCTCGGGCACCCGGCGCCGCTCAGTCGGTGGGTCGCGTCAGGGACGCGGCCAGACGAGATCGTGGCTCGCGTATTTCGAAGGCGCGACCACGTTATACTGCCCGTCCTGGATCTGGCGGAGCACCATGGGCTTGGCGACGTTGTTGCCCGCCTCCGAAAACCTGATCGGCCCGTAGAAGGTGTCGAGCTCGGTCTGCGCAATGGCATCGCGCAGCGCCTCCTTGTCGAGCGTCCCGGCCCGCTCGAACGCGTCCTTGAAGACATAGACAGCGGCAGATGCCTGGGCGACCTGATAGGGCACCGTCTTGTCCTTGTATTCCGGGAAGGCCGCCTTGAACTCCTGTTCGTAGTTCGCGGCCGTGCCGAAGATCGGGTCCTCGTAGGACAGCGTTTCGGCCCATTGCGTCGAGCAGAGGATGTTCTCGGCAAAGTCGCCGAAATTGCCCGTCACGTCCGCCGCCTCGCAGTGGGTGACGGCGACCATGGGCACCCGCACGTTCTGCTCGCCGATCTGGCGCACGGCCGTCGCGGCCCCCTTGGAATGACCCGAGACGATCAGCACGTCGGGCTTGACCAGCTTCACCTTGGTCAGGATCGCGCTCATATCCGAGAGGTCGCGCGGCAGCTTTTCGTCCACGACAATCTGCATGTCGTATTTGCTGGCGTCCTCCAGCACGCCGGCGCGGATGTCGAGCGAGAAGGGATCATTCTCGACCGCCACGGCAACCTTCACGTCGGACGGGCTCTTGCCCTCCTTCTCAGCCATCTCGGCCGCCAGCGTGATCGCGGAGGCGAGATACTGCTCGGAGGTGGAGAGGACGGCGAAGAGATACTTGTACCCCTTGTTGAAGAGCGAGCGGGACGCGCCCTCGGCCTCGACCATCGGGATCTGGTACTTCTCCGTCACAGGGGCGATGGCCTTGGTCAGGCCCGAGCTGTAGGGCCCGAGCATGTACTGCACCTTGTCCTGATTGATCAGGCGCTCGGCCAGCGTGGCGCCGCGATCGCCCTTGGACTCGTCATCATAGTAGATGACGTTGAAGTTGTAGCACGTGTCGCCGATCTTCACGCCGCCGTTCTCGCGGATCTTCTGGATCGCGAATTCGTAACCGTTTTGGGCGTGGACGCCGTTCGTCGCGTATTTCCCGGTGAGCGAGATGGCCGAGCCGAGAGTCAACTCTTCGCAATCGGCCGCGGCGGCGCTGCCGGGGGCGGTCAGCGCGAGCGCGCCGAGGGCGACGACGGGCGCCGCGTGTTTCAGGAACTTCATGCTTCTCTCCCAGTACAGATGCGGCTTGCCTGCCTTTCCAGCGGGCGGCCTTTCTTTTCATTGCGCAGAAGAAGCCTAGAAGCATGTCGATCAGCGATCAAGAAAGTCCTCAAACGCAACAATCTTGCGCACGTGAGCAGCCTCGTTGTTCGGGTGTCCGGGCGTGCGCTATAGGGCGGCGAGAGCGCGAGGAGCCCAGTCATGTTCACCACCCCCATCGTGCCGCGCGTGGCGGAGACGGACGGCGCGGGGCACATCAACAATACGGTGGTGCCTGTCTGGCTCGAGGCGGGGCGGCGGGAGATATTCCGCCTCCTCTCGCCCCGGCTCTCCTTCGACGACTGGCACGTGGCGGTGGCGACGATGACCGTCGACTTTCTCGCGCAGATCTACTTCGCCGAGGAGGCGGAGGTTCGCACCTGGGTCGAGCGCATCGGCACGAAGAGCTTCACGCTCTACGAGGAGGTCTGGCAGGGGGACCGGCACTGCGCCCGGGGGACGATCACCTATGTCTGTTTCGACTATGCCGCGCAGCGCTCGGTCCCGGTGCCGAACCGTGTCCGCGCCGCATTGGAGGCTCACCTGCGCCAGCCGTGACCGCCGCTGTCGCCGCCACGCAGCCCTGCGGTTGATTCCCCCTATCCGGATGCCTGGCGTTCGTTCTGCCTCCGTTCCCATCGCACAACTGTGACGGGATTGCCCAATTGTGATCGATCTGCGGCGCGCGGACCCGCATCTGGAACGCCACGCCGTTGCCCAGCTCCGAAAACCGGGGTCGGGCGCGCGTTAAGCGAATGATTCAATTCATCTTTAAGGATTGAGTGATGAGATCGCACAATGTCGGCACGTTGGACCGGAAAGGAGCAAACCTTCGCCGCTTTTAAACCTGAGGATGCAAACAGTCGGAGTTGTGCAGTGGGAAGGAAGTGAGCATGAGCCATCCGGTTGACGTCCATGTTGGGCAGCGTATTCGTCAGCGTCGTTGGATGACGGGTATGACGCAGCAGCAGCTGGCCGAGAAGGTCGGTATCAAGTTCCAGCAGATCCAGAAATACGAGACCGGCGCCAATCGCGTGTCCGCCTCCAGGCTCTGGGACATCGCGGCGGCGCTCGACGTGCCCGTGGCGTTCTTCTTCGAGGGGCTGGACGAGGCGATGGAGGCCGCGCATCGCGAGGCCGACGTGCTCGCCGACAAGGAGGCGCTCGATCTCGTGCGCGCCTACTACGCTATCCCGGAGACGCAGCGTCGGCGTCTTTTCGACCTCGCGCGTGTCCTCGGGGACGCGGCCTGAGAGCGTTCTGGTGAGGCCGGTGGCGGGGCGGTATGGCCCTGCTGCCGGATGCCTGGCCACGCATCTCCGATATCGGGGTTCTGGCTGATCCTGCGGGCCGATGCGGCCGGCGGGCGATTGCGCGTTGGCGCTTGACCGGGCGGTGTGCTTGGCCGATGGCCAGAGCAAGCATCCACGGGAGCCACCGATGCCCGCCGACGACACCACCCACAATGCTGACCCGTTCGCAGACGACCCGTTGCTGGCGCTGCTCGCCCGGCTCGGCGATGCGGCGCGGGCCGAGACCATGCCGCGCTTCCGCCGCACGGGCGTCGGCGAGAACAAGGCCGAAGGCAGCGCGCGCGGCTTCGACCCGGTGACGGAGGCGGATCGCGCCTCAGAGGCAGCGATCCGGGCAATCCTTGCGGAGGCGGCGCCCGCCGACAGCATCCTGGGCGAGGAGGAGGCTGCCAAGGAGGGCACGAGCAGCACGACCTGGGTGATCGACCCGATCGACGGCACCCGCGCCTTCGTCAGCGGCATCCCGCTCTGGGGCACACTCATCGCGCGCGACGACGGGACGCGCGGCAGCCATGCGTTGGTCGACCATCCGGCCGTGGGCGAGCGCTTCATCGGCGCGACCGGCCGCGGCGCCTGGCTCCTCAGCGGGAGCGGCGCGGCGGAGCGCATCGCTGTCAGCGGTACCCGAAAGCTTTCGGAGGCGACGCTGATCACGACGGCACCGGAGATGTTCGGCGGCGGCGGGGCCGAGGCGTTCGCGGCGGCGCGGGACCGGGCACGGCTCACCCGCTACGGGACGGACTGCTACGGCTATGCGCTGGTCGCCATGGGCACGGCGGATATCGTGATCGAGACGGGCCTTGCTGCCTATGACATCGCGGCACCCAAGGCGCTGGTGGAAGCCGCGGGCGGGGTAGTGACCGACTGGGAAGGGGGCGACTGCCGTTGGGGCGGCAGCACCATCGCCGCCGCAACGCCCGAGCTTCACGCCGAGGCGCTGGCTCTTTTCCGCGGTCTCTGAAGCCAGGCCAGAGGGCCCTCGTCGCCGAGGGCGGCGCTGCGGCCTGACATGGCCGTTCATGGGGTCGGGTCAGCGCCCCGGAAGCGAGCCGCTCGTTGTCGCCGCCCGGTCGGTCGGTCTTTCAGATACCTGAACTTGCGAGGAAGGCGTCGATGGCCTGCCAGACGGCGGCGCGGCGGCTCGGCTCCTCCATCAGGATGTCGTGCTTGGCATCCGCGACCTCGTCGAGCCGCGCTTCGACGCGTGCCGCGAGCGCCCGGGCGGCCGGGTTGGAGACGACGGTTTCCTTCGCGCCAAGCACCACCTGCATCGGGTAGTTCTGCGGGCGCATCTGGTCCTGCAGCGCGATGGCGTCATAGGCCGCCGCAAGCCAGCCGAAGGTGGGTAGGCCGAGCTGCAGGCCCGGCTCGGCGCGGAGGGCGTCGCCCTGCCAGGCGTATTGCGCCGGGTCATGGGTGAGGCAGTTGCCCTCGAAGGGCAGAAAGAGGGTCGGCTTCCCGGCATTCGGCGCAGGCGGCCAGCGCTCGCCAAGGCCGAGCCTCCGCGCCGTCCTGGCGGCGAACCGCACTACCGCGTTCTGCGCCTTCGTGAAGGCGATTCCCGCCAGCGGCGCAGAAAGCACCACGGCATTCGGTGAAAGCACCCCACGGGCCAGAGCACCGAGCGCGATGGCACCCCCCATGGAATGTCCGAGCACGAGGCGTACCGGCCCCGCCCGGGCCACCTCCGGCGCGGCCAGAAGCGCCTCAATGTCCCGATCGAACTCCTCGAAGGAGGTCACATGGCCCTTGAGCGGCTCGGGCAGCGGCCGCGTCGAGAGGCCCTGCCCCCGCCAGTCGGTGCTCGCAACGGTGAAACCGCGCTCGGACAGCGCCGTCGCCGTCAGCGCAGCCTTCTCGAGAAACTCGGTGCGGCCGGGAAAGTAGAGGGCAAGGCCCCTCTCGCCATCCGGCGCCGTGGCGCCCGGCACCACCTTCGGGTGCCAGAGCGCGGCCCTGAGCGACACGCCATCCGATGCCGTGAGCGCGAGACCGATGTCCCAGGCCCGCGCCCCGGGCGGCAGGGACGTCGCCGGCCCCGCGCCGCTGGCCGACCTTGCGAGCGCTCCCTCAGCTGCCATGATCGCGCTCAGAGATACTGAACCAGCTTCATCGCGGCACCCATGTCCCCGTCGATCCTGATCTTGCCGGTCATGAAGGCCGAGGTGGGGTCGAGCTCACCGTCGAAGAGATCGCGGAAGGTGTCGAGATCCCCGCTCACGGTCACCTCGGCCTCCTCCTCGCCGACGCGCACACCCGTGCCATCGGCCACGATGCTGCCCTCGCCGTCGATGTCGAACTTGACGCTGCCCGAAAAATCCTTGCCGTCGAGCTTGCCGCGCAGCTTCTCCGCCGCGCTCTCGAGGTTCTGGCTCATGCTCACTCTCCCCTAATCGTCATTGTTTCGGCACCGAGAGACGCTGCCCGCGGCCACCCGCCCCTTGCAGACCTATGCGCGCCCGCTAGACTTTGGAAGTATGACGAAGAGGCACATCACCGCGGCGCTACTGGCCGCCCTTCTCGCGGGTCCCGCGTCAGCACAGGTCAGCGCGCCGGAGGGGCGTGAGGACGAGGTGCAGGAGCGCGGGCCCGGCACCCCGCCTGTCCTGCCGTCGCCCGACGAGGAGGCGCCGGTGATTCCGCAGCCGCCGGCGGACCTGCCGCCCACGTCGGAGCTTGAGGAGCAGGGCCTCCAGGGCCTCGACATCCCGTCGGACGAGCTTGGCCGCGAGGCGCAGCTCGACGCGCTCTTCGGCCAGCTTGCCGACGAGGCGAACCAGCACTGGCCGGTGATCCAGGCGCAGATCTGGCGCGTCTGGCGCCGCTCGGGCAGCGACAGCATGGACCTGCTGCTGGCGCGTGGCATGGAGGCAATGGAGAAGAAGGACTTCGAGACCGCCGAGATGCACCTCACGGACCTCGTGCGCCTCGCGCCCGACTTTGCCGAGGGCTGGAACCAGCGGGCGACCCTCTACTTCATGATGGAGGACTACGGCCGCTCGGTTGCGGATATCGAGGCGGTGCTGGCGATCGAGCCGCGGCATTTCGGGGCGCTCGCCGGTCTTGGCATCATCCTCGACCGCACGGGCTACGATAAAGGCGCGCTCGATGCCTATCGCCGCGTGCTGGAGCTTCATCCCAACATGCCGGGCGCGCAGAAGGGCGTGGAGAAACTCGCGCCCGAGATCGACGGCCGGGAACTCTGAGGCGCGCGCCGGTCGTGCCGGGCATGGACGCGGCCGCATCGAACCCCTAGGTCAGCGTGATGAGGCGCCGGCTCGGCCATGTGGCCTGCGCAGAGCGGCGGACGAAGACCATGTCCAAGGATCACGACCCGGAAGCCGCGCTCGCGGAGGCGCTCGACGCGCTCGAGGCCGAGATGCGTGCGGCCGAGACGCCGGCGGACGCGGCCGAGCGGGCACGGCGCGAGGCACGGCGGGCGGTGGTCGAGGCGGAGATCGCGGCGCGGCGTAGCGCCGGCCCCGCTCCGGCGCGGCCCTTCGCCACGATCGCGGCTGCCGCCGAGGAAGTGCCGGGCGAGAGCACCATTACCGCGGTTCTCGGCCCGACGAACACCGGCAAGACGCATTACGCCATCGAGCGCATGCTCTCCTACCGCACGGGCGTGATCGGCCTGCCGCTCCGCCTTCTCGCGCGGGAGGTCTATGACAAGGTCGTGGCGGCCCGCGGGCCAAATGCTGCCGCCCTCATTACCGGCGAGGAAAAGATCCTGCCGGAGCGGGCACAATATTTCATCTGCACGGTCGAGGCGATGCCGCTTGACGGCATGGCGGATTTCGTGGCCATCGACGAGATCCAGCTCTGCGCCGATGCCGACCGCGGGCACATCTTCACCGACCGGCTGCTCCATGCGCGCGGGCGTTACGAGACGCTCTTCATGGGTTCCGACGTCATCCGGCCGCGCATCGCCAGCCTCGTGCCCAAGGCCCGGTTTCTCAGTCGGGAGCGGTTCTCGACGCTGAGCTATTCGGGGCCGAAGAAGCTCAGCCGTCTCAAGGAGCGCACGGCCGTCGTCGCCTTCTCGGTCGATCAGGTCTATGCCATCGCCGAACTGATCCGCCGCCAGCGCGGGGGCGCGGCCGTCGTGATGGGCGCGCTCAGCCCCCGCACCCGCAACGCGCAGGTCGCGCTCTATCAGAACGGCGATGTCGATTACCTGGTGGCGACGGATGCGATCGGCATGGGGCTCAACCTCGATGTCGACCATATCGCCTTCGCCGGCGTCTCCAAATTCGACGGTCGGCGTAGCCGCAGCCTCCTGCCAAATGAAATCGGCCAGATCGCGGGGCGCGCCGGACGCTTCACGCGGGATGGCAGCTTTGGCGTGACGGGCGAGGCGCGGCCCTTCGACGAAGATCTGGTGGCCGCCATCGAGAACCATCGCTTCAAGCCGCTGGAGCGGCTGATGTGGCGGAACTCGAAGCTCGAATTCGGCACCGTGCCGCTGCTGCTCGAATGCCTCGAGGCTGCGCCCGCCAACGACAGCTTGGCCCGGGCGCGCGAGGCATCGGACGTCGCAGCACTCCGCCTTCTCTGGGACGACCCGGAGATCGCGGGGATCGCCCGGCACCCGACCCGCGTTCGCCTGCTGTGGGACGTTTGCCAGGTTCCGGATTTCCGTAAGGTGATGACAGGCGATCACGTCGCCCTTCTGGGGCGCATTTACCGTTTCCTGACGGGGAGTGGCGGGGTAATACCCGCCGAGTGGCTGGCTGCCCAGGTGAAGCGGCTCGACCGGGTGGACGGAGACATCGATGCGCTCTCGAAGCGCCTCGCCTATATCCGCACCTGGACCTATGTCGCCAATCGGGCCGGCTGGCTCGAAGATCCGGCCGAGTGGCGCGAGACCACGCGGTGCGTGGAGGACAGACTTTCGGACGCGCTGCATCAGAGGCTGACGCAGCGGTTCGTGGACCGGCGCACGAGTGTTCTCATGCGCCGGCTGAAACAGAAGGAGCGGCTCGTGGCGGAAGTCGGCGAGAACGGCGAGGTGACGGTAGAGGGCGAGTTCGTGGGACGGCTCTCCGGATTCAGGTTCACAGCCGACGAGAACGCGGCCGGGGCCGAGCTCCAGGTGGTCAAGTCCGCCTCCCTCGCGGCGCTCCAGGCGGAGTTCGCGCGGCGCGCGGACAAGCTCTACCTCAGCCCCGACGGCGAGATTGCGCTGACCGAGCAGGGCGGCCTCATGTGGGGCACCGACGCCATCGGCCGCGTCGTGAAGGGTGACGGCGTGCTGGCGCCCAAAGTCGAGGTCTTCGTCGACGACATCGCCGAGGCGTCGGTCGCCGAGAAGGTCGAGCGGCGGCTTTCGCACTGGCTCGACCGGCGGGTGAAGGCGCTTTTCGAGCCGATGCTGGCGATGCAGGCGGACGAGGCGGTGACGGGCCTCGCCCGCGGCGTCTCCTTCCAGATCGGCGAGGCGATGGGCGTGATCCCGCGCCGGGAGATCGCGGACGACATCAAGTCGCTCGGCCAGGATGAGCGAGCGTTGCTGCGCAAGCACGGCGTCCGCTTCGGCCAGCATCATATCTTCATGCCCGCGCTTCTGAAGCCTGCGCCGACGCGGCTGCGCCTCGTGCTCTGGGGGTTGTGGGAGGGGCTGGATGAGCTGCCGCCGCCGCCCCCTGCCGGCCATGTGACCGTGCCGGTGGAGGAAGGCAGCCCGAGCGCGGTCTACTATACAAAGGCCGGCTATCGCCTCGCCGGCAAGCGCGCGGTGCGCATCGACATGCTGGAGCGGCTGGCTGACATGATCCGGCCGCTCGATCAGCGTGCGGGCTTCGAGGCGACGCCCGACATGCTCTCGATCACGGGCTGCACGCTGGAGCAGTTTGCGGAGTTGATGCAGGGGCTCGGGTATCAGGCCGAGCGGGGCGAGCGCCCGAAGCCCGTGCGCAGTGCCGCGAAGCCGGAGGCTGGAGCAGGCGAAGCGGCACCGTCGGCGTCGGCGGAAGGTACTCACGAGGCGCCTGGCGAGACGCCTGCATCCGATGCGCCCCCTGACCCGGCGGTGTCCATGACCCCTGTGGCCGAGACGTCAGAAGCCGCGCCCGTCCCGGAAGGCCCGGCGCCGGCCGCCGGTGAGGCGTCTGTCGAGACGGCGAGCCCGGCCGTGGCGGAGGATGCAGCGCCTCCCGCAGCGCTTGAAGAAAGGGCGGCGGCCGAGCCAGAGGCATCCGCAGAAGAGAATGTGGCTCAGCCCGCGCCCGCGATCGAGGCGCCGGGGGCCGAAGCCGCTTCCGAAGCGGCGGAGACGGGCGAAGAAGCAGCAGCAACAGCGCCGGTTTCGTCGGATGCCGAACCCGGTGAGGGCGAGACGCCACCGGTAGCCGAGGCTGAAACCGAAGCGGGTGAGGCGATGGCAGAGGGCGCAGAGCTCGAGGTCTTCTACACCTTCATGCTCAGACCTCGCGGCCGACCGCAGCGGAGCGGTCAGCGCGAGGGCGGCGGTGGCCGTCGGCGCGGTCCGCCTCGGGGCGATGGTGCCGAAGCGGCGGCCACCGGCGCAGATGGCGGGGCCGGCGGGCGGCGTGGCAAGGGTGCCGGCCAGCGACGCGGCGACCGGCAGGGAGAGGGCGCCGAGGGCGACCGTCCCGCGGCCCGAGGCGACGGCGGCGGCAAACCCGGCGGCGGGGGCAAGCATGGCGGGGGCAAGGGCCCGCGCGGCCAGAAGGGCGACCGGCCCCGCGGCGGGCAAGGCGGCGGTGGGGGCTATGGCGGCGGCGATGGCAAGGACCGCAAGCGCGACCGTCCCGTGGACCCCGACAGCCCCTTTGCCATCCTCCAGCAGCTGAAGAACAAGTAGCGCGTGAACTCTGTCAACGACGCGCCAGCGCGCCAGCGGGTGGACAAATGGCTGTGGCAGGCGCGCTTTTTCAAGACGCGCAGCCTCGCCGGCGAGGTCGCGGGCTCCGGCAGGCTCCGCCTGAATGGCAAGCACTGCACTAAGCCCGCGCAGACGGTGGCGCCCGGCGACGAGCTGAGCTTCCCGCAGGCCAAACGCATCCGCGCGATCCGTGTCGAAGCCATCGGCACGCGGCGCGGCCCGGCGGCGGAGGCGCAGACGCTTTACACCGATCTCGATCCGGCTCCGGAACGAGACGACGCGGCGCCCGGGAGCACAGTGCCTTCGGACATCCCCGATCCTTCCCGCCGCCCCACCAAGCGGGGACGGCGCGAAATCGCCGCGCTGAAGCGGACCGACCCTTGAAGACGCAGCGTGAAGGAATGCATATAGCGACAGAACCGTATCGAGTGTCAGGTTTGCCTGACGCCTGAAACTGAAGCTTTACCTCGCGGAGCTACGCATGACCTACGTCGTCACCGACAACTGCATCAAGTGCAAGTACACCGACTGCGTGGAGGTCTGCCCCGTCGACTGTTTCTACGAAGGCGAGAACATGCTCGTCATCCATCCGGACGAGTGCATCGACTGCGGTGTCTGCGAGCCCGAATGCCCTGCCGACGCGATCCGCCCAGATACGGAAAGCGGGCTCGAGAAGTGGCTGGACGTAAACAAGAAATATGCCGACGCGTGGCCCAACATCACTCAGAAGAAGGACCCGCTGCCCGAGGCTGAGAAATTCGACGGCGAATCGGGAAAGTACGAGGCGCATTTCTCCGAAGCGCCCGGCGAGGGCGACTGACCCGGGTATACGCTGCACTGCACCCGTCAACCCCCGGCGGCGACGCGTATTTCCGGCGCAGATGCGCCGCCGGGCTACTGTGCTGGAAAAGTCGGCAATTTATTGCTATATTACATACCTATGAATGGAGGAGGTCCTAGTGGAGGCGTCGCTGAGATGCGCCGCTTAGGATTGCCTCGCCCCGAAGTGTGAGAAAGCCGCGACGCCATCCTAGCGCAAGCTGAGGAGCGGGGTCTTTTTTGCGCCGGCCCATCCGGCAGCAGAGGCACGGAGAAAACATGTCGAAAAAGAACAAGCAGCTCTCGGGTGAATTTCGCGCCAACGACTATGTCGTCTATCCGGCGCACGGGGTCGGCAAGATCGTCTCGATCGAGGAGCAGGAAGTGGCGGGCATGAAGCTCGAGCTCTTCGTGATCTCGTTCGAGAAGGACAAGATGACCCTTCGCGTGCCGACGGCCAAGGCGAGTTCGGTGGGCATGCGCGCCCTCTCGAGCCCGGACCTGGTGTCGAAGGCGCTCGAGACGCTGCGCGGCCGTGCGAAGGTCAAGCGCGCGATGTGGTCTCGCCGTGCTCAGGAATACGAGCAGAAAATCAATTCGGGCGACTTGATCTCGATCGCGGAGGTCGTGCGCGACCTCTATCGCGCGGGCGACCAGCCGGAGCAGTCCTACTCCGAGCGTCAGCTCTACGAGGCGGCACTCGAACGGCTGACGCGCGAGCTTGCAGCCGTCGAGGAGCTCGATGAGAGCGCGGCGGCTGAGAAGGTCGATGCCGTGCTCGAGGCGAAAGCCGCGTAAACGATCTTCCCGCGTGCCATTCGGCTCAGTTATCACGCCCGGTCCCAGCGGCCGGGCGTTTCTCGTTTCGGCAGCGGAGGCCTAGTCGAGCGGTTCGAGCGCGATCTTGCGCAATCCGATGCCAACGGGTTTTCCGCCGCTGACGGACGGTGCGATGTCATGCATCTCGGGCACGGCGAACGTGACTTCGAGCGTCTCGGGCAGCGGCGTCGGCAACGGGAGACGCGCCGTGCAGCATCCCCCCTCCCCGCGCTCGCCCGTCCCCTGCCAGAGCACCTCGCGCCCCAGCCGCAGAGTGACGGGCCGAACGCGGCCGTCAGGAAAGGGCGCCGGGCTCCAGTCGAGACGGAGGGCGACCGGCCCGGGCGCGGCGCGCGGCTCCACCACACGGACCACAAGCTGCGCTTCGGGCACGCTGCTCCACACCCCCCATGGTTCCACCCGGTGCCAACCCTCGACGAGGAAGCGTCCAGCCGTACCGTCGCCCCGTCCCACGCTGTCGGATGCGCCGACCGCGAGGACGGGCAGGATCCGCGCCGCCGCCTCGGGCGTCGGCCCGTCCAGCGGGCAATCGCGCGCGGGGTCGAACGAGTCCACGTATTGCCGCCAGATCGCGCCCACATCCACGTAGGAATGGCTCGCTATGTGACCCCAAGGGTCGATCACGCGGGCGAGATGCGCATCTGTCTCGGGCGCGCGCCCCGGCAGACAGGCCAGCGTCGCGGCCCGCTCCCAGGGCCGGGTTAGCGGCTTCAAGCGATGCTCTACCTCCCACGCGTTCTCGAGCCCCGTCACCGCTGCGAGGAGAGCCATGAGACCGGCGGCCGCCCCATACACCGTGCGCCGGGCCGGCAGTGCCGCCAGCACCAGTACCACGATGAAGGCCAGCGGCAGGATCGCCATGCGCGCGTCGAGATACGCGCAGTCCCCGTTGTCGAGGCACCAGCGCTGCTGCTTCAGCGCACTCACGACCGGCAGCGTGAAGAGCCCGAGGCTAGCCAGCGCGAACAGCGCCGTGAGCGCCCCCGCCCGGCCGTCGATCCGCAATCGGGGCATCAGGAGCAGCACGGCCGCCCCGGCGAGCACCGCACGGAGGACGGCTGCAGAGGCGCCCGGCCATGGCACGTCGAGGAGCCGCGGATGCAGCTCCATCAGCGACGTGCTGGCCGCCACATGCCCGAGCGCCGCAAGCGCCATGCGGCCGGGATAGGCCAGCCCGTCGCCCGAGACGCCCTCATAGGCGCCCCCGCTCCAGAGCCGGTAGGCCGCCAGCGGGATGAGCGCGCATAGGAGCACCCCCGCCTCCAGCCGCGTCGCGCGCGTTGCCAGAACCTTGCGCAGCCGTTCCCCGATACCGCCCCCCGCCTTCAGAAAGCGCAGAAGCCAGCCCGCGCCGATGATCGCCGCCCCGAAGAGGAGCCCATATTCGTGCGCTGCGAGCCCGGGGAAGAGGAGCGCTGCCGCGACCAGGCCCCGTCGACCGTCCCCCTCCCGCATCAGCAGATGCGCGCCCATAATCAGGAGGAAGACGGGCGCAAGCTGCATCGGGAACGCATGGGGCGGCAGATGCGGCACGCCGACGGGATGAAGCGCACACCAGGCAACGAAGGCGAGCGCGCCCGCCGCCGGCGCCCAGGCCCGCGCGAGCCAGATGCCGAACATCGCCGCGACGCCCACATGCGCCAGCGCCATGAAGAGCCGTGCGACCTCGTTGCCAGCGAGCCAGGCGCCAAGCGCGTTGAGCGGGAAGATCGTGAGCGCGCCCAGACGACCGTCCCGCTCCACCACCTCGACCCCCCAGGCCAGCACGGTCCAGGGGCCCTGAAGCGCCTTGCCAAGCCCCTCGAAATCGTCGCCGGAGACCGTGAAGCCCGTCGTCAGGACCGGGATCTGAAGCGCTGCGAGGCCGAGGAGGCAGAACGCCGCCAGGTGGCCGCGCCTGTCAGACACCAAAGAAGTTCCTGAGGATGTCCGCATAGAGCGTCGAGAGCCCGCGGATGTCCTCGATCGAAACGCTCTCGTCGACCGCATGCATGCCCTGCCCGACGAGACCGAACTCCACCACCGGGCACATGTCCTTGATGAAGCGCGCATCCGAGGTGCCGCCGCCGGTCGTGAGCAGCGGCGCCTCCAGGCAGCGTTCGGTGATGGCGGCGATCACCACCTCCGCGGGGCCAGAGGGGGGCGTGTAGAACGCCTCGCCCGAAACCTCCCACTCGATCTCCGCCTCAAGGCCCGTGCCGGCGATCTCCGCCGCCGCGATGCCCTCCGCCCAGACCCGGATCTCGTCCGAGGTCTTGGTGTCGTTGAAGCGGATGTTGAAGACCGCGCGTCCCGCGGCGGGGATGACGTTCGAGGCCGGGTTGCCGACATCGATCGAGGTGAGCGCGAGCGTCGAGGCCGGGAAATGCGTCGAGCCGAAATCGAGCGGGCTGCCGTCGAGCCTCGCGCAGATGCGCGCGAGCGCCGGCAGCGGGTTCGCGGCATTCTCGGGATAGGCGGCGTGACCCTGCCGGCCCTCCACGGTCAGCCTGCCGGTCATCGAGCCGCGCCGGCCGATCTTCACCTGGTCGCCAAGCCGGGCGAGCGAGGTCGGCTCGCCCACGAGGCAGAAATCGGCGCGCTCGTCATGGGCGCGCATCCAGTCGAGGATCGCCGCCGTCCCATCTATCGCAGGCCCCTCCTCGTCTCCGGTGATGAGGAGCACGATCGAGCCTTCGGGCGGCGTGGTGCGGATAACCGCCGCGGCGGCCGCGACGAAGGCGGCGACGCCCGACTTCATATCGACGCTGCCGCGCCCGATCAGCCGGCCATCCCGCTCCTCGGCCGAGAAGGGCGGCGCCGACCACGCGGCCTCGTCGCCGGGCGGGACGACATCGGTGTGGCCGGCAAAGGCGAAGACCGGCGCGCCCATGCCCCAGCGCGCATAGAGGTTCTCGACGCCGCCCCGAACGATCCGCGTGCACTGAAAGCCGAGCGCGCCGAGATGACGCTCCAGAAGGGCGATGGCCCCCCCTTCCTCCGGCGTGACGGAGGGACAGCGGACAAGCTCTGCGGTGAGCGCGACGGGATCGGTCATCAGGGCACCCGGAAGTCTGGAAGCTGGCCGCCACGGGCCTCGACCGCCTCCATCGCAGGGCACACACCCGATGCGCAAGTCCGAAGGGGCGGTCCAGCGCCCGCGGCTCCGCGCCAGCGCGGGCCGGCCTCGCCGCCGGGCACGCGCCCGGCAAGAATTTCTCCCAAGCCCGACGCCGCAGCGACCGCGAACGAGCATCGCGCCGACCAGGCGCGATTCCGCCTGGCTCGATCAGCCGGGCGCCTCGTCCTCCGCGGTGAAGGTCGTCATGTTGGCGACGATCACGGCGTTCTCGGCAAGCGCACGATCGAAGAGCGCGGCATCCGCAGCCACATCGACAGGGCCGAGCGGCTCGGCGCGGGTGCCCCAGCTCTCGACTTCGAGAGGCGCAAGCCCCGCCTCGCGCAGCACCTGCACGGTCGCATCGACCGCAGCCTTCTCGTCCTTCGCCGCACAGTAGCAGACGAGCGCAGCACCCGTGGCGCCATCGGGCAGGCCATCATCCTCCTTCCGGCCGATCTCGACCATCAGGATGAAGACGTCCTCGCCCCTGCCGTTTCCCGCCGCGCTCTCGCGGCCGGCCGCGGCTCCGGCCCGGGCGCCGTCAGTCACGCAGCAACTCGTTGATCGAGGTCTTCGACCGGGTCCGCTCGTCGACGCGCTTCACGATCACGGCGCAGTAGAGCGAGGGCCCCGGCCGCCCGTCATCGAGCGGCTTCGACCCGGTCGAGCCCGGCACGACCACCGAATAGGGCGGCACTTCGCCGATGAAGGTCTCGCCTGTCGTGCGGTCGATGATCTTGGTCGACGCGCCGAGATAGACGCCCATGGAGAGGACCGAACCCTCACGCACGATCACGCCCTCCGCCACCTCCGAGCGCGCGCCGACAAAGCAGTTGTTCTCGATGATGACGGGTCCCGCCTGCAGGGGTTCGAGCACACCACCGATCCCTGCGCCACCCGAGATATGAACATTCTTGCCGATCTGCGCGCAGGAGCCGACGGTCGCCCAGGTATCCACCATCGTGCCGCTGTCCACATAGGCGCCGAGATTGACGAAGCTCGGCATCAGCACCACGCCCGGCGCGATATAGGCGGAGCGGCGAACGAAGCAGCCCGGCACGGCCCGGAAGCCCGCGGCGCGCCACTGGTTGTCGCCCCAGCCCTCAAATTTCGAGGGCACCTTGTCCCACCAGGTGGCTCCGCCCGGGCCGCCCTCGATCGGCGTCATGTCATTGAGGCGGAAGGAAAGGAGAACCGCCTTCTTGGCCCATTCGTTGACCGTCCAGGTGCCGTCCGCACCCTTCTCGGCCACCCGCGCCTCGCCGCTGTCGAGCGCGAGAAGCGCCGTCTCGACCGCCTCGCGCGTCTCGCCGGCGGTCGCACTCGTCACGGTGTCGCGGCTCTCCCATGCGGCCTCGATCGTGCTGACAAGGCTCGGATCGGTGAGGCTCTGATCGGTGGCGGTCATGGGCGGGCTCCCTCCTTGGCTTTCGCACGGCTCATAGCGGCGCCGCGCGGGCGGCACAATCCGCAGCGCCCCCCTCGCCCACGCCTGTCCCGCACGCTAGGAAGGCGCGACGCAAAGGAGGGGGCAGCGGATGACGCGCGATACCGAGAGCACCGTGAGGCCGCAACGCCTCTTTCCGTCGGCCGAGGCCGACAAGCGCAAGGCGACGCGCATCCCGCAGACGCCGCAGACCCTCTCGCCCACCTATCGCCTCGCCTTCGCTGATCAGGACTTCCTCGAGAGCGACGAGCTGCGCCCCGTGCGCCTCCAGCTCGAGCTCCTGAAGCCCGAGATGGCGCTCGACGAAGCCGGCGTCGCCTCGACGATCGTGATGTTCGGCGGCGCGCGGGTGCCTGCGCCGGGGCAGAACGTGCCGGCCGAGCGCGCCTGGATGACAAGCTATTTCGAGGAGGCGCGCCGCTTCGCAAAGCTGGCGGGCGAGGCTTGCGTGGCGCGCGACGGGCGCGAGTTCGTCGTAACCACGGGCGGCGGCCCTGGCGTGATGGAGGCGGGCAACCTAGGGGCCAGCGAGGCCGGCGCACCGACCATGGGCCTCAACATCGTGTTGCCGCACGAGAACGCACCCAACGCGCATGTGACCCCGTCACTCTCCTTCAACTTCCACTATTTCGCGGTCAGGAAGTTCGTCTTCCTGCGCCGTGCGGCGGCGGTCGCCATCTTTCCCGGCGGGTTCGGCACGCTCGACGAGCTCTTCGAGGTGCTGACGCTCATCCAGACCGGGCGCATGACGCCGCTGCCCATCGTGCTCTTCGGGCGCAGCTTCTGGAAGCGGATCGTCCATTGGGAAGGGCTGGTGGAGGCGGGCACGATCTCGCCCGAGGACCTCGATCTCTTCCACATGGTCGAGACCGCGGAGGAGGGCTGGGGCCATGTCGCCGACGCCCTCGGGATCACTCCGTCAGGCTGAGCTCGACCAGCAGGGTGCGCTGCCCCGGGTTGAAGTTGTCGTCCGAGAGGATCGTGACGCGGGCGCTTCCGTCCTCATGCGCCCAGGCAGCGATGGCCTCCATGTTGTCGATCCCGCTCTCCGGACCGAAGCGCGCCAGCATCGTGACGTCCGCAGGCGCACCCTCGATGAGGAGCGAGGCGAGCGGCATGGCCTCGACGACGATGCTGACGCCCGTGGCCGGATCGTAGTCGCGGCGGAGGAGGTAGAGCCGCCCGTCCGGCCCGATATCCGCACCCGTCACCAGATGGGGCCCGGGCAGCACCAGTCTGCTCTCCTCGAGCGCGGCGCGGGCCGCAAGCCCGCCTCTCATCACGAAGACCGGAAAACCGTCCGCATCCGGGCGCTCGGCGATGGCAATGACGCTGCCCGCGCCATCGAGCCCCGCAGGCACCACCGCGAGCGCCTCGAGCCCTGCGTTATCGGAGAGCCGGGAGAACGCCCGGTCGGCGCGGGTGAGCGCGCGCGGCCCCAGCGCGACGATGCGGTGCCTTCGCTCGAATGAGACGAGCAGCGCAGGCGGAGCGGCCGCCAGCCCCTCCGCGTCCGCCGCCTCCCCGGTCAGTGGCGCGCCGCTCGCATCGGTAAGAGGGGCGAAGGCCGCGTTGCGCAGCGGACAGGCCGCATCGGCAGGCAAGTAGCGCGCGCCGAGCAAAGCGCCCCGGTCGCTGACCGCGATGAAGCCGCGGCCTTCGCCAACCACGGGCGCTTCAGCGGCAGATTGGTCCTCGACACCGACGAGAAGGCCGGAAAAGCCGCCGAAGGCAGGATGCTGGGCCGTAAGCTCCCAGGCCGCCTCGACGCGCAGGCCCGTCAGCGCGTCGGGCGTGACCGTCACCGGTTCGGCCCGGATCGCAAGCCCCTCCCCGCCGGAAGGACAGGCCGCGGCCGCAAGACCCGGCAGTGCCGCGAGGGCCAACCCGGCGGCCGCGGCACCAAGCCGGATCATCGCACCACGGCGCTGCACTGGACGGGCAGATCGGCGAGCGTCAGCTCAGCCGGGCGCCTCTTCTTCGGAGTGCCGGGCGCGGGCGGCGGCGCCGGCTCGAACCAGCTTGCCAGCTCCCGCCCGCAGCCGTCGCCGGGCGGCGGCGGCGCCTGATCGCGGCAGCCGCCGGCGCGCGCATCCGCCGGGCAATGGAGGCGAACGTGGAAATGCGCATCATGCCCCCACCAGGGCCTGATCTTGCGGAGCCAGCTCCGGTCCGTTCCCGCAGCCTCGCCCTGGCAGAGCGCGACCTTGATGGCCGGATTTACGAAGATGCGCGCCACCGCCGGATCGGACGCTGCGGCCCGGATCACGCGGTGGTGGCCGTCTGTCCAGTAGTCGTTCACGTCTCGGCCGCCAGCGGCGACCACCTTGTGGCTCGAGATCCGTTCACGCTCGGAGCGGCTCAGCAGCCGGTCGCCGGGGCGGCGGAGCCAGATATCCGCGTCGAGGCCGATCTGGTGCGAGCGGTGGCCGGTCAGCATCGGTCCGCCGCGCGGCTGGCTGATATCGCCCACATAGAGCCGCGGCCAGCCCGCCGCCTGCGCATCGGCCGCAAGCCGGGCGATGAACGCGATAATCTCCGGATGGCCCCAGTTGCGGTTGCGGCTGAGACGCATCGCCTGCCAGGCCGGCCCCGTCTCCGCCAGCTCCGCACCGCCTGCAAGGCAGCCCTTGGCGTAGGAGCCTATCGGCGCGGGATCGTGCTCGCTCGGGTCCGCCTTGGCACCGAAGGCGTATTTGGCAGGCTCCGCCAGCGCGGCCGAGGGCGCGACCCCGCCCACAACGACGAACAACAAGGCGAGCGCTGCAGCGCCCACAGGTCCTGGTCTCGAAAAACGCATCGGTCCCCTCACAATGGCCGAGTCCCCGCGCTGAGTATGCGGGCTGCCGCGGCCGTCGTGAAGCGGCTCGTTACACGCCTTTGGATCGGATCGGGAGGCTCGATACGGAATGTCGGGGTCAGGAGGACGGACCACGTTCCTCAAGCACCGTGCGCAGCGGCGCGAGGAAGGCAGCATCCGGCGCGCGGGAAAGGCGCAACGCCTTCTTCCGGTCCTTCGAGCCCAGGCTCGCCATTGCGACGATGGTAGGCCCCCGATCGGTCGTCGCGCGCAGCTCCACCCGCTCAAGCGCGCGAGGCGGCAGCTCCAGCAGGTCCCCCGGCTCGAGCCGCGTGATCTCGCCCAGCGTGAAACGACCGAGCGGCACGGTGCCGTTGACCCGCAGGCCAGTCGCCATGACCTGGCGCAGCATATGGTCCGCCCAGACGCCCTGGTTCGAATCGCCCCCGGTCTGGGCGTTGATCAGGTCCCTTTTCAACGGCTCGAGCGTGGAGACGGGCACCACGAAGTCGAGCCCCGCGCCCCGCTTGTCGCCCGTCACATGGTAATTGAGCTTGATCACGAAGATCTCGGAGTTGTCCGGCGCGATCCGCACCATACCGGGCTGCTGCTCGAAGCGCGCGCGCTTGGCGAGGCCGATGGCAGAGCGCCCGCAAAGCTCGACGATCGCCTCCTCGAAGCAGCGGGCGACAAGATCGACGAAGCGGCCGTAGATCGACAGATCGATCGCGGTGAGGGAGCGGGCGAAGTTCGATTCCTCGAAGCTGCCGTCCCCGCCGAGATAGATGTCGAGCACCTTTCCGAGCAGCCGGGGATGCGCCTTCATGAGCCCCGTGCCGTTCCGCTCGGAAAAGCCGAGGAGATAGATGGCCGAGGGCGCATGGAGGCTGCGCAGATAGTCCCCGTGCCGCATCACCTCGTAGCCGTAGACCGAGACGTCGATGCCGGGGCGAAGCTCCACCCGCGTGCGCGTGGCGGCGATGGACGCGAAGGTGTGGCAGAGCGGGTCCATCGGCGGGAAACCCGCGAGCCGCATCTTGGGCCCGCGCAGCTTCCTCGCCAGCACGCCATTGCCGCCTGGCACCGTCATTCCCGCCCTGCCCTTCCGATCCCGCCGTCCATCCGCCCGAACGTCGACGCTTCTAGCGTCCAAAGCTTGCGGATCACTGAAGCGCCGCGCCGCTAACGCTGCCCTTACCTGCGGCGGGCAAGCATGTCCGCAACGCAGCAGGGCCGGAGGGGCGCATGGCGCAGGGCAGCGACGAGCGGGGTCTCGTCATCAAGCGGCCGAAGAAGGTGGTGGAGGGCGAGCATCATTCGTCGGCCTGGAAGGTGGCATACGCGGATTTCGCCACCGCGATGATGGCCTTCTTCCTCCTCCTCTGGCTGCTGAACGCCACGTCGGACGAGCAGCGCGCGGGCCTGGCGGACTATTTCGATCCCGCGATCCCGCTGAGCCCCGTCTCGGGCGGGGGGGAGGGCGTGCTTGGTGGCAGCGATCCCTTCGCACCCGAACCCTTGGCCGGCAGCGCGCCGGAAGGGGTGCGGCCCGAGACACGGGCGATCGATCCCGGCGCCGATCTCGGGCCCGAGAACGCGTCCAACCCCGGCGTGAGCCAGCCGGGGCTGGTGGACAGCCAGGCGGCCGGGCTGCAGCCGGGCGTACCTCAGACTACCGGTCAGGGACGCGCGGACGGGACCGTGCCGCAACGCCCCGAAGGCGACGATACCGCCGCCGCGCGCGCAGCGCTTGAGGAGGGAATCGCCGATGCAGAGGGTCGGGCGGGCGAACACTTCTCGCTCCGCGCCGAGGAGGACGGTCTCGTCATCGAGATCGTCGATATTGCGGGCGAGCCGCTCTTCGCCTCCGCCTCCGCCACACCCCAGCCAGTGCTGGTCGAGCTTCTCGGCCTCGTTGCCGAGGTGCTGGCGAGCACCGCAAACCCCATCGAAGTGATCGGTCACACGGATGCGCGCCCCTTCGAGGCGGCGGGCTACACGAACTGGGAGCTGAGCGCGGACCGGGCGAACGCCGCGCGCCGGCTGCTGGTCGCGCGCGGGCTGCCCGTCGCGCGCTTTGCCGGCGTCACAGGGCGTGCCGCCAGCGAGCCACGCGGGCCCGATCCTTTCGCCGATGAGAACAGGCGCATCGCGATCAAGCTCTTAACCATGAGCCCTTAGTCGATCTTAAGCCCCGCGGTGGCAGGAAGGGTGCATGGAGCCGCGCCCCCCCCTGTTCCCGGGTGCCCAGAAGGAGATGACCCCTTGACCCTTTCCTCGTCGCTGAGCGCCGGCGTGGCCGGCCTGCAGGCCAACGCCACCCGCCTCGCCGTGATCTCGGACAATATCGCCAACTCGCAGACCGCGGGCTACCGTCGCGGGGACGTGGATTTCAATGCGGTGGTGATCCCCGGGGAACAGCGCAGCACCTATTCCGCCGGCGGCGTGCTCGCGAGCCCCTATCGCGAGATCGGCACTTCGGGCACGCTCATCGCCTCTTCCAATGCGACGGACATCGCCATCTCGGGCCGCGGCTTCCTGCCTGTCACCACGGAGGCCGGCGTCACCCAGCCGGCGAACCAGCGGCCGTTTCTCCTGACGGCGACGGGCGGTTTCGAGCGGAGCGCGGACGGCTTTCTCGAGACGCGCTCGGGCCTCGTGCTGACTGGCTGGCCGACGGATGGGGACGGAAACCTCCTCGGCAATGTCGTGCGCGACAGCCCGGCCGATCTGGTGCCGATCCAGCTTACACCCTTCCTCACCGCGGCGGACCCGACGACGGAGGCGGAACTGGTGCTCAATCTGCCCGCCTCGGCGACGGCCGCGGGCGCGGACGGCCAGCCCTACACCACTGTCATCGAGTATTTCGACGGCGTGGGACGGCGGAACGAGCTGACCGCCGTCTTCACGCCTACCGTGCCGGCAAACGGCACCAGCGACGCCTGGAATGTCGAGTTCTTCGACAGCGCCTCCGCCACGCCGGCCGTCGCGATCGCCGATGTGGCGCTGACCTTCGATCCCAGCCGCGCGGGCCGCGGTGAGATCGCCACCGTCACCCCGGGCGTCGGGGCTTTCGATGCGGCGACCGGCATCTTCACGGTTGATGTCGACAGCGGACCGATCGAGGTCTTCATAGGCAGCGATCTCGTCGATGGCGGTCTCACGCAGATCGATGCGGGCTTCAGCCCCATCGCGATCTCGGCCAATGGCTCGCCCGCGGGCAACCTCGCCAGTCTCGAGGTCGATCCTGCCGGCTTCCTGCGCGGTGTCTACGACACGGGCCAGATCATCACGCTCTACCAGATCCCCGTCGTCGATGTTCCCAATCCGAACGGCCTCAACGCAGAGGACAATCAGGCCTTCTCCCTCTCGAGCGAGTCGGGCAGGCCGTTCCTCTGGGACGCGAATACGGGGCCGGTCGGCGGTGTCGCCGGCTTCGCCCTGCAGGAGAGCACAGTCGACATCGCGCAGGAGCTTACCGGCCTGATCGAGACGCAGCGCGCCTACAGCTCCAACGCCACGGTGGTGCAAACCGTGGACGAGATGCTGCAGGAGACCACGAACCTCAAGCGCTGATCGAGGGACGGACCACCGGCCGGAGAGGAATGAGGCATGAGCATATCGGGCGCGCTCCAGTCGGCGCTAAGCGGTCTGACGGCCAATGGCCGTCAGCTCGCGGTCACCTCCGACAATCTCGCCAACCAGCTGACCGAGGGCTACGGGGCACGGCAAGTCGGCCTTGCCTCGCGCGGCGGCACCGGCGGCGTGCGGGTGACGGAGGTCGCGCGCGCGCTCGACCCGGAGCTGACCGCACTTCGTCGCGACGCTGACGCCTCCTCGGCAGAGGCAGAGACGCTGGCGGAGGGGACGGCGCGCCTCGCCGCCGCCTTCGGGGAACTCGGTGGGGATCTGCCGGGTCTCTACGACAAGGCACAGGCCTTCGAAGCCGCCCTCCGCGCGCTCGGGGACACGCCCGAATCGACACCCCGCCAGGCCGCCCTCCTCGATGCGGCAGAAGACCTCGCCGCGGGCTTCAATACCGCGTCCGAAATCGCCGCGACCATTCGAGGGGAGGCGGACAGCGAGATCGCCTTCCTCGTCGATCGCGTCAATGGCGCGACGGCGGAGGTGGCCGAGCTCAATCGTCTGATTGTGCGGGCGGAGGCGGGGGGACGCGATACGGCAACGCTGGTCGACCGGCGCGAGACGCTAATCGACGAAATCGCCGCCACCCTGCCCGTTCGCACCTATGCGCAGGAGAATGGCGCGATCGAGCTGCGCACGGCGGAGGGGGTGCTTCTCGCCGGCATCAGCGCCCGCGAGATCGCCTTCACGCCGACACCCTCGATCGGCCCCGCGATGGTCTATGCCGGCGGCACCGGCGCGCTTTCGGGCCTCAGCATCGGCAGCGCGAACATCACTCCCGGCGACACCGGCGCGCAGGCGATAGGCAACGGTGCGCTTGCCGGCCTCTTCGCACTTCGCGATGAAATCGCACCGAACTTCGTAGCATCGCTCGACGGTGCGGCGGCGGAGCTTGCAACCCGCCTCGCGGACCCGGCCATCGATCCGACGCTCGCCCCCGGCGATCCGGGCCTCTTCACCGACGCCGGCGCCGTGGTTGGCACGCCTCCCCCCGCAGGGCTCGCCGGGCGCCTCTCCGTGAACACCGCCGTCAACCCTGAGGCGGGCGGCGCGCTCTGGCGCCTGCGCGACGGCATCGGCGCCGCCGCCGCCGGACCTGTAAGCGACGACAGCGTGCTCCGCGCGCTCACCGCCGCGCTCGAGGCCGCCACTCCGGCGCCGGGCGTCGCCGCCGCGCCCGACGCACTCAGCTTCACCGATCGGCTCGCCGCACTCGGTGAGGTCAGCTCCGGCGCCCGAGTAACCGCGGACGCCGCGCGCAGCGGTGCCGCTGCCGGGCGCGCCGCGCTCGCTGGGGAAGAGGCCGCACGTCTCGGTGTCGACAGCGACCGCGAGTTGCAGGCCCTTATCGCCATAGAGCAAGCCTATGCGGCCAACGCCCAGGTGATCCGCACCGCCGAGGCGATGCTGGACGAGCTTAGGAGGATCGGATGACCTTTCCCTTCGAAACCGGCTTTCCGCCCGGTGCCGCTACTGACCGGCGCGCGGCCACCGCCGCGGCGCTCCGAAGCGAGCTCGAACGGCTGCAGACGGAGACCGTCACCGGCCAGGCTGCGGACGCGCCCACCGCGCTCGATGGCAGAACAGCGGAGGCACAGCGTCTCGGTGGCGTGCTGACCGCGCTCGAGGGTTATGGCGAGGCAGCGGCCCTGGTGGCAGCTCGCGCGGAGACACAGCAGTCCGCGCTCGGGGGGGTTCGCGATGTGGTGGAGGAGCTGGTGAACGCCTTGCAGAGCGCCGTGAGCTCCGGCTCGGGTACCGGCCTCGCGGTCGCCGTACCCGCTGCGGAGAACGCGTTGGACGTGATCGTGACCGCGCTCAACACCCGCTTCGCCGGCCGGTCCCTCTTCACGGGCAATGCCGGGGACGCGACGGCGCTCGCCTCGCCGGAGACCATCGCGATTGCCGCCGGAATCGCCGCCAGCGGCGCGCCCGACGCTACTGCCGCGGATGCTGCCGTGCGCGCGCTCTTCGACACGCCGGGCGGCGACTTCGAGACGACGTTCTACACAGGCGGCACCGGCGACGGCCCCGCCACTGCCATCGCTCCGGGCGAAACGGTGCGCCTCACCCTGAGGGCCGATGATAGCGTGTTCAGAGACGTGCTGCGCGAGACCACGGCGGCGCTGACTGCAGCGACAGGCGGCGGCACCTTCGCGGAACGACGCGCGCTCATCGAAGAAAGCGCCCTTGGCCTGCGCACCGCTCTAGAGGGGCTGGCCCGACGTGCAGGCGAGCTCGGGATAACGGAGCAACGCATCGAGAGTACTCGCGCCGGCAACGCGGTCGAGCAGGCACAGCTAAACCGCGCGCTCGGCGCCCTGACGGGTCGGGACCAGTTCGAAGCGGCCAGCACGCTGACGGCGACGGAAGACGCACTCGAAACGCTCTTCGTCACAACCGCGCGGATTTCCGCCCTCACGCTGACGAATTTCCTGCGATGAGGTCGGCGCGACGCATCGCGAGGCTGAGCGCCATCAGTGCCAGATCGCTGCTACTGACCGTCGCGGCAATCGCGCTCGGCGTCGCGCCAGCAATTGCCAACCCGCGCATCAAGGACCTCGTGGAGATCGAAGGCGTACGCGGCAACGACCTCGTCGGCTATGGTCTCGTTGTCGGGCTCGACGGTACCGGAGATGGCATCCGGAACGCGCCTTTCACCGAGGAGGCGCTGCAGAACCTCCTGGAACGCCTTGGCATCAATGTCTCCGGCGAGGACTTTCGGACGCGGAACGTCGCCGCCGTGATCGTCACCGCCGCGCTGCCCCCCTTCGCACGCGCCGGCAGTCGCATCGATGTGAGCGTGGCGGCCATCGGCGACGCGGAGAGCTTGCTTGGCGGAACACTCGTGATGACCCCTCTGAACGCGGCAGACGGAGAGATCTACGCCGTCGCCCAAGGGCCGATCTTGGCAAGTGGCTTTGGCGCGGGCGGCGCTGCGACGTTGGAGGTGACGGGGGTGCCCACCGCGGGTGCCATCCCCGGCGGGGCCCGGGTGGAACGCGAGGTAACGTTCGCCTTCGAGACCGTGCGCGAGCTTCGCCTCGCCCTCCGCGATCCGGACTTCACGACCGCCGCCCGTATCGCCGCGCGGATCAACGCGACGCTCAACGGTAGCCCGGCGCAGAGCGACGACCCAGGAACGGTCCGCGTCGCGCTGGGTGAGACCAGCCTGCCGCCGGCCGCCACGGTCGCCCGTATCGAGAACCTCACCGTGTCCCCCGCGTCGAAGGCGCGCGTCGTGATCGATCAGCGCTCCGGCACGATTGTGCTGGGTGCGGACGTCAAGATCAGCCGCGTCGCCGTAAGCCAGGGCAACTTGACAATCCGCGTCGAGGAGCAACCGCTCGCGGCACAGCCCAACCCCTTCGCCGACGGCGAGTCGATCCTCTTGCCGCGTACGAATCTCGCGATTGACGAGGGCAATGAGAACCGCCTCGCCCTCGTCGAGCGCAACGTGACGCTTGCCGATCTTGTGGGCGGGCTGAACGCCCTCGGCGTGGGCCCACGCGACATGATCGACATCCTTAAGGCCATCGACGCAGCCGGCGCGCTCCACGCGGAGCTTATAGTCAACTAAAGCGTTGACCGAGCTGATTTAATCGAACGGGGATTCCCTTCGGGCGTGTGGTCTGATTCAAGCTGTCTGCTGGAGGAGGAGGCCGGCAGGCATGTCGAAAGCCCTCTGCGTCGATCTCCGCATCCGTGTTCTCGCCGCGGTCGAGGCTGGCGCCAGCCATCGCCAAGCGGCCGAGCGCTCCGGCGTCAGCGCGGCGAGCGTCAGCCGCTGGCGCGCGCTCGCCCGCGAGAAGGGGGAGTCCCGGTCTGGCCCTCTCGACGGCGACAGGCGCTCTGGCCGCATCGAGGCGCAGGGCGGGATGATCCGGGCGCTTCTCGATGAGACCCCCGACATCACCGTCGAGGAACGGCGCAGAGCCCTCGCTGAGCGGGGCCACGCCTTCGGCTACTGCACGCTGCAGCGCTCCTTTCGCCGTCACGGGATCACGCGGAAAAGAAGACCGCGCATGCGAGCGAACAGGACCGCCCAGACGTCCTGAGGAAGCGCTGTGGCTGGTTCGAGGGCCAGCCCGATCTCGATCCAGAGCAGCTCGTGCTCATCGACGAGACCTGGGCGAAGACCAACATGGCCCGCACCCATGGTCGCTGCCGGCGCGGCGAGCGGCTGCGCATGGGCATGCTCCACGACCACTGGAAGACGATCACCTTCGTCGCCGGGCTGACGACACGCCGCATGGTGGCCCCCTTCGTGTTCGGCGGCCCGATCAACTGCGCAGCGTTCGAGGCCTATGTGGAGCACGTGCTCGTGCCGGAACTCCGCAGGGGCGACGTCGTTCGGGCCGGGCCTCGAACCGCTGGCGGCCTCCGGCCCTCACCATGGACAACCTCTCAAACCACAAGGGTCCGCGGACCAAGGCGCTGATCGAGGCGGCCGGCGCGCGGCTCCTCTTCCTCCCGCCCTACAGCCCGGACTTCAATCCGTGTATGGATGGCTCCTGCGTGGCAAGGGCTTTGCGAGCAATCTGACAAACTGGTCGGCTGCGGCCATGTATTCGGCGTCCTAGTGCAGCCACTGTGCTGCGCGCCATGATGAATTTCCGCTGGAGTATGGGTCCCACTCAATCGAACGCGCTCGATGGCGCTTCGGGTTGATCGGGGTGTACCACTTCGTCCTCTCCG
>JBCCDG010000036.1:0-33688 GCA_039030915.1 Pseudomonadota bacterium | reverse complement strand
GCCTACATTTCGGCGCGGTATGGCGACTACGTGCTGCTGAAGCCGCCGGTAAAGGCGGAAACCCTGCCGCTCTGGATCGCGCCCGTCGCGTTTCTCGTCGTCGGCCTCGGCCTCGGTGCGGCCTATCTCCACGGCCGCCGTGCCGTTGCGGAGGGTCTGTCCGAAGCGGATGCGGCCGAGGCTCGCGCGATTCTCTGGAGGGATGAATGATGAGCCAGCTTCTCCTCCCTGCCGCGCTCGCTCTCCTCGCGGCCATATGGCTCGCCCGCCCGTTCCTCCGCCGTGGCGACGTGGAACTGGGGGAGACTGAGCAGGCCGTCTCCTTCTACCGCGTCCAGCTCCTCGAGCTCGCTCGCAACCGCGAGGAGGGGCTTCTGGACGAGGCGGCGCGGCGGGAGGCGGCGCGCGAGATCGAGGGCCGCGCGCTCCGCGCCGCGCGCGACTTCTCGGGCGGGCTCGCCGTGGCCCGATCGGCGCCCGTGGCCGCCATCGGCGCCGCTGTCGTCACGATCGCCTTCGCCGCTGGGATATATGCCGAACTCGGTGCGCCAGGCTTGCCTGATCAGCCGCTCGAGACCCGCCGCGAAGCTGCGCTCACGGCCCGGGCGGAGGCGGGGGACGCGCGCGCCCGCGCGCTCCTTGCCATCCGTGCGCTCAGCGAGAAACCTGACGGGCTCGACAAGTTCTGGGCGCTCGGTCAGGCTCATTCCCGGCTCGGCGATCATGCCTCCGCGGCCGAGGCCTACCGTCGCGCGGCCGAAGCATCGGATGACGATCCCGCGGTCCTCTCCGCTTATGCCGAGGCGCTGACGCTCGCCAACGGCAACAAGGTGCCGCCAGCCGCCGAGATCATCGTCGGTCAGATCCTCGCCAAGAACCCCTACGACCCGCGTGCGCGCTACTATGCGGCGCTGGCCAAGGCGCAGGCGCAGGATTTCGAGGGCGCGATGGCGGACTGGCTGGCCCTCTACAACACCTCGCCTCCAGATGCGCCATGGGCTGCGCGCGTGCGCCAAGACATCATCAGCATGGCGCGCTTTTCCAGCACGGATCTCGCTTCGGTGCTGCCCGATGCGACGCAGGCCGAGCGGCGCCTCGCGGAGAGCGCTCCGGCCGGCGAGGCGGTCCCAGAGGAGCGGATCACATCCCTTCGTGCCCGGCTCGCCGGGGGGGAGCGCGACTGGCAGGCCTCCCTGGAGCTCGCGGGTCTTCTGGCGGCCGAAGGGGGTGAAGAAGAGGCGCTGTCGGTCCTCGACGCAGTCGCTCGCGCCTATCGCGACGCCCCCTTCGTCGCCGAGCAAATCGCAGCCGCGCGGCGGGAGATCGCGGGGCGGCGAGGTCCTAATCCTCAACAGGTCGCGGCCGCTGGCGAGATGACGAAAGACGACCGGGATGCCATGATCGAGGGCATGGTCGAGGGGCTGGCCACCCGCCTCGCCGAGCATCCGCAGGATCCGGAAGGCTGGGCCATGCTCGTGCGCTCCTATGCCGTTCTACAGCATGCCGACCGTGCCCGCAGCGCTCTGACCGACGGGCTCGCCGCGCTCGGCGCCGACACGCCCGAAGGCCGCAAGCTCACCGCGATCGCCATCGAGCACGGCCTCTGACGACGGCGCCTCGCCGGGCCTTCCGGCTGGGCTCCTCGCCGACCGGTCGCCACGCTCCTGCATCGCCTGCCCGGAAAGCGGTCGCGATGACGCGGTTTCGGGACTAGTCTCGCTTTGAGCCGGCCGACGGCGCGCAGGAAGAGGAGAGGGCATGGAACCGGACCACCAGCCGGAGAAGCTCGAGCTCTTCTACACGCCGGACACCTGCGCGCTCGCCTCCCTCATCGCGTGCTTCGAGGCCGGGCTGGAGCCAGTGCTTCACCCAGTCTCCTTCGCGCGGGAGGAGCAGAAGCGGCCCGAATACCTCGCCATCAATCCCAAGGGGCGGGTGCCGGCATTGAAGGTGGGCGCGGAGATTCTCACCGAGACGCCTGCCATCCTCGCCTTCCTCGCGCATATCGCGCCGCACGCCGCTCTCGCCCCCACCGACCCGCTCGGCTTCGCCCGGGTCCAGGCTTTCAACAGCTATCTCTGCTCGACCGTGCACGTCGCCCACGCCCATCGCATGCGCGGTCACCGATGGGTCGATGGCGAAACACATGAGGAGGCGATGCGCCGCAAGGTGCCCGAGGCGATGCGCGCCTGCTACGCCTACATCGAAGACCATGCCTTCGTCGGACCCTTCGTCTTCGGCGACGCGTTCACGATCTCGGACGGCTATCTCTTCACGCTCGCGCAATGGATGGAGGCCGACGGCGTCGATCCCGACCGCTTTCCGCACCTCAAGGCCCATCGCGAGCGCATCGGTCAGCGCGCCGCGGTGCGCCGAGCGCTCGGGATTGAGCATGGTCTGATGCAGAACCCTGACTGATGCTGTCCCACGTGAACATTGGCACCGGCGACCTCGACCGCGCCGTAACGTTCTACACCGCCGTGTTCGCGCCGATGGGCATCGCGCTCAAGTTTCATGAACGCGACATGCGCTGGGCCGGATGGATGAGTGGAGAGGATTGGCCGCTCTTCATCGTCGGCGAGCCCGAGAACGGCGACGCGCATGCCCCCGGAAACGGCCAGATGGTCGCCTTCGAGGCGGCGACCCGCGCGACCGTCACCGCCTGTCATCATGCGGCGCTCGCCCATGGCGGCGTCTGCGAGGGGGCGCCGGGCCTTCGCCCGCAGTATCACCCGGCGTTTTTCGGCGCCTATTTCCGCGACCCGGACGGGAACAAGATCTGCATCTGCTGCCACGCCGCCGACGCGGATTGAGCGGCACCTCGCCGCAAGCGCTTGAGCCTGACGGTCGGCGGACCAGATCGCGCAGCGTCGGGCCGGCGCAGGGTGGGCGGGTCCGCAGCAGCTTTGGGAGGCAACGCCACATGGATCTGCTCGTCATCGGCGGCTCGCGCGGCATCGGGCTCGAGACCGTGCGAGCCGGCCTCGCCGCCGGACACCGCATGCGCGCCTTCGCCAGGAGCGCGGGGAAGCTTTCTTTCCAGGACCCGGGCTTCCTCGCCATCGAGGGCGATGCGCTGGATGCGGACGCGGTGGCTGCCGCGGCCGAGGGTGCGGATGCCGTGATCCAGACGCTCGGGTTGCCGGTCAATCGCAGCACCGTCTTCGCCCCGGTCGACACCGTGTCCCGTGCGACCGCCGTGACGTTGCGCGCGATGGAGCGCGCGCGCACGCGCCGCCTTCTCGCCGTGACGGGCTTTGGCGCTGGGCGCAGTCGCGAGGCCATGAGCGCGCTCGAACGCCTCGGCCACGGCGCCATTCTCGGCAAGATCTACGAGGACAAGAGCCGGCAGGAGCGCCTGATCATGGACAGTGCGCTCGACTGGACCGTGGTGCGCCCGGTTATCCTCACGAACCGCCCCGCGCGCGGCCGCTACCAGGTGCTGGTGGAGCCCAAGGACTGGCGGAACGGCCTCATCTCGCGGAAAGACGTGGCGGCCTTTCTGATCCGCGCGGCCGGCGATCCCGCCCTGATCGGCAAGGATCCGGTCCTGGTCGGCTGACGCCCGCGTTGACCGCCCCGGCGGCGGGGATTAGTGCTCGGCCCGCAAGGCGCGCTCAGGCGCGTCCGCCGAGGGTCGAGCCGCCGGAGCCCCGAGATGACCGACAAGCCGCGTTCCTTTCAGGAGATCCTGCTGCGTCTCTCGCAGTACTGGAGCGCGAAGGGCTGCGCGATCATGCAGCCCTATGACATGGAGGTCGGCGCCGGTACCTTCCATCCGGCCACCACGCTCCGCGCGCTCGGACCGCGGCACTGGGCGGCCGCCTATGTGCAGCCCTCGCGCCGGCCTACGGACGGGCGCTATGGCGACAATCCCAACCGGCTGCAGCACTATTACCAGTACCAGGTGCTGATCAAACCGAGCCCGCCCGACCTGCAGGAGCTCTATCTCGGCAGTCTCGCGGCCATCGGCATCGACATGGGCCTCCACGACATCCGCTTCGTCGAGGACGACTGGGAGAGCCCGACGCTCGGCGCCTGGGGCCTTGGTTGGGAGGTCTGGTGCGACGGGATGGAGGTAAGCCAGTTCACCTACTTCCAGCAGGTCGGCGGGCATGACTGCCGGCCCGTCTCGGGCGAGCTCACCTACGGGCTCGAGCGACTGGCCATGTACGTGCTCGGTATCGACCATGTGATGGACATGCCGTTCAACGATCCCGACGGTCCCATTCCGCTCAGCTATGGCGACGTCTTCCGTCAGACCGAGCGCGAGTACAGCCGCTGGAACTTCGACGTGGCGGATACGGAGACGCTGTTCCAACACTTCAAGGATGCCGAGGCGGAGTGCCAGCGCATCCTCGAGGCGCCGGAGACCGATCCCAAGACCGGCCGCGCGATCCTGATGCCCCACCCCGCCTACGACCAGTGCATCAAGGCGAGCCATCTCTTCAACCTGCTCGATGCACGCGGGGTCATCAGCCCGACCGAGCGGCAGGCCTACATCGCGCGCGTCCGCACTCTGGCGAAGGCCTGCGCCGATGCCTTCCGCGAGACCGAGGCGGGCGGCGCGGCCGAGGCGGCGGCCTGATGGCAAAGGCGCCCACGCGTTCCGAGCAGCCGGACGAGGATCGGCGCAGCACCGTCGGCAAACGCCGCGGGCTGATCCTCGTCATTGCCTTCATCGCCCTGGTCGGTGCGGGCTGGGTCGCGCTGCAATCGACGGCACCCTCCGGTCCCGGAGAAATCGACACGACGGACCCGACAAGGATATCGGCGCTGGTCGAGGATGGTATCCTGCCGCCAGGTTTGCCCGAAGGCGCGCGCGTACGCGCCGTCTGGCGCGGGGAGGAGCCCGCGGTCGAGGTCTGGTTTCATGTGAGCGGCGCGGGCGCAGAGGCGTTCCGGGCTTTTCGGGACCGCATTCGATCCTTCAACGGCAATCTCGCCGCCCTCGGCCGCCTCGGCACGCCGCCCTGGTGGGACAGCTTCTCCGAACCGGCGCAGCGGGTGGGCGTCATTCTGCGCCGGGACGGCGGCACGGCCTTCGTCGTCTGGCGGGTGGAGACCGACCGGCTCCTGCGTATCCGCGGCCGGCGCATGGTGGCGAGCGCCCGTGGCCTCGGTCTCGTCGAATGACTGGGTGAGCGCATGACCGCTGGTCCCCGCCTCACCTCCTCGATCCCCGTCCTGCGCGTGGCGGACTATCCGCGCGCCCGCGCCTTCTGGAGCGGGAAGCTTGGCTTCCGTGTCGTCGAGGAAGGCGGCGACCCGCCCCGCTTCGGCATCTTCGCGCTCGACGCGGCGGAGGTGTTCCTGAACGGCTGGGACGGGCCGGACCCGACGCCCGGCGCCGGCTGGCGCGCCTATTTCTACACCGATGACGTCGAGGGGCTGGCTGCCGCTCTCGTCGCGAAGGGCGTCAGCCTCGACAACGGCCCCGAGACCATGTCCTACGGCCTGCGCGAGATCGAGGTGATCGACAGCGAAGGCAACCGCCTTTGCTTCGGCCAGGTCCTCGATGCGGCCCCACCGGCCAGCTGACACATCGCCCCTTTGCCACGTCCCCCTCGCCACGCACTGACCGTCGCTGTAGGAAGCGCGGCGTGATCGGATGGCTGGGAGGCGGGCATGAACGGCAAATGGCTGATGGGCGGTCTCCTCGGCTTCACGGCGATCTTCGCGGTCGGCCTCTGGTACGCGCAGTTCTACGCCTTCTACTCGGAGATCGAGGCTGAAGGCGTGGAGATCGCGGGCCGCATCTATCCCGTCACCGGGTTCGAGGGGATCGATGCGACGACCTCGCCGCTCAAGCTCCGGGCCTGCTTTACCTTGCCGGAGGCGCCCGACGCGCCGTCTTACCCGCGCGCAGAGCCGCTGGTCGCGCCCGGATGGTTCGACTGCTTCGATGCGGAAGCGCTGGCAAGGGCGCTGGCGGCCGGGGAGGCGCAGGCCTTTCTTGCCGCGTCCGGGGAGTATGACGGCACCGAGCGCGTCGTCCTGCGTTTTCCGGATGGACGCGCCTACATGTGGCGCCAGCTCGATGAACGCTTCGCCGAGCAGTAGGCCGCCCGGCCCCGGGCGCCTCAAGGTTTGAACTGGAAGGCGCCGGGCGATAAGGAATGCCCGCGCCGCCCCGGCGGTTCGGCCCCGCAATCCTTCCGTCCCATCCTCCAGGCAGAGCCTCATGCCCGATCTTCTGCTCGAACTCTTCTCCGAGGAGATCCCCGCCCGCATGCAGGCCCGCGCGGCGGCCGATCTCAGGCGCATGGTGACGGATCGGCTGGTCGCGGCCGGGCTCACCTATGCCGATGCCGCCGCCTTCGCCACGCCTCGCCGCCTGACGCTGTCGCTCACCGGTCTGCCGGCCGAGACGCGCGCGACGCGGGAGGAGCGCAAGGGCCCGCGCACGGACGCGCCGGAGAAGGCGATCGAGGGCTTCCTCCGCTCGACCGGTCTTGCGCGTGAGGCGCTCGAGATCCGCGACGACAAGAAGGGGCAGGTCTACTTCGCCGTCATCGAGCGGCCGGGCCGTCCGGCGGCGGAGGTGGTGGCGGAGGTCGTCACCGCCACGATCGACGATTTTCCCTGGCCCAAATCCATGCGCTGGGGCACCGGTTCGCTCCGTTGGGTCCGCCCCCTCCGCCGCATCCTCTGCCTCCTCTCCAGCGAGGCGGGCGCGGAGATCGTGCCCTTCGAGGTCGGCGGTATCGCGGCGTCCAACCTGACCGAAGGCCACCGCTTCATGGGCTCGGGCTCCTTTGAGGTCGCGGGCTTCGAGGACTATGTCGGTAAGCTCGAAGCGGCGCATGTCATCCTCAACGCCGAGGCCCGCGCCGAGCGTATCTGGCATGACGCCACGCAAGCGGCCTTCGCGCTCGGTCTCGAGGTGGTCGAGGACAAGGGGCTGCTGGCCGAGGTTGCGCGTCTGGTCGAATGGCCGGTGGTGCTGATGGGCGAGATCGGGGGGGATTTCCTCGACCTGCCGCCGGAGGTGCTCCGGACCTCGATGAAGGAGCACCAGAAGTTCTTCTCCGTAAGAAACCCCGCCACCGGCCGCATCGAGCGCTTCGTCACCGTCGCCAATATCGCCGCCCCCGACGGCGGTGTGGCGATCCTCGCCGGCAACCGTCGCGTGCTTAATGCGCGCCTTTCCGACGCGAAGTTCTTTTGGGAGAACGACCTGCGGAAGGTCGAGGCGGTGGGCCTCGAAGGCATGGCGCAGCCGCTCGAGAACGTGGTCTTCCACGAAAAGCTCGGCACCCAGGCCGAGCGCATCCGCCGCATCGAGGCGCTGGCCCGCGAGATTGCGCCTGCCGTCGGCGCCAAGCCCGACCTCGCGGCGGAGGCCGCGCGCATCGCCAAGGCCGACCTCGCCAGCGAGATGGTCTTCGAGTTCCCCGAACTCCAGGGCGTTATGGGCCGCTACTACGCCGCGGCTGCGGGCCATGATGACGGCGTGCCGGAAGCCTGCGAAACCCACTACCGCCCGCTCGGACCTACCGACGACGTGCCGACGGACCCGGTCGCCGTCGCCGTCGCGCTGGCCGACAAGCTCGACATGCTGACGGGCTTCTGGGCCATCGACGAGAAGCCGACTGGCTCGAAGGACCCCTTCGCCCTCCGCCGCGCGGCACTTGGGGTGATCAGAGTGGTGCTTGAGAACGAGCTTCGACTTGAGCTGATCCCATTCATCACCGCTCCACTCGGCCGAAACCTCAACATCTCCCTCTTGCTGGATCGGGTCCGCCCCTATCGAAGCGCTATCGCCAACCTGGAAGGCGGTCACGGTGAGGCGCTTGCCGAAAGACTGGTCGAGGATTTCGAGCGGGAGACTTTCGGAGGCCTTAGTGCTGTCGAAGCAAAGGAAATCTCTGCTGGGCTGATCTCGAAGACTGTCGATCTTCTGGGTTTCTTGGCTGACCGTCTCAAGGTGGCGCTGCGGGATCAGGGCGTTCGGCATGACGTGATCCAGGCCTGCTTCGATCTCGGCGGGCAGGACGATCTGGTGCTCCTCGTCGCGCGGGTCCGGGCCGTGCAGGCGCTTCTGGAGACGGAGGACGGGGCCAACCTTCTGGCGGCCTATCGCCGCGCCTCCAACATCGTGGCGGCGGAGGCCAAGAGGGATGGCGAGCCTCATGACGCCGCACCCGACCCCGCGCTTGCGGCGGACCCGGCGGAGCGCGCGCTCTTCGACGCGCTCGCCGCCCTCGAGCCTCGCGTTGCCGCGGCGCTCGAGGGGGAGGATTTCGCCGCCGCCATCGCCGCGATGGCGGAGCTTCGCGCGCCCGTCGACACGTTCTTCGACGATGTGACGGTCAACGCGGAGGATCCGGCGCTCCGCGAGAACCGCCTGCGTCTCCTCAACGCCCTCCGCGGCCTCATGCGCCACGCAGCCGCCTGGGAGGCCATTCAGGACTGATCGGCCGCTCGGCAGAGGGGCCGCACCCGATTGCCCCCTGCGTAAGCGCTCTTGTGCGCTCGCGAACACGCGCGCTATGCCCCGGTCATGAAGATCGAGTCCGAAACGCTCGGATGGATCCTGCCGCGGCCGGCGGACGGGGAGGCGGCACCGAGCGCGCCGGCCGGCCCTTGCCCGTCGGAGGCGCCGGCGCGCTTTGGCCTGAAGGCTGCGCGCCTCGCCGCAGCGGCCCGGCTCGGCCTGCCCGTGCCGGCGGCCTTCGTCATCGACACGCAGGCCACCGCCGACCCCGCCGCAGCGGAGGCCGCGCTCGCCCGTGGGCTCGTCCGGCTTGAGGCGGCGGTCGGCCGGCAGCTTGGCGACACTTCGGCGCCGCTCCTCCTCGCCCTTCGCCCCTCCGCCCCGCCGGGCGCGACGGGGCCGGCTGGCGGTGGGGGTGGGGCGCTCGTCGCTTCGGTTCTCAATATCGGCCTTACGCCCGCAATACTCCCTGCGCTCGCGTCCCGCCTAGGCGCCCGCGCCGCCGCCGATCTCGAACGCCGCTTCGTGCAGTCCTGGGGCGGCGGCGTAGCCGGGCTCGACGCGGAGGAGTTCGAATACGCGATGCATGACGCGCTCCGCCGCGCGGGCGTCGAAAGCGAGGCGGCGCTCGATGCCGCAGCGCTCGGTCGCCTCGCCGCGGACTGCCGCGCCATGCTGGCCGAGGAGGCGTCGCTGCCGCCTGAGGATGCGCGCACCCAGGTGGCTCAGGCGCTCGCCGCGATGACCGCCGCGTGGAACGGGCCGGGCGGACAGGCGCGCCGTGCGGCGCGCGGGGGCGAGGCATCGGCGGGCATCGCGGTCATGGTCGAGGTCATGGCGCTCGGCCTCGGCGGCCGGGCGAACGCGCTGTCCGGCGCCGGTGTCGCGAGCTTTCGATCCGAACAGTCGGGCGCGCCTCGCCTCGCCGGGCGCTTTCTCCTGGAGGCGCAGGGTGAGGAGGCACTCATGGGCCTGCGCACGCCGCTCCTCCTCACGGTCTCCGAACGGCTCGCCGAAGGCCAGCACGAGCCCGCGCTCGAGGAGCGGGCGAGCGACGTGACCGCCGCGCTGGTGACCGCGGGGCGGCGCCTCGAGGACGCGCTGGCGCAGGATTTCGCGGTCGACTTCACACTCGAGGCCGGCCGGCTCTGGCTCACGGAGCTGCGGCCCGCCAAGCACGCCGCGCGTGCCGCCGTCCGCCTCGCGGTGGATCTTGCAGATCGGGGGGCGATCGGGCGGGACGACGCGCTGCTGCGCATCGACCCCGGCGCTTTGGAGGCGCATCTGCATCCCACGATCGACGAAAGCGCGCCGCGCGACCTGATCGGGCAGGGCCTGCCTGCCTCGCCGGGCGCCGCCTTCGGCCCTCTCGTCTTTACGCCCGAGGCGGCGGAGGCCGCTGCGGCGGGCGGCAAGCCCGCGATCCTGGCGCTTGTCGAGACGAGTCCGGAGGACATCCGGGGCATGCATGCGGCCCGCGGCGTGTTGACCGTGCGGGGCGGCATGACCAGCCACGCCGCCGTCGTCGCCCGCGGCCTGGGCAAGCCCTGCGTCGTCGGTGCGAAGACGCTGCGGCTCTCGAAGCGCGAGCCGGCGCTCCTTACCGCCGAGGGGCGGCGCTTCGAGGAGGGCGATATCGTCACCGTGGACGGCGGCTCGGGCCAGGTAATCGCCGGTGCCGTGGAGACGCGCGCGCCCGAGCTGACCGGCGCCTTCGCAAGGCTCATGACCTGGTCGGACGACCGCCGCCGCCTCGGCGTGCGGGCAAACGCGGACACGGGCGCCGATGCGCGCGTCGCGGCGGGGTTCGAGGCGGCGGGCATCGGGCTTTGCCGCACCGAGCACATGTTCTTCCAGGGCGGGCGCATCCAGCCCATGCGCCGCATGATCCTGGCCGGCAGCGCTGAGGACCGGCTCGCCGCCTTGGCCGAGCTCCATCCGATGCAGCGGGCGGATTTCGCCGACCTCTTCCGCGCGATGCCCGGCCTGCCCGTCGTCATTCGCCTCCTCGACCCGCCGCTGCACGAATTCCTGCCTCATGGCCAGGCCGAGATCGCGGAGCTCGGCCGCAGCCTCGGCCTGCCCGAGGACGAGGTGCTGATGCGGGCGCGCGAGCTTGCCGAGTTCAACCCGATGCTGGGCAAGCGCGGCTGCCGTGTCGGGATCGCGTACCCCGAGATCTACGAGATGCAAGTGCGCGCCGTCCTCGAAGCCGCCATCGATGCGGGCAACGGCAGCGGCCAGCCCGTCGTCCCCGAAATCATGATCCCGCTCGTTTCAGCGGTGCGGGAGCTTGCCGTCCTCCGCGAGCGGATCGAAACCGTGGCCGAGAAAGTGCGCGCCGAGCGCGAGAGCATGGTGGACTACCGCGTCGGTGTGATGCTGGAGACGCCACGTGCCTGCCTTCGCGCCGGTGAGATCGCGCGGCTCGCGGATTTCCTGAGCTTCGGCACCAACGATCTTACGCAGATGACATACGGGCTCAGCCGCGACGATGCGGGCCGCTTCATGCCGGACTACGTGGCCCAGGGCATTTACGAGCATGACCCGTTCCACAGCCTCGACCACGAGGGGGTGGGTGAGCTCATGCAGATCGCGACCGAGCGCGCGCGGGCCGTGAAGCCAGACATTTCGGTCGGCCTTTGCGGGGAACAGGGGGCGGATGCGCGCTCGGTCGAGTTCTGTGAGCGCGCGGGCTTCGACTATGTGAGCTGCTCGCCCTACCGCGTGCCCGTCGCCCGCTTCGCCGCGGCACAGGCTGCGATCCGCCGGGCGGCGGATACTGCCGAATGACTGGGCCGGTGCCCGTGGTGGTGAGCGCCGAGGCCGACCGCGATGGGGCGTTGGCGCTCGAGGCAATTCAGGCGGGCGGCAAGCCGGCGCTTGCCCGCGCTCTCGGCATCATCGAGGCGCAGGCGGACGCGCCCCGCACCGCCGCGCTGCTCGACGCGGCCCTGGCGGCGCAGCGCGCTCACGTGATCGGCCTCACCGGCCCGCCCGGCGTCGGCAAATCGACGCTGACGGACGCACTGATCCGCCGCTTCCGTGCGACAGGCGCGCATGTCGGCGTGATCGCGGTCGATCCTTCCTCACGCCGCTCGGGCGGCGCGCTGCTCGGCGATCGCACGCGGATTGCGCGTGAGCCGGGGGACCGTGCGGTGTTCATGCGCTCGATGGCCGCGCGGGACCGGCTTGGCGGACTGGCCGCGCTTACCTTTCCCTCTGTCGTGCTCATGGGCGCGCTAATGGACGTCGTGCTGGTCGAAACCGTCGGCGTCGGCCAGTCCGAGACGGATGTCGATGGTGTGGTCGATACGGTCGTCTTCTGTGCGCAGCCCGGCTCCGGCGATGCGCTCCAGTACATGAAGGCCGGCGTCATGGAGATCCCGGATCTCGTGCTGGTCACGAAGGCCGATCTCGGGCAGCTGGCGCGCCGTACGATGACCGATATGCGCGGCGCTCTCTCGCTCGCGGCGCCCGCCGGCGGTGGGTCCGAAGGCGCGAAGGCGCCCGAGTTGCTGAGCTGTTCGGCGAGCACGGGCGAAGGGCTCGACGCCGTCCTGACCGCGCTCGGCGCTGCGGAGGAGGCGACGGCGCAGGGCCGGGCCGCCCGTCGACGGGCGCAGGCCTGGCGCTGGACAAAGGCGGCGATGGCGCTCGAGTTTGGGCGCTACGGGGCCGAAAGGCTCGCCCTGCAGGCGGAAGGCGACGATTCGCACCCCTTTGCATCCCAGGCGGGCACGGCGGCAGCTATGCGTCTCGCGCTCGACCAGGTTTTCCAAAACCGGGAGGCTTGAGGAAAACCCCTTGGCTGCGGGCACTTCCGGCCCGGCCTTGCCGCGGGCGGCAGCTCAGCATCTTCCCCTACGCCAGCGCTCCGCTTGACAAGGCCTCGGGATTTTCGAATACGCACGCCCTGTCAGCCACAGACAAAGTTGTCTCGGGGCAACTCTGATGTTGCGTGCGCTTTTTCTGTGCCGTGTCGGACAATGGAGACGAAACAATGAAACAGCACCTCAGTGCCTACTACTTTCGTCTAGGAGTTGTCCTTGGTCTGCTTGCGCTCGTCTTGGTGGATGACGCGCGTGCTGATCGCGAGACGGATGGCGCGGGCGCAGAGATGGTGCCGGCCGTGGCGCGGCTCCTCGACGCCGAGCAGGACCGTTTCTCCGCTATTCTCTCCACGCCCGACTTTGCGGGCCTCTCGCAGGCGCTGATCGCACCGCAGCTCGGTGCCGGTGGCGATGATGACGCTGACCGCCTCTCCGCGCTGGCCGATCAGGCCGATGCGCAGGCGGATACGGCCGCGCTGCTCGGCGAGACGCAGAAAAGGACGGCGGCGGAACTAATGATCGCCGATCCGGGAGCGGTCATCAACGAGGCAGCGCTGGCCCGCGTCGAGCCCGGCCCGCAGACGGACGAGTGGGCCTGCCTTGCCGAAGGGCTCTACTTCGAGGCACGCGGCGAGCCCGTGATGGGCCAGATCGCCGTGGCCGAGGTGATCCTCAACCGCGTCGACAGCCGGCGCTACCCGGACACGGTCTGCGGCGTACTGAACCAGGGCGCGCATCGTCTCAACGCCTGTCAATTCTCCTACAATTGCGACGGTCAGACTGAGACCATCGCCGAGAACACTGCTTTCGAGCAGGTCGGCCGGGTCGCCTGGTTGATGCTGGAGGGAAGGCCGAGGACCCTGACGGGCAAGGCGACGCACTACCATGCGACGCATGTGCGGCCGCGCTGGGCATCGAAACTCGTGCGCACGGCCAGGATCGGGGACCACATTTTCTACCGCACGCCCGTGACCGTCAGCCAACGCTGAGCGCTGAGCGCCGGGGTCCCCCGCCACACAGAGACTATCGCCCGGCCGGACCCAGCGGTGTCGAGGACGCCGGGTGGTTCGTCGCTTTTGACGCTGGCGGGAGGGGCGCGGGGGCGGTAAACGGGGAAAACCGACGGCCAAAGCCGGAAGACGCGCCTCGTGCGGGAGAGTATGACGGGATGATCGAAGGCGCGCGGAGCCATGACGGTGCGGTAGCCGACCCCACCGATGCGTCGGAGCCCAATGACCGCATCTTCCTCGACGGCTATGTGAGGAGCGTCGAGATCGGGGCCTACGCCTCGGAAGTGGGGGTCGAGCAGCGGCTCTCCTTCGATGTCTCGGTCGAAGTCGCCCGCGCCATGGCGCATCGCGACGATCGGGTAGGGCGCGTCATCAACTACGACGAAATCGTCGAGGCCATCGAGACGCTGGCGTCGGGGCCGCGCATGCAACTCCTCGAAACCTTCGCCGAGCGGCTGGCCGAGATGCTGCTGACCGACCCGCGCGCACGCCGCGTGCATTTGCGCATCGCGAAGCTCGACCGGCTTCCGGGCGGGGCGCGGCTCGGTGTCGAGATCACCCGCACGCGCCATCCGGAAGCCAATGAGCGCGTCTGGGCATTGGCGCCGGAGATCCGCTAGGCCGGGCGCCGCTCGATCTGACGGAGGTCAGCCATCACGCGGCTCGACTGGGCGCCTCAAACGCCACGGCTCAGCCCGCCTCCGGGCCGGGTCTGCAAGGCCGAGCCCAGCAACGACGGTAACGGGCCCGTCAGGTCAGCAGTTGCGTCCCGGCCTCCCTCCGACCGCGTCTGCGGACCGGATCTTCCCGGTTCGGTCGGCCATCGCTGCGATGGTAAGGTCAGCGCATAGCGCCTGTCTCGACGCCTCGCGGCGTTCGGCGGAGGCGTGGCTGAAGCGAACGGCCGGTCGCCGGCGCACGACAGCCTGGTACTCTCCAAGCAAACACGCACCGCACCGGCCACTCGGTTCCGAAGCCACGCCGATTAATCCCCCCTGCGGAATGAAACCGAACACCGCTTCGGATCGGGGCGGAGGGGCGGCAGACGGAGGTTCCCGCTTCCTCACACCGAACCTGCTCTAACGTCGCCCCTTCCCGCGTCATGCTTCGCACCCGAACATGAGCATAGGACGAACATACCCCCTTTACGGGTGCTTCCTGAGGTCGATGACCGGAAAATGAGGCGAACAGTGCTTCGCCCAGATGCGCTATGCCTTCATCGATGCCCGCCCCGCACCCTACGGGCGGCCTTGTTCGATATGGCCCGCGGTGGCTTGGCGCTGCGACGGGGTCAGTCGGTCGGGGCGAGCCGTTGGAAGCGGGCATCCACCGCCGCCGCGGCGGCGCGCTCCAGCTCGGTCAGTTCCAGCGTGAGCCGCTCGAAATCCGGCATGCCGGTGATGCGCGCGAGCGCGTCGGAGAGGCACGGGCCGAAGCGTTCGGGCGGGGTTTCGGCCGAGAGCGCGACACGCTCCACCTGCTGGAGCCGGGTTAGAAGCGCAAGCGCATCCGTCATCGCCGCCGTCTCCGCCTCCGTCAGCCAGCCGGCTTCCGTGAGGCGGGGAAGCTGATGCGCAGCGCTCTCGGCCCGCGGCAGGCCGCAGTAGAGCGTGCCCGTCTGCGCCGCGAACTCGATCTCCATAAGCCCACCGGCGGCATGCTTCAGCGCCCAGGGGTCGCCCCGTTTGGCGCGATGGGCTTCTGCGAGCTTGGCGCGCATCTCGCCCGCGGCGCTGCCGACGCTCTCGTCGCCCTGCCGCGCCGCCAGAACGGCATCGAGCGCTGAGGCGACGTCCTCGGCCAGCGCCTGCCCACCGTTGTCCGTCCCGTCGCTGTCTGCTCCGTCGGCGCCTGCCGAGGCGACGACGCGTGCGCGGGTGAGCGCAAGGTGCTCCCACACCCAGGCGGTCTCGGCGTGGTAGCGGCGGAAGGCGTCGAGCGAGACAGCGACCGGGCCCTGCCGGCCCGAGGGGCGGAGGCGCATGTCCACCTCATAGAGCCGTCCCTCGGATGTCGGCGCCGTGAGCGCTGCGACCAGCGCCTTCGTCAGCCTGGGGTAATAGGCCTGCGCCGCCAGGGGCTGCCGGCCTTCCGAGACTGCGTCCGCCGCTGCGTCGTAGATCGTGACGAGGTCGAGATCGGAGCCTGCCGTCATTTCCCGCGTCCCGAGCTTGCCGAGGGCGACCACGGCCATGCCGCGCCCGGGCGGGGGGCCGTGGCGCTCAGCGAACTCGGCAGCAACGCGGGGCATGAGGGCGGCGAGTGCCGCTTCGGCGATAGCGGAGAACGCCGCGCCCGCCTCCTCCGCTCCCGCGAGCCCGCGCAGCACCTGCACGCCTGCGCGGAACCCCTGTTCACGGGCGAAGCGGCGCGTGCCGTCAAGCGCGCGCTCATAATCGCCGGCCTCGCCCAGCATCGCCTCCAGCAGCGTCCGCTGACGCGCCGCCCCGGGCATCGGCTCGAAGAAATCCCGCGCGAGGAGCGCATCCAGCGCCTGCGGCTCGCGGCCGAGATAGTCCGCCAGACGCGGGGCCGCGGCGATGATCTCGATGAGAAGCTCGAGCCATGCCGGATTGGCGGCGAGCAGCGAGAAGACCTGCACCCCAGCCGGCAGTCCCGTCAGGAACCGCTCCAGCGCCCCCCCAGAGCCTCGTCCGGGCTCGCAGCGCAGGAAAGCCCCTCGACGAGCTGCGGCTCCAGCCCCTGAAAGAGCCGCCGCGCCCGCTCGGACCGCGTGGCCGCGATCGCGCCAGAGCGCCAGGCGGCGAACCGTGCCGCAGCATGATCGTCGCGCTCGAAACCCAGTGCCGCGAACCGCCCCGCCGAGAGCTCCGCGGGCGCGTCCGGCGGTCGCGCGGTGCGCGCGCGAAAGAAGCCGGCGACGGTTTCGTGCACGCGTGCATGCCGCGCCGCCACCGCCCGCTCGAGCGTCCCCCGATCCTCCAGCGCCATCAGCGCCGCCAGCCGGTCCCGCCCCTCGGCGCCCAGGGGTACCATGTGGGTCTGCTGGTCCTCGATCATCTGCAACCGGTGCTCGAGAACGCGATGCGCCTCGTAATCCTCGATCAGGGCCTCGGCCGTCTCGCGCCCCACCTCGCCCGCCTCCGCAAGAGCCGTGAGCGCCGCCCGCGTCCCGCGCGCTCGCAGCGCCGGGTTGCGACCGCCGAGGATGAGCTGGCGGGTCTGCGCGAAGAACTCGATCTCGCGAATGCCGCCCGGCGCGCGTTTGATATCCCGTCCCGCGACCGCGTCGGCGCCCCGCCGCCGCTCCGCATCCATCCGCCCGATCTTGCCGAGGAGGGATTGCACGTCCTCGATGGCATAGAAGTCGAGGCTCTTCCGCCAGACGAAGGGCCGCAGACGGTCGAGATAAGCCTTCCCCGCCGCGACGTCCCCCGCGACGGCGCGCGCCTTGATATGGGCCGCCCGTTCCCAGGTCCGTCCCTCCGCCTCGTAGTATCGCTCCGCCGCTTCCATCGCGAGACAGACGGGTGTGGAGGAAGGGTTGGGACGCAGGCGCAGATCCGTGCGGAAGACATAACCGTCCTCGGTCTGCGCGGAGAGAAGCTCCACCAGCCCGCGCGTGACGCGGATACAGCCCTGCCGCGCCTCCATGTAGGCGTCCGGTGCGAAACGGTCCTGATCGAAGAGGCAGATGAGATCGATGTCGGAGGAAAAGTTGAGCGCGCCCGCACCGAGCTTGCCCATGCCGATGACCACATAGCCCGACTGCGCCGCCGTCGTGTCCGCGCCGAGCCCGGGCAGGTGCCCCCGTCGCCCCGCCTCGCGGAGGAGATGGCCAAGTGCGAGGTCGAGCGCCGTCTCGGCCAGGCGGGAGAGCCGCGCCGTCACTGCCGTCAGATCGAAGGCGCCGCCGAGATCGGCGAGCGCGATGAGCAGCGTCGCCCGGGCGCGGAGCTGGCGGAGCCCGGCGGCGAGGCCCCGGCGGTCCGTCTCCGCCAGGCCCGCGCGCGCGTCCTGCTCCAGCGCATCGAGCGCCACCTCTGGCGCCAGTGCTGCCGCCTCGGCCAGCCACGCCCCATACCGTTCCATGAGGCGTGCGAGGAAGGGGCTCGACCCCGCGGTGCCCTCGGCCAGGGTGCGGAGTGCGGGATCCGCGAAGGCGCCACCTAGCGCCGCCGCAACCGCCCGACCCCGCGCCCCATCATGTGCCCGCGGCGTGGTGGTGAGGCGCGCGGCCAGTGGCGCGGGCCCGGCATCCGCCGCGATCATCGCTTTGCCCCTCCGCCGCGCCTCCGGCCCATCTCGCGCACCCACGTCTCCCCGGGCGCCGTCAACGCCCCTCGTAGCGCGCCGGTCGCTTCTCGAGGAAGGCCAGCACGCCCTCCGCGAAGTCCCTGCTCTTGCCCGCCTCGCCCTGCAGCTTCGCCTCGAGCGCAAGCTGCGCATCGAGCCCGTTCTCGGGGCTTTTTCTCAGAGCCTCCTTCATCAGCCGATAGGCGAGCGTCGGCCCCTTGGCGAGCCTGCTCGCCAGCGCCGTCACATGCGCGCTCAGCGCGTCGTCCGGCACCACCTCCCAGATCAGGCCCCAGTCGGCCGCCCGGGGCGCGTCGATAGGCTCGGCCGTCAGGCACATACCCATCGCCCGCGCGGAGCCGACGAGCCGTGGCAGCCAGTAGGTCCCGCCCGCGTCGGGGATGAGCCCGATGCGGGCGAAGGCCTGGAGAAAGCTCGCCGACTGACCGGCGATCACGATGTCCGCGGCCAGCGCCAGGTTGCAGCCCGCCCCTGCCGCCGGCCCGTTCACGGCCGAGATGGTCGGAACCGGGCAGTCGTAGATCAGCTTGAGAAGCGGTTCGTACTCCTCCGCCAGCGTGCGGCCGAGATCGATGTCCGCCGCCCCCCGCGCCGCCTTCTGCGCGTTGCCGCCCGCATCCATCAGATCCTGACCGGAGCAGAAGGCGCGGCCGGCTCCGGTGAGGACGACAGCCCGCGCCTCGTCGGGCGCCCGCTCCATCGCGGCGATGAGCTCACGGCGCATCGAGCCTGTGAGCGCGTTCATCCGGTCGGGCCGGTTCAGCGTGATCGTCGCCACGCCCTCGGCCACGTCATAGAGCACCGTGCTCCCGCTCTCGGCACCGTCCATCTTGTCCTCCCAGGGGCTCGCGTTCACTCGCGCGTCAAGCTACGCCGCACGGGATCGCCTGACCAGCACGCCCCGGCGGCAAGGTGTCCGACCGCCGATCTCTCGCGACATGCCGGGGCGGCGCGCCTTCAGAGGGTGCGGGCTGGCGGGTGGGCGGAGCAAGGCGCGGGGCGGCACGCCCCGCGACGCGCGAACGGGCACCCTGTCCAGCCCGCCCCCCGTGCCTCAGCGCGCGACCTCGCCGAAATAGACCGCCGCGCCGATGGCAATAAGCGCCAGCAACACGGCAAGCGCGATCTTCCACCGGCTCCAGGGCCGCTGGCCCACCACCTTGCCCGTGCGCGCATTCACCACCACCCGGTAGGGCGCGTTCCGCCAGCGATAGCTCGCCAGCCACACCGGCAGCAGCACGTGCTTGAAGGTGACCCGGTCGAAATGCGCGGAGAGCTGCAGCACCCGCTGCTCGTCGCCCCCGATATCGCGCTTGGCAAGCTGACGGAGCCAGTCCTCCATCGCATCCGCCGCCTGGTCGAAACCGGCGGCGAGGCGGAGCGAGGGCGCCTCCGCATCGAAACCCGAGAGATAGGCGGTCTCGTAGCTCTGCATGCCCTGCAGGTCCCATTCGGGGCTGTGCACCGTCGCCTTCTTTCCGAACTCCGTCAGCGTCGCGCTCGCCGGCACCAGCACGTCGTCGAAGCTCTCCGCCACATGGCCGGAGACGCTGGTCCAGCGGATGCGACGCACCCTCTCGGTCGCGCTCTTGCCGTTCCGCGTCACCCGGCGGGTCACGTAATAGGCGTCGCCCCGCTGGCCCCGATAACGCGCGCGCCCCGCCGCATCGAAGGTGTAATGCGGCACATAGACCCCGCGCAGCGGCCGGTTCGCCTCCGCCCATTTCTTGAGCCCGTTCGGCGCGAACCAGAGCCCCCTGAGCCAGGCTTTCAGCCGATCCTTCGCCTCCCGTTCCTCCAGCGCGAAGGGCAGGAGCCCCTGGGGCGCGGGATGGCGGTGGTCATGCGTCGGCTCCTTGGCCAGTGGTGTGGCGCAGAAAGGGCAGTCCGCGGCCAGCTTCTCCGCGCCCAGCGTCACTTCCGCGCCGCAGCCGGGACAGCGCGTGGTCGTGGTCGTCTCGAGGGCCTCCCCGTCGGTCTCGGCCGTCTCGACCGCTCTCAGCGCTTCCTCTAGGTCCCGTTCGAAGAGCGCGCCGCCGACGGGCGTGCCGGCCTCCTCCTCCACGACGAGCCCGTCCCCCTTCCATGCGCGCGGGTCGAAATCCGCGTCCCAGGGCCTGGGTCGCGGGCCAGCCTCGGCACCCGATCCGCCATCGGCGGACGGCGCGTCGGGGAGGGGAGCGCGCGGCGCGCCCACCCGGTTCTCCGTCCCGCAATAGGGGCAGCGCAGCCTGTCGGTGCCCGGGCTGTAGGCCAGCTGTGCGCCGCATTCGCCGCAGGGAAAGGCCTTGCAGCTCATCATCGTCCTCGTCCACGGAATGACCGATCGTCGCGGGATGCCGGCTCGCGCGCGCCTGCCGCCGTCGCAGGCCTCAGGCCGGTGGGGCGGGCGGTGGCGGGGGCGGGGGGGCGATGGTGAAGAGCTGCGCGAGCGGCGCCACCTCGCCCGCCTTGGTCCAGCCAGACATACCCGCCGACCAGACCAGCGTGTCCCGGCTGAACTTGCCCTCGCCCATCATGCGGCCGAGATGGGCGCGGCTGTAGGGACCGTGCGTCGAGCCGTTCTCCGCCACGTGCCACACCGTCTCCTGTGGTGGGGGCGGTGGCGGCGGCGGCGCGGCCGCCGGCTGCTGCGGGGCGGTACCCCATGGGCCTGCGCCACCGGCCCCGCCCTGCGACGCGCCGAAGGCCCCGGCCATCTGGTTGCCCATCGCCATGCCGAGCCCGGCACCGAGGCCCGCGCCCATCGCCGCCCCGCCCTGTCCGGGGTTCTCCGCTGCCGCCCGCATCGCCTCGGCCGCCTGGAACTGCGCGTATTTGCCGAGGTCGCCGATCACGCCCATCTGCGTCCGCTTGTCCAGCGCCTGCTCCACCGCTTCGGGCAGGCTCACATTCTCGACCATCAGCGCCGGCATCTCGAGCCCGTAGGCCGCGATCTCGGGCGCAATGCGGTTTCTCAGGTACTCCGCCATCTGGTCCTGGTTCGCAGCCAGATCGAGCGCCGGAATGCCGGAGGAGCCGAGCGCATTGGTGAACCGGCTGACGATGACGTTGCGGATCTGGAACTGCACCTCGTCCGTCGTTACCTCCCCGTCCGTGCCCACGATCTCCTGCAGGAAGAGCCCGGGGTCGGAGACGCGGATCGAGTAGGTCCCGAAGGCGCGCAGGCGCACCGGGCCGAATTCCGGATCGCGCAGCATGATCGGGTTCTTCGTGCCCCATTTCAGATCCTGAAACCGGCGGGTGCTGACGAAGTAGATCTCCGACTTGAAGGGTGACTGGAACATGTGGTCCCAGTGCTGGAGGGTCGTCATGATCGGCATGTTGTTGGTCTCGAGCATGTAGAGACCGGGCTGGAACACATCCGCCAGCTGACCCTCATGCACGAAGACCGCCGCTTGCCCCTCGCGCACGGTCAGCTTCGCGCCGTATTTGATCGCGTTGCCGTGGCGCTGAAAGCGGTAGACCATGGTGTCGCGGGTATCGTCCGTCCATTCGATGACGTCGATGAACTCGCCGCGCAGCATGTCCCAGATCATGGCGTCTCTCCGTGCGGTGGCCGTTGGCCGCGGAGCCTATGCGAGCCCGCAGCACTGCGCCAGCCGCTATGCCTTCCTTCGACGCACGTCCGCTCAGGCCGCATCCGAGCGGGCAGGCAGGGCCGCCGCCTCCGCCTCGAGCCAGGACTGGAACATCATCACGTTCCAGAGCTGCAGGCCCCAGGCCGCGCGCCCGGCTTGATGCTCGTCCCAGAGCCGGCGGACGGCAGCCGGCTCCAGCCAGCCCTCGCGCGCCAGCCGCGAGGGTTCGATCAGCGCCTCGGCCCAGGCCTTCAGCGGCCCCTTCAGCCAGTTCCCCACCGGCACCTCGAAGCCGCGCTTCGGCCGGTCGATCAGAGCGGCGGGCACATGACGGTAGAGCACTTGGCGGAGCGCCCATTTCTGCACGCCGTCCCTCAGCTTAAGCTTGAGCGGCAGGGACCAGGCGAACTCGGCCACCCTGTGGTCGAGGAGCGGCGCCCGGCTCTCGAGCGCGCAGGCCATGGTCGCGCGATCCACCTTCTGCAGAATGTCGTCCGGCAGATAGGCGGCCATATCGAGCGCCATCATCCGCTCCGCCGCCGCAAGCCCCCCAAGCCGCGGATCCGGGTCGGTGAGACTGTCGTCGAGCTCCGCCCCCCCTTGCACCAGCGCCAACGGAGTCCGCACATGGCTGACGAGGAGGCGATGGAGCATCGCCACATTCTCGCTCCCGAGATAGTCCGCCAGCCGCGACAGGCGCTGCATGTGCGGCTCACGTCCCTCGCCCACCGGCTTCAGCCGACCGAGCACCGCGTCCAACGGCGCCGCGGGCAGGGATTGCAGCAGAGCCGCCGCCGCGCGCCGGAGCGGCAGGGGTACTGCGTGGAGCCGGCCGGCCCGCGGCCCGAACTGGCGGTACCGGTCGTAGCCGCAGAAAAGCTCGTCACCCCCGTCGCCCGACAGCGCGACGGTCACATGCTGGCGCGCCAGCCGCGCGACGAGATGGGTGGGGATCTGCGAGCCATCCGCGAACGGCTCGTCATACATCTCAGGCAGCTGTGGCACGACCGCGCGCAGCTCGTCCGGGCCGACATAGAGCTCGGTATGCTCGGTGCCGAGATGCGCGGCGACGGCCTTGGCATGCTCCGCCTCATTGTACCGGGCCACATGAAAGCCGATGGAGAAGGTCTTCACCGGCCGCGGCGAGAGCCGGGCCATCAGCGCCGTCACCGTCGAGCTGTCGATCCCGCCCGAGAGAAAGGCCCCCAGCGGAACGTCCGACATCATCTGGCCCGAGACGGCATCGAGCAGCAGCGTCTCCAGCCGGTCGACTGCCTCATCCGGCCCGATATCGAGCTTGTCGACCGTCGCCGATTCGGGCCCCGACCAGTAACGGGTGACGACAGGCTCAGGCGCCTTGGCAGACAGCGTGACAAGCGTGCCGGGCTCGACCTTTGCCAGCCCCTCGTAGATACAATACGGCCCGCCCACATAGCTGTGCCGCATGAACTGCACGACCGCATCGCGCCTGATGCGCCGCTCGCAGGCCGGATGCGCACGGAGCGCCTTGAGCTCGGAACCGAAGAGGAAGACGCGGCCCTCGCCCATGCCTTGCCAGCCGCAATAGAGCGGCTTCTCCCCCAACCGGTCGCGCCCCAGCGTCAGACGCCGCTCCCGTGCGTCCCAGACCGCGAAGGCGAACATGCCAACTGTGCGGCGCGTCGCCTCCTCGATGCCCCAGCGCTCGATCGCCGCCAGCAGCGTCTCGGTGTCCGACCCGCCGCGCCAGCCAACCGGCCCCGCCTCCTCGAGCGTTCGCCGGATCTCGAGATGATTGTAGATCTCGCCATTGTAGGTGATGTGGTAACGCCCCGAGGGCGAGGCCATCGGCTGATGCCCCGCAGGCGAGACGTCGATGATGGCGAGGCGGCGATGCCCCAAGGCGATGCCCGCCGCCGCATCGGTCCACACGCCCCAGCTATCCGGACCCCGATGGGCGATGCGCTGCGTCATCGCGCTCACCTCGGCGCGTGCCTGCTCATCCCCGCGCCCGCCTGGCGCCCACAGCATGCCCGCGATGCCGCACATGGCCGCCCCTCTCGTCTCAACCGCCCCACACCGGATATGCCGCAGAATACCGCGTTGCGGCGCAGAAGGCGAGGCGCCGGCCGGCCGGAACAGGATCGTCCCAACTTGCATCGCAAAGCGTCCCGCGGTTGACAGCGTCGCAGCCTCCGGCGCTCATGCGCGCGCCCGGCAAGGCGGCCGGGCGCTTGGCCCGGGGGGCGCCAGCGTGACCGTCAAGCTCGCCTACTTCCTCAACAGCTATCCCTTTACCAGTCTCACCTTCATCCGTGGCGAGATCGCGGAGATCGAGGCGAGCGGCCTGCCGGTCACCCGCTACGCCGTCCGCCGCTGGTCCGTCCCGCTGGTGACGGCGGCGGACCGGGCGGAAGAGGCGCGCACCCGGTATCTGCTGGACGCGAAGGCCGGGCTCTTCGTTGCCGCGCTATCGTTGCTGGCGACCCGCCCGGCATCTTTCCTGCGCGCCCTCCTCCTCTGGGCTCGGCTCCTCCGCAATGCCGGTGGCGGGCTGGTTCGCCACGTGGCCTATTTCCTCGAAGCTGCGCAGCTCGCCCGCTGGTCCAGGGCCGACGGGATCACGCATATCCACACCCATTTCGCCACCAATGCCGCGGCGGTTGCGATGCTGGCCGAGGCGATGGACGGGCCGCGCTGGAGCATGACCGTTCACGGGCCCAACGAGTTCTTCGATCCCGAGCGGGCGAGCGTGCCGCTCAAGGCCGAGAAAGCCGCGTTCATCGCCGCGATCAGCCACTATGCGCGGAGCCAGGTTGCGATCCATTGTGGCATGGCGGCCTTCGAGAAGACCCATGTGGTCCGCTGTGGCGTCGATCTGACCGCCTTCGCGCCCGCGCCTCCGCCCGCCGCGGACGCGCCTGTCGTGCATGTCGGCCGGCTCTGCGTCGAGAAGGCGCAGACCCTCTTTCCCGCCGCCGTGGCACGCGCGGCCGAGGCGGCGCCCGACCTCAGGCTCGAGATCGTCGGCGACGGCGACACGCGCCCCGAGCTCGAGGCCGCCATCGCCGCGACCGGGACGGCCGAGCGTATCGCGCTCCTCGGCTGGCGCGACCATGAGGCGGTGCGCGAACGGCTCGCAGCAGGTCGGGGCCTTCTCCTGCCGAGCTTTGCCGAGGGCCTGCCCGTGGTGATCATGGAGGCGATGGCGCTCGGGCGCCCGGTGGTGGCGACCAGCATCGCCGGCATCCCCGAGCTGGTCGACGCCTCCTGCGGCTGGCTCGTTCCTGCGGCCGACGAAGCGGCGCTCGGCGAGGCGTTGACCGCGCTTGCCAGCGCGCCGCCTGAACGCCTCGCCGAAATGGGCCGGGCGGGGCGTGCCCGCGTGGCGGCACTCCACGACCAGAAGGCCAACGCCCTGCGTCTTCGCACCCTCATCGAAGACGCCGATCGCGGCTAGAGACTGCAGGGGTGGGTGTCAGGAGGGGACCCTCCGCAGCCGCGCGATGTCGGACGGGCTGACGGACGCCCCGGCTTCGTCCCTTGCGGTCCTCAGCGGCCCGCCCGCCATCCACGCCCGTCCGAGGCGCCCGTATCCGGGTGAGGGGCAGCATGCCCGCTGCGGGGGTTTTCAGAATGTCGTCGACATTTGTCTATCGAGACGTGGGCGGGAGCGGTCGCAGTAAGCTTGCGGATTGAGCTACAGAGGGGCGGGCCACGACGCGCCGCGGCCTTACGATGCGCTCGCCTTCCTGGGCGCTGCCGGCGCCTGGGCCCCGACGGGCGAGATCGGATCACGTCGGTAGGCTCGGCGGCACCGGGTGTGCAGCGCGCGTTCAGTTACGCTGGCGCCGTCGGCCGTTGATGGCGTCGGTGTCGAGATCGTCGATGATGCGGGGCACGATCGCCATAGCTTCGTCTTCGGTCATCCCGGGCGCGAGCCGGGGATCGTAGAGGATGCGCAGCAGCGCTTCGTCATGGTCTGTCAGAAGCGCGAATTCCTGATCGTCGTTGAAGACGGAGGGGCGGACATTCGGATCGTCGTTCGGCAGGCCCATGGCCTGGGCCAGCTCCTCCTCCACGCAGGCGCGGGCGAGGCGGGGGGGCAGACCGTCGCGGATAAGAGCGAGCCCGAAGAGGATCTCGTCCGTTTCCACCCGCTGGCCGCCGGGCATCGCGGCGGAGCGGCGGGCATGGAGGAAGAGGCCGACGCAGGGTGTGTGGCCGGCGCGGCCGAAGCGGTCCACCTGCTGCGCGAGCCATGGGCCAGCGGGTTGGCCGGAGAGCGCCCGCGCCGCCGGGGCGTAGTCCTGCGGACGAAGAAAGAGGACGGCGAGGTTCGCGGGTTCGCCCGGACCGACGCGGGCGATATCATGGCCCGTCGCGGTGGCGATCCGGCGCGCAGTCTCGTCGACCGCGCGCACATAGCCCTGCGCGCTCTTGCTGAGACTCGTGATCTGCCAGCGCACGGGCCGGCGCCAGCGCCGGAGGCGTCCTTCGCCGTCCGATGGAGCGATCGTGGTGGCAGGACGGCCCGCAGCCGCGGCCCCGCCCCCACCGGTCGCCGCGGGGCGGGCATCCTGCGGCGTTCTCCGCTGTTGCCCGGCCCCGTCGGATGCGCCGCCCTCCGCCGCCCGGCCGGCGAGCACGCCGGCCTCCAGTCCGAAGGCGATGCGGCGGAAATTGTCGGCCAGCGCCAGGTTGGAGACGGGCATGCCCTCCGGTGCCCGCTCGAGGCGCATCTTGCCGAGGACGAGGGCCGTCTGCTCGTAGCCCTCCCAGTCATTGCCGTCGAAATAGTCGGCGCAGCCAAGACAGGCGAGGGCGGCGAGGCCCCCTCCCGCGGCGCGCAGGCCGATGAAGCCGGCGAGGCTCATCCGCTGGGCCCGGCGCCAGCGGCGGCGCCGATCCCTGCCGTGGCGTCGCGCGCCGCTTCGCTTCCCGGATCGATCCCCCGGTCGATGCCGGATCCAGTGCCGGCGCCGATCTCCGCGCCCCCGCGCGTACTGGTGCCTGCGCCGCCCTGCGTCGCGGTCCCCGAGCCGACGCGTCCTTGTCCTGGGCTCGTCCTGCCGGCGCCGCCCAACGCCTCGCGGCGGGGCTCGTTGCCGGGGCGCAGCTCCTCCACGATGCGGCGCACGATGGGCATCGCCTCGTCCTCCGTCATGCCGGGGCGCAGTCTCGGATCGTAGAGCACGCGCAGCAGCCATTCGTCGTGGCGGGTGAGGAGCGCGAACTCCTCGTCGTCGGTGAAATTGGAGGGGCGCACCTCCGGATGGTCATTGCCCAGGCCGAGTGCCTGGGTGATCTCTTCGTGGATGCAGGAGCGGCGGAGAAGCCCGCCGACCTCGGAGCCGAGCATGATCATGCCGAAGACGATAGCGTGACTGTCCTGCTCGGCGACAAGGTTGGTCGCGGCGCAGACGACGCTGGGGCTGCGGCGCCAGAGATCGAAGCTGCGCTGAAGCGCGGGATGGAGCTGGCCGAGCGCTTCGCTCACGGCCGGGCGCTCTGCGGGCTCGGTAATCAGGATCATGAGGTTGACGCCCTCGTCCCCCGCCACACCGGCCCTCCCGGGCGCATCTTCGGCGGGCGGGAAGGGTGCGCGCGAGACGGCGCGGCCGGTGATATCGCCGATCCGGTCGAGAAACGCCGCGACCTCGATACGGTCCGCCTCCGTCACCCCCTGGCCGACGATGCGGTAACGGATCGGCTCCTCCCAGCGCTGAAGCGGATTGGTGGCGGCGTTGTCGTCGCTGCCAGGCCGCTCGATATCGACCTCGTGGCGCAGGGCGACGCGACTGAAATTGCGTACGAGATCGTCGTTGGTGAAGGGCGCGTCGGGCGGGGCGGTGTCGGTGCGCAGATCCCCGACGGCGAGAAGCGTCGCCTCGTAAGCCGCATAATCCTCCGCGCTGGGCTGGCCCGTGCAGGCGGCGAGCGGGAGGAGGGCGAGGGCCGCGAGACGCGCAGGCCAGCGCGCGGACCGGCGGCAGGGACCGAGCGCGGCCACGCCCGGGGCGACCTGCCCCGGTCCCGATCCCGGCTGCCTCGGCCGGTGTGCTGTTCGCGTCGCGTTACTCATCATCGTCCCTGTATGCTCTGAGACTATGCGAAATGTGTGGACGCTTTGCGACCGGTTTGATTGCGGGGCATCCGGATAGCCTGCTCTGTCCCGATATCGAGCGCGATGCGCCTTTCCTGATCTGATCGAAAGGCTGGGGCGCGGCGGCGGATGGCGCAAGTCTGGCTCGACGGGACGTGATCCCGCGTGGGCCGCGGCGGCGGCCATGGGGCGTGGGCTTCGAACCTCGCAGGGCGCGATCTGGCGCATCTGTGGCGGGCATGCCGGGCCGGCGGGCTGCCTGGGCGCCCCCGCTTCGGCCGCTTTGCGGCCTCAGGGGCCCGCCCGCCAGCCGCGCCCGCTGCGCCTTCGTCGGATCTGGGCGCGGTCGGACGGGAAGGGTCAGACGGGCGGTGGAGGGCCGTAACGGTTCTCCCCGTCGCTGCCGGGCAGGGCCATGAAGATGAGGAGGAGGAGGAAGCCGACCACCGGCAGCAGGAGCGCGAGGAGCCACCAGGCCGACATCTCCCGGTCTTGGAGCCGCCGCGCGCCTACGGCGAACTGGGGCAGGAGCACCGCGAGACTGAAGACAAAGGCGATGGGCGATGGCGCCTCGTACTCGAACACGGGCTCGAAGCCCTCCTGCGCGCGCATGTGATCGGGCAGCTGCCCGAGCGTGTCGAGCCCGAGGAGCGTGTCGACATAGCCGCAGACCAGGTTGCCGATGACGACGAAGCCGATGAACCACCAGAACTCGGGCCGACCCGCGCGGCCCGAGAAGGTGGCATATCGCCCGAGGCACCGCCTGACCGCCTCGACGGGAGACATCATTGCCATCGCAGGCCGCTCGTCAGCCCTGTGCCGCCGGGGGCTTGGCGCCGTTCGAGCCCGAGACGCCGCTCGAGCCGGCGCGCGCCGCCGCCAGCGTCGCCTTCAGATCCGCCTCCATCTGCACGAGCTCCTGCTCGGCCGCTGCGCGCTTGGCCTTGCCTTCGTCCGCGATCGCGAGGCTTTCCTCGATCGTCGCGATCAGCGTCTGGTTCGCGGCCTTCACGCGCTCGATATCGAAGACGCCGCGTTCGATCTGCTGGCGCACCTCGCGATTGGCCTGCTGCAGGTTGTCGGCGTTCTTGGTGAGGAGCTCGTTCGTGAGATCCGTCGCCTCCTTCACCACCTTCGCCGCGTCGCGGCTCCGCGCGATCGTCACGGCCTGGGCGAGCTGTGTGCGCCAGAGGGGAACGGTGTTCACCAGGGTCGAATTTATCTTGTTGATCAGCGCCTTGTCGTTCTCCTGGACCAGCCGGATCGAGGGTAGCGACTGCATGGTGACCTGGCGGGTCAGCTTCATGTCGTGCACCCGGCGCTCGAGCTCGTCGCGCGCGGCGCGCAGGTCGCGCAGCTCCTGCGCCTTCATCACGCCTTCGCCGTCCGGCGCGCCCTGCACTTCCTTCTCCTTCTCGGGGATCTCGAAGACGTCGAGCCGGTCGAGCTTCGCCTCGCCCGCGGAGATGTAGAGGCCGAGATCGTCGTAGAAGGCGAGGGTCGATTCGTAGAGCTTGTCGAGGAACTTCACGTCCTTGAGCAGGATCGTCTCGTGCTTGAGGAGCTCGTCCGTGATCCCGTCGATCTGCCCGCGCACCTCCTCGTACTGCGCGATGAAGTTGGCGACCGGCGTCGCCCGCCCGATCAGCCGCTCCCACCAGCTCTGCTTGCGGTTGGGATCGAGCTCGTCGACGTCGAAGCCGCGGATCGTGCCGACCATCGAGCGCAGGCTCTCGCCCGCCGGGCCGGTATCCTTGTTGCGCACGCCCTCCAGCATGGTGTCGGAGATCTCGGTGAGCTCCTCCTGCGCACCCGAGCCGAACTTAATGATCGACTGGGTGTCGCTCATGTCGAGCTCGGCGATCTTGGCTTCGATGAGCTGGCGCTCCTCGGGCTCGGCCATGTCGATGGGCACCACCTCCTTGCGCACTTCGGGCGTCGGCGTGAGCTGCTTCTCCATCTCGGTGACCGCGAGCTTCACGCTCTCGGAGGCGGCCTCGGCGGCGTCGATGACCGCTTCGGCAGGGGTCGGCGTCTGGCTGGGGGTCGACATGGGCGTTCTCCGGGTCGGCGGTTGTCGGGTGTCAGGCCTTTTCCTGGCCCAGGCGGTCGCGCAGGACCTCGATCTCGACCTCGAGATCGGTGCGGTCGTCGGCGAGGAGCTTGTCGCGGCCCCGCTGAAAGCTGGCTTCGAGCTCCGAGAGGAGGGCGAGATAGTCGGCGCGCAGGTTCGGGTCGTCCAGCGCCTCGTGGTTCTCGGCGTATTTCCGCGTCGCCTCATGGGCGCCGACGAGATGGACGGAGAGATAACGGCGCGCGCGGGTGAGATCGCGCGGGTCTTGTTCGATGCGGCGGAGGAGTGCGAGCACCTCGTCGCAGAGCGAGAGGACGCGCTCCGCGATCTCATGGTCTCCGATGCCCTGGGCATCGTCATGGATCTCGCGCAGGAGCTTCTCGGCATGGTCGATGGCGTCCGCCACACGGCCGTGCTCGGCATCGGAGAGGTCGATGCCCTTGTTCTCGAGCGGATCGATCCCGAAGGCCGCGACATGTGCGGCAAGCGCGACGAGGCCGAAGCCTGCGGCGGTGACCGGCCCGCCCGTGCCCGCGAGCTGCGCGAGGGCGACGCCAAGGCCGGAGGCGAGCGCGGCGATGATGAGCCGCGGGATGGCGGGGCGGCGGGCGACGGCGCGGGCGGCGTAGGCGCGGGCGGCCTTCTGCCCTTCCGCCAGCATCCAGGCCGCGAACATCAGGCATGCAAAGCCTGTGAGGCTGAGGCCCGTGGCCGCGATATTGCCGCCGCCGATACCGAGAAGGGCCGCGAAGAGGAGCGGCGCGGGCAGGATGAACATGAGCCTCGCGCGAAGATCGACGCGCATGGCGCGCCGCCCGGCAAAGGGGCTCGTCCGGCCCCTCGGCCCCGGCGCCGTGCTGCCGGCGGTCTCCGCCCGGCGCGCGGCCTTGCCGGCCTCGCCCGGGGAGTGCACGCCGCCATAGCGTTGCCCGCTCATAGGGCGCTGCCCGCCACGATCTGGAGCGCGGCCACCGTGCCGGCGGGGGCCGCGAGCGCTTGGCAGGAGCTCACGAGGACCGTCGCGGCGAGCACCGCGAAAGCGAGCCAGCGGACCCAGGGCTGCGTCATTCGGCGTCTTTCCCCCGTGCCTGTCGCCTCTGCCTTCCGTCCGCGCCGGCGCCCGCCGAGGCGATTGCGCAGCGACGATCCGGACGATAGCGATGCGAAACCGGTATGGCCAGCAGGCTCGCGCGTCGGATCTCTGCGCGCTGGCGGGCCTTGCGCCGGATCGCCGGCCGGCCCCGGCGGGTCCTCGGGCGCCCCCCGGGTGCTGCGTCCGGCATCGGTTACGTCCTTGTCAGAGCTGCAGGTATGTGCCCCGGCGCGCCGCCGCAATCCGCCATGCGCGAACTGTCGGGCGCCGTGGGCACGAGATGTCGTGCCGCAGCGGCTTGTCTGGCCCCCGCCGCGGCCTAGGCTGCAACGCATGAAACTGGAGCCCGACATGACCCTTCGCCCGATACAAGCCGCCTGTGCCCGGTGTCCCGATGCTTCATCCGCCGCCGCGGAGTACGACCTTCGGGGCCGGTCGCGCCCGGGGTGGTGTGCGGGGCGGGGTCGGCGCCCTGGCGCGGTCGCGCTTGCGCTCGTCTGGCTGGCGCTAGCGGGCTGTGCGGCCACGGCATCGCCCGGCGATCCTCCCTCGGCGCCGCCAACGGGCAACCCGTTGCAGGGCATGGTCTGGAGCACGGCAGAGGCGCGGGCCATCACGCCCGCGACGTTGGTCGAGCGTCTCCGCGGCGCGCAGGTCGTGATCCTGGGCGAGATCCACGACAATCCCGTTCATCATGCGCGCCAAGCCTGGCTCATCGGCAAGCTCGAGCCCGAGGGCGTCGCCTTCGAGATGGTGCCGGAAGGCTCGGAGAAGGGGATCGCGGTCTTTCTCGGGGACGGTGGCGAGGCGGGCGAGATCGGGCCTGCCATCGGTTGGGAGAGGCTCGGCTGGCCGGACTGGGCGCTCTACCGCCCGGTGTTCGAGGCGGCCGGGGAGGCGCGCATCGCGGGCGGCGGCGTGGCGCTGGCGGAGATCCGGCGCGCCATCGCCGAAGGGGCGGCCGGTGTCGAGGGATCGCGCGCCGGGGAGGGCGGGCTCGACCGCCCGCTGCCCGCGGCCGAGCAGACGGCGCTCGAGGCGGAGATGGTGGCGGCACATTGCGACATGCTGCCCGCGAGTGCGGCGCCGGGCATGGTGGAGGCACAGCGCCTGCGCGACCTGCGCTTTGCCCGTGCCGCACTCCGGGCGCGCGAGGGCGGGGATGCGTCGGCGCAGGCGGTTCTGGTGACGGGCAACGGCCCTGCGCGCGCGGATCGCGGGGTTCCGGTCTATCTCGAACGCCTGGCGCCGGCGCTCGAGGTGGTCAGCCTCGGCCAGGTCGAGGTCGCGCCCGGCCTGACGGCGGCGTCGGACTATGCGGGGGGGACGGGTGATCTGCCCTACGACTATGTCTGGTTCTCGGCCGGGGTGGAGGATCGCGACGATCCTTGCGACGCCTTCCGCTAGGGTTCGACGCCTTTCGGGGGCGGGCTGTCTGGGCGCCCCCGCTTCGGCCGCTTCGCGTCCTCAGGGGCCCGCCCGCCAGCCGCGCTCCACCCCCTTGGTCGAGCGGCACGAGGGCGGGGGTAGGCGCTCAGGTCTTGCGGCGGATCCAGAAGAGGAGGCCGGCCTGACCGCTCGTCCCGCTCGCCACGAGCTCATGGCCCTGTTCGGTGCAGAAATGCGGCATGTCGACGAGGGCTGCCGGATCGTCCGCCGCCACCTTGAGGACCGAACCGGGCGGCAGGGCCATCAGGCGCTTGCGGGTCTTGAGCACCGGTAGCGGGCACAGGAGCCCGCGGGCGTCGAGTTCGGCATCATGCGGAGGCGCGTCATCCATGCGCCGCGTCCTACCGGGCGTGCGCGCGCCCGGCAAGGCTGCCCCGCACGCTTGGAGCCGCGCCTCCCGGTCGGCGATGTCGTGAAGCCTGCGCTCGGGTGGCGGGGTTCGCTATGCAGCGCCTTGGGCGGCCGATCCGTCGGCGCCCGGAGGCGGTTCCGCAAGACGGCGTGGTGCATCGGCGCCTGCGTCTTCCCGTCCAGCGCCGAAAGGGCGGTTGCGAGGATCGGAAGCGCGCGGAGGGCGGACCGGCGAGAACGGTCGGTCAGCCGCGGGCACAGTCGATGCAGCGGGTCTGGCCGGGATCGAGTGCGAGACGCTTGGGCGCGATCTCCTCCCCGCAGGTCGAACAGTCGCCGAAGCTGCCATCGGCGATGCGGGCTAGGGCCGCTTCCAGCCGCACGCGTTCGGCTGCCCGCCGCCGGCTCTGTGCTGCGGCCATGGCCTGGACCTGCATCGCGTCCATGCGCGAGAGCCGGCCGACCGATTGCTGGTCGAGCTCGACGGGCCGGCGATCCGCCGCCGTGCCTGCCTCCGCCGCTGCGATCTCGGCGAGCTGGCTGCGGATGTCCTTCTCGAAGGCGGCGATGTCATCGGGCGTCATGGCCTGAGCCTAGCCTCCGCGCGCCCGCGGCGCCAAGCGCGACACGTCCGAGGTCATCGGGCGGGCTCAGCGCCCAAGGCGCGCCGCGATCTCCGCTATATGCGCCGGCCCCACCTCGCAGCAGCCGCCGACGATGCGCGCGCCCATCCCGACCCAGCGCATCGCGTGCTCGGCATAGGCCTCCGGCGAGAAATCCCGCCTTGCCTCGAGCTCATCGACCGTGGTCGTCGTATCCAGCGCCTCGACCGAGACGAAGCCGTTGGCGTAGGCGCCGACCGGGCGGTCGAGCTCCGGCATGGCCTCGAAGACTGCCGCGAGCCCCGCGCCGATGGCTTCGGGCCGCGAGCAGTTGAGAAGAAGCGCCGACGCCCCGGCCGCGCGCGCCGCCGCGAAGGCCGCGACCACCGGCTCGCCCGAGCGAAGGCGTCGGCCGTCCCCGTCATCGACCGTGAACGCGGTCCAGCACGGCAAGCCGGCCTCGGTGATGGCGGCGGTCGCGGCCAGGCCCTCGCCGATCGAGGTCATCGTCTCGGCGATCATGAGGGCCACATGTGGCGCCTGCAGCGCCACGAGTGGCCGGAACTCGGCCAGCGCCTCCGCATAGGAGGGCACTTTCTCCGCCCTGTAGCTCGCGACGACCGGGGAGAGGCAGCCCGCCAGGCGCACCGCCCGGCCCGCCGCATCCCGCGCCTCCTGCGCGAGCCGGATGGCTTGGTCGTGCAGCTTCGCGGTGATGTCGCCGAAGCCGTTGCGCTCGAGCCTTCGGGGGGTCGCGGCATAGGTGTTGAGCGTGAGGATCTCGGCGCCGGCCTCGATGAACTCGCGGTGCACGTCCCGCACGAGCGCCGGCTCGTCCATCATCACCTGCGCCGACCAGAGCGGTGAGGCCGCCGCAGCCGCGCTCCGGTGG
>JBCCDG010000035.1:0-34585 GCA_039030915.1 Pseudomonadota bacterium | reverse complement strand
TGGGCCCACACCGCGTAAGCGACGACCTCGCGGGGAAAGCGGAAGCCCTTTAGGCGCGGCATGGTGGCTGGCAGCGACATCGGCATGGCCGTCACCTACCGGGGGACGGCGCCCAAAACAACTTGGCAATGCCCGCGCCCATCTTCGAGGATCATGCCTCCGGCGCCCGCACCGAGCGGCCCGGTCTCGCCGAGGCGCTCGCATACCTGCGCGAGGGCAATGTGCTGGTGGTCTGGCGGCTCGATCGGCTTGGCCGTTCGCTTCCCCACCTGATCGAGACCGTCGGCGCACTCGAGGCGAGAGGCGTCGGCTTCCGCTCGCTGACCGAGGCGATCGACACCACGACGGCGAGCGGCCGGCTCACCTTCCACCTCTTCGGCGCGCTCGGTCAGTTCGAGCGGGAACTGATCCGTCAGCGCACACGGGCCGCCCACGGACGCAAGGGCGGACGCAAACCGGTGGTCACGCCCGAGAAGCTCGCCCGCGCCCGCAGCCTGACCGCCAAGGGCCTAACCGTGAGAGAGGCCGCAGCCCGACTGAAGATCGGCAATTCCGCACTTTGCCAAGCACTACGCCCCGACCCCCAAGCCGAATGACCGCGCCAATTGCCTCAGGTCATCCCTTGGTCTCGCGAGCCGGACAATCACACCACTTTCGCGTCGTCACCCCAAGTAAGCGTCGGGACCGCATGCGCTTAGAAGATAGGTGTCCATGATCCAGCCATGGGCACTCCGTGCGGCGGCGCGACGCGCGACAATGCGGGGCGCGGCGTCCGCTAGGGGACCACAATCGAGGATTTGTTCAGCCATTCCGAGATAGGCGCCCCACCAGATTTCTAGTCCTTCGGGGACGAGACCGGCAAAGCTGCACTCCCCGTCGAGCATAACGGCGAGCGTCTCGGCGCCGGCTGGCCAGCCCTCGTCTCTGAGCCGCCGGCCGGTCGTAATAGTAACTGAACCATTCACCGAACTTAGCGGGATCGCATGGGCAGCCGTTAATGCCTGGAGTGCCGAGATGCCCGGGATCACCCGAGGCGAAGCGGCTAGCCGGAGGCGGGAGGCGATGCGGAGCGTGCTGTCGTAGAGGCAGGGATCGCCCCAGACGAGAAGCGCTGCGGGACCGGGTGGCGCCGTCGCGAGGGCCGTCTCCCACCGGCGCGCGATCTCGTCGTGCCAGCGTTCGACGCGCTCGCCGTACGGGAGGGCCAGGTCGCGTTCCGGATAGTCGAAGGGCACGCATTGCGCCGCGCTACCGCTGTCGGCGACGAGGCGCAGGCGGATGTCGGCGAGGTCCTCCTTGCCGGCGCCCTTGCGGGGCAGGAGGATCACCGTGGCCTCTCGCAGGGCGGTCAGACCGTCGCGGGTCATGTGCCCCGGGCTGCCGGTGCCGATGCCGATGAGCCAAACCTCTCGGATCACCCGCTGTCTCCCGACCTGAGGCATGCCCGGGATCCGCGAGGAGCCGGGCGTACCGGATGCGTAGCGCTCAGGCGGGCTGGTAGAGACGCGGCGTCACGAGCGGGGATCTGCCGGAGCCCCGACGTGCCTTCGCTGCCGCCAGCACGGCGAGATCGACGACCGGCTCGACGAGGACCACGAGGAGATAGGCCGCGCCGAAGGACCAGACAGAGGCCGCCGTGTCGGCCCCCACGCCCTGCCCGTAGAACACCCAGAAGGCGACCCAGGCGATCACACCCCCCTGGTAGGCCGCCGAGAGCTTCAGGACCTGCGCATAGCTCAGGTCGACATAGGCCGTGTCGGCCGGGACGACCTGCCGGGCGACCGCCGTGACGGCGAAGAGCGGCACGAGAAGGGTCGTGAGGTTCACGAGGTACATGGGCATATCGCTCGGCGCGAAGACCAATCCCTGCACCAGCAGCCCGAGCGCTAACCCGAAGGCCGCAGGTGCGGCGCCGAGGATCAGGAACAGCGTCGTCCCGAAGATGAAGTGCACCTCGGAGACACCGGCACTGAAGTGCGGCAGCAGCTCGAAGAACGTGAGTGTGCCGGCTGTGGCGAGCCCCGTTCGGACCGCGAAGCCGACCGGGCCGGAGCGCGCGATGTCCTCCACCGCGAGCTTGGCGCCGTAGGCCGTGGCCCCCGCAGCGGTGGCCACGGCGAGGCCCATCTTGGCGCCGTCGACGAGGCCGGGTTCGATATGCATGTCTGTCCCTCACTGTCTCTACCGCCCCTCCGGCGGCCTGGGGTTTTGCCCGAGCGGGCCCGAGGCATACGGCAGGTCTCCTGACTCGCGGGTCGCTGCGCCCCGGACCTTCCCAGCCAGTTGGCCAGTGGTCTCCCCGGGGCCCTCTCCGCTCACAGTTGCGGGGGCAGTCCGGGCCTCTCACCCGGTTCCCTTTTCAGCCGCGCACGCGGCACCGTATAGTTCAAATTCTCGCAGTCCTCGGCCGCTGTAGCAAGCGAACTTGCGACACTCACTCATCCGCAAGCGGCCCGTAGAGAATAAGCGCCGGGGCCGTGCCCACCTCGGTGACCAGCTTCTCGGCAAGCGCCGCCAGCGTGAGGCGTTCGATCGACTGCTCCGGCGTGCTGACGGCTTCTGCAAGGATGGCGGGCGTGTCGGCGGGCAGGCCATGCTCGACAAGGCGTGCGAGGAGACGCGGGAATGTCCGCTTGCCCATGAACACAACCGTCGAGGCCGTGGGGTCCGCCAGCGCCGCGAGGTTTATGTCCCCCGGCAGCTCGCCCGTGATGTCGTGGCCCGTGACAAACTGTACCCGTCGCGCCGTGAGCCGCCGCGTGAGCGGGATGCCGGCCGCTGCGGCCGCGGCACAGGCCGATGGCACGCCAGGCACGATCTCGTAGCGCACGTCGGTGGCGCGGAGGGCCGTCAATTCCTCCTCCAGCCGTCCGAAGAGCCCGCCGTCGCCGGACTTCAGCCGCACGATCCGCCCGCCCGCGCGGCCGTAGTCGACCAGCAGCCGGCTCACATGCTCCTGCCGCGGCGAGGCGCGTCCGGCCCGCTTGCCGACGCCCACGAGATCGGCCCCGGGCCGCGCGTGACCAAGGATCGGGCCAGCGGAGAGGTCGTCGAACAACACCGCGTCGGCGCGGCGGAGCCGGTCCACCGCCTTCAGCGTCAGCAACTCCGGGTCGCCCGGCCCCGAGCCGACGAAGCTGACGAACCCGGTCATGGCTCCTCCGCGGAGATGAGATGGAAGAACGTCCCCGTCACCCGGCCCCGCCGCGAGCCGGTCTCGGGCACCGGGGTGCCGTCGGCGTCGGCCACCGCGGCGAGCGACGCGTCGGGCTGCTCGAGGATCGTGGAATAGTGGAACTCGTGCCCGCGCAGCGCGGCCCCCACCCCATGCCCCGGCAGGGGAGCCTCGAGCACCGCGCGCCGGTAGCCGAGATGGAACTTGCGCGTCTCGTAGCTCGTCACCAGCCCGAGCAGCCCGGCCATGGCGTGGCGCGACCCCTGCTTATCGATGAGCGCGGTGCCGAGCGCCATGTAGCCGCCGCACTCTCCATGCACGGGCTTCGTCTCTGCATGGCGGCGAAGACCGTCGAGGAACGTGCCCGCCGCAGCGAGCGGCCCGGCGTGGAGCTCCGGATAGCCGCCCGGCAGCCAGACGAGATCGGCACCCGGGCATGGCGCCTCATCCGCCAGCGGCGAGAAGGGCAGGATCTCCGCGCCAGCGGCCCGCCACCCCTCGAGGAGATGCGGGTATGTGAAGGAGAACGCCGCGTCCTGCGCCAGCGCGATCCGCTGCGCGGGCGGTGGCGGCAGGGTCCCGCTGGCCGGCACCTCCGGCCCTGCAGCCGCCGCGACGATCGCGCCGAGGTCCACATGCGCACGCAGAAACGCGGCGTACCCCGCAATGGCGGTCTCGAGATCGGGATGCTCGACCGCCTGGATGAGGCCTAGATGGCGCTCCGGCAGCGTGAGATCCCCCCGCCGCGGCAGGCACCCGAGCACCGACAGCCCGGCGCGCTCCATGCCGAGGCGTGTCAGCCGCTCGTGCCGGGGCGAGGCGACGCGGTTCAGGATCACGCCCGCAAACGGCAGCTCCGGGAGGTAGGTGCGGAACCCAAGCGCCGTCGCCGCCGCCGACTGCGCCTGCCCGCCGACATCGAGCACCAGCACCACCGGCCAGCCGAAGCGCAGCGCCGTCTCCGCGCTTGAGCCAAAGCCGGTCCGGCCCCGCGTCGCGACCCCGTCGTAGAGGCCCATGGACCCCTCGGCGAGGCAGATGTCAGCCCCCGCCGAGCGGGCGGAGATCGAGCCCAGCAGCGCCTCATCCATCCCCCAGGTGTCAAGATTGTAGGACGCCCGCCCCGACGCCGCGCGGTGGAATGCCGGGTCGATATAGTCGGGGCCGGACTTGAACGGCTGGACGACATGCCCGTCCTCCACCAGCGCGCGCAGGAGGCCGAGCATCACCGTTGTCTTGCCCGTGCCCGAGCTCGGGGCGGAGACGAGGAGGCCACGCATCAGCTCCGGCCCTCCGCCTCGGGCGCCCAGCCGGCCCAGGGGCTCTCCGCGCTCTGCGGGCGGTAGCGCCGGTCGTACTCTGGGGCGTAGAGGCAGCTCTCCGCGAACCCCTCACCTGTGAGGGCGGGCCCGACGAGGATGAGCGCCGTCCGCTCGATCCCGGCGCCGGTCAGCCGCGCCTCGATATCGGCGAGCGTACCGCGCACGATCCGTTCGTCCGGCCAGCTCGCTCGGTAGACGACGGCGACCGGACAGTCCGCCCCGTAGTCGGGCGCGAGGTCCTCGACCACTGCCGCGATGTTCTGGATCGCGAGGTGGATCGCCAGTGTCGCGCCGGTGGCGGCGAAGTTCGCAAGCGTCTCGCCCTCGGGCATGCCGGACGCTCGTCCCGGCGTCCGCGTCAGTACGACCGACTGCGCCAGCCCCGGCAGCGTCAGCTCGGCCCCGAGCGAGGCGGCCGCCGCCGCGAAGGCCGGCACGCCGGGGGTCACGGTCACCGGAATGCCCTCGGTACGCAACCGCCGCATCTGCTCCCCCATCGCGGACCAGACCGAGAGATCGCCCGAATGCAGGCGCGCCACATCCTGCCCCGCCGCGTGGGCCGCGCGGATCTCGCCTATGATCTGGTCGAGATCGAGCGGCGCCGTATTCACGACCCGCGCGCCCTCGGGGCAGTGGGCGAGCACCGTCTCCGGCACGAGAGAGCCCGCGTAGAGGCAGACCGGACAGGCAGCGATCAGATCGCGCCCCCGGAGCGTCAGGAGGTCGGGCGCCCCAGGGCCCGCGCCGATGAAATGAACCGTCATGGGTCTCCTCCCTCCGCCAGCGCGCAGGTCGCCTGCCTGTCCCGCGATACTGCCCGCGGGGCCAGAAGGCGCGCGCCAGGTCCCGCCGCCGCCAGCGCCGCCGCCTCCGCAACGCTGCCGACGCCCCTCGCACGGTGCGAGGCCGACGACCGCGTCGCGGTGTCCTGACCGACGAGGGCGGCGGGCGCAACCGCGCGAGCGGGCAGACGGAGGGCCGCCGCAAGCGCTGCGAAGGCCCGCGCCTCCACCTTGTCCGCCGGCGTGGCGAGCGCTGCGACGGGCCGGCCGCCCGAGGCCGCCCGAAGCGCATCCGCGAGGCTCTCCGCCGTTGCGCCCGCCCTGAACCCGAAGCCCGCGACGATCACAGCGTGACGCTCCACTGCACGATTGGCCGCGCAGCCTGCCAGCCGCGCCGCGTGCCGAGGGTGGCCGCCTCGGCGAGCTCGCAGCGGAGCAAGGTACCGCCGAGCCGGGCATGAGCGCACGCCAGAAGCGCCTCGCTCTCAAGCGTCACCGCGTTCGCCACGAGGCGGGCGCCGGCACAGTGCTCCGTCAGCCAGCCGAGCAACGCCTCCGACATCCCCCCGCCGACGAAGATCGCCTGCGGTGCGGCGAGCCCGTCCAGCGCCTCCGGCGCGCGGCCGGTCACGATGGTCAGCCGATCGAGGCCTAGCCGGGCCGCGTTCTCCGCGATCCTGGCGGCTCTCCCCGGATCCGCCTCGACAGCCGTGGCGGAGAGCGACGGGTCCGCGAGCAGCCATTCGAGGCCCACCGAGCCCGAACCCGCCCCGATGTCCCAGAGATGCTCGCCGATCCGCGGTGCCAGTGAGGAGAGCGTGAGCGCCCGGACCGGCCGCTTGGTGATCTGCCCGTCATGCGCGAACCACGTGTCCGGGCGGCCGGAGGTCTGCGGCAGCACGTGGCCGTCCCCCGCAACCTCGAGCGCCGCGCAGACCGGGTGGCGGAACGCCGCGTCCGGCAGGCACCCTGCGGTCCCCTCCGTCAGCTGCTCTCGCGGGCCGCCGAGCCCCTCGCAAAGGGTGAGGCGCGTATCGCCGAAGCCTTCGTCGCTGAGGTACTGCGCCAAGGCGCGCACCGCGTCGCCGTCCCGCAGCGTCACGATGAGGCGGACCCCGGGCGCGAGGTCTGCCCGCAACCGCGACAAGGGCGCTGCATGGAGCGCCCGGCACCGCGTCGTCTCGAGCGGCCAGCCGAGGCGGTTCGCGGCAAGGGCGAAGCAGGAGAGCCCGGGCAGCGCGCGCCACTCGCCGGGCGCGAGTGCCTCGGCGATCACCCGGCCCGCGCCGAACCAGAACGGGTCGCCCGACGCCAGCACGACCACCCGCCTGCCGCGATGTGCGAGCATCCTCGGCAGCCCCTCGGCGAAGGGCACGGGCCAGTCGATGCGTCCGGCCTTGCCCGGCGCCACGAGCGCGAGGTGACGGGGTGGGCCCATGACGATTTCCGCGGCCCCGATTGCGGCGAGGCTTGCGGGGGCGAGCCCGTCCGTCCCATCCTCGCCGAGACCCACGATCGTCAGCCAAGGTGCTTCAGCCATGACGCCGAACCTGCTCGTTCTCGGCGGAACCACGGAAGCGGCCGCCCTCGCAGCGGCGCTTGCGGCAGAGGGCGTCCGGGCCACGCTGTCGTTCGCAGGCCGTGTCGCCCACCCCAAGGCTCAGGCGCTGCCGGTGCGCAACGGCGGGTTCGGCGGCGCGGAAGGGCTCGCCGACTGGCTGCGGGCAGAAGCGATCACCCATGTCGTGGACGCCACGCACCCGTTTGCCGCCAGGATGAGCCGCAATGCGGTCGCGGCCTCCGCCTACGCAGGCGTGCCGCTGATCGCTCTCACCCGCCCACCCTGGCAGCCCCGGCCCGGCGACAGCTGGACCCGCGTCCTGGACATCGCCAGCGCGGTCCGAGCGCTGGTGAGGCCGCGGCAGAAGGTGTTCCTCGCGGTCGGGCGCATGCATCTCGGCGCATTCGCGGCCCAGCCACAGCACCGCTACCTGCTCCGCCTCGTCGATGCGCCGGCGGACCCCCTGCCCCTGCCGGACTGTGATGTCGTGATCGCCCGGGGCCCCTTCAGCGAGCCGGAAGACCGGGCGCTGATGCAGATGCACGGGATCGAGCTCGTCGTCTCGAAGAACGCCGGCGGGCCGGGGGCGGTCGCCAAGATAGACGCGGCGCGGGTCCTCGGGCTGCCGGTGGTTATGATCGACCGACCAGCCCTGCCCGAGCGACGCACGGTGCATGAGGTCCCGGAGGTGCTCGACTGGCTCTTTCATGCGGGGACCGATCTCGGGGTGTAGACGATGGGGGCGGCCGACCGCTCGATCACCCTTGTGCGGGAGGAGCCGACGATCACCACCGTGCGCATATCGGCCATCTCCGCCCGGCAGTCGGGTAGCGGCAGCACGCGGATCGCTTCCTCCGGCGTTGAGACGGCGCGGGCGAAGATCACCGGGCGCGCGTCGGCGCAAGCGCCCGACAGGACGGCGAGCGCCCGGGCAAACCCCTCCGGCCGGGCCTTCGAGCGGGGGTTGTAGAGCGCGATCGCGAAGTCCGCCTCGGCGGCGAGGCGCAGGCGGGTCTCGATCACGCGCCACGGCTTGAGATTGTCGCTCAGGTTGATCGCGCAAAAGTCGTGTCCGAGTGGCGCGCCCGCCCGGGCTGCGGCGGCAAGCATCGCGGTCAGGCCCGGCAGCACGCGGATGTCGAGCTCGCGCCACGCGGCGGGCCCGGCCTCCACCGCTTCGAAGACGGCGGACGCCATGGCGAAAACCCCCGGATCGCCGGAGGAGACGACCACCACGCATCGCCCCTCGGAGGCAAGGGAGAGTGCGAGGATGGCCCGGTCGAGCTCCACCCGATTGTCGCTTGCGTGGCGGGTGAGACCCGGGCGCTCTGCCACCCGCGCGACGTAGGGGATGTAGCCCACGACGTCGGTCGCCTGCAATAGCGCGGCCGTCACCTCGGGGGTCACCAGTGCCTCGGCGCCCGGGCCGAGCCCGGCAATCGCAAGCCACCCGCTCATGGGCGCCGCCCCTGCCCATGCACCACGATGATCGAAAAGTAGGGGGCAGCCCTCCCATCCGCCTCGGAAAGCCGCTGCACGCGCTGCTCGGGCATCGAGGCGTACTCGACCAGCCACGCCGCGTCGTAGCGCCCGGCGACCCGGAGCGCGGCGCAGACCTTGGCGAGGTGGCGCCCGATCTTCATCACCACCAGCGCATCCGCCTCGCCCATACGCGCGGCCAGATCCGCCGCGTCCAGCGTGCCGACCAGAACCGTCAGCACGTCGTCGCCCCAGGTCACCGGAACGCCCGTTGCAGTCCAGGCCGCCGACATGCCCGTGATCGCCGGAACCACAGTCACCGGCACGACGCCCGAGAGACGCGTGTAGAGATGCATGAACGAGCCGTAGAAGAACGGGTCGCCCTCGCACAGCACCGCCACATCCTCGCCCGCCTCGGCGAGACGCTGCAGGCGCCCAGCCGAGGTCGCATAGAACTCGGACAGGCAGACGTTGTAGCGCGGGTCGGTCAGCGGGATCTCGGTCGTCACGGGGTACTCCATGGGGACCTCCACGGCCCCTGGGGCGAGCAGTCCCTCGACGATCCGCCGCGCCTGCCCCGGGCGCCCGGCCTTGCGAAAATAGGCGACGTGCCGCGCTTGCCCCAGCAACCGGGCGGCGCGGACGGTCATGAGGTCGGGGTCCCCTGGCCCAAGCCCCAGCCCCTGGATCGTGCCCATCGGTGTGCCGGAGGCGATCATTCCACAGCGCTCGCGACCGCGTTGATCGCAGCGACCGTGATCGCGCTGCCGCCAAGCCGTCCCTCGACGATACAGCAGGGTGCGGGCCGATCCGCCCAGAGCGCAGCCTTGCTCTCGGCCGCGCCGACAAAGCCCACCGGGCAGCCGATAATCGCGGCGGGTCGGGGACAGGCGGGGTCTTCGAGCATGTTGAGGAGGTGAAACAGTGCCGTCGGCGCGTTCCCGATGGCGACGAGCGCCCCCGCAAGGTGGGGCCGCCAGAGCTCCAGCGCCGCCGCCGACCGCGTTGTGCCCATGCGCTTGGCAAGCTCGGGTACCCCCTCGCCGCGGAGTGTGCAGATCACGGCATTGCCGGCCGGCAGGCGCGGGCGTGTGACCCCCTCGGACACCATCCGTGCATCGCAGAGGATCGGGGCGCCTGCCTCCAGCGCCGCTCGCGCCGCCTCCGCAAAGCCGAGAGCGAAGCGGATATGGCGCTCCAGTCCCACCTGTCCCGCGGCGTGGATCATGCGCACGACGACCGGCTCCTCGGAGGGGGCGAAGCGGGCGAGGTCCGCCTCGGCCCGGATCGTCGCAAAGGACTCCCGGTAGATCGCTGCACCGTCGGTCTCGAAGGCGTAGGGCATGGCGGATCAGGTCGCTCCGGCGAGTAGGTCGGCCGGGGAGAGGCCGGTCCGCTCGGGCGCGTCCCACGCCCGGCCGCGTTCCACAAGGTCGAACCGCCCGTTGCGCCCAACGAGCGTGACGTCCGCCGCCGCCGCCCGCGCGCACCCCTTCGCACAGCCCGACACATGAAGGGAGCCGCTTGTGCGCGGCGCGAGGGCCTCCGCCAGCGCCCGGGTCTCGACGGTCGCCTGCGCGCAAAAGGGCGCGCCGGGACAGGCATCGGCATCGAGCAGCGGATTGCCCGGACGGGAGATGAACCGGGCGCTTTGTGGCACGCCGCCCCCGTGGAGTAGAAACAGTCGCCACGGCGTGAGCCGCAGGGCATGGGCCCCGCTCTCGCCGATCACCCCGGCCCACGCCTCCGCATCGAGCTGACCGAAGGGCACGCCGAGCAGCGCCCCAAGCGGGTGAGGCCCCGGCTCGGGCCGCGGCATCGGCGAACGCGGCCGCGTGGTGCGCCATCCGGCTGGAAGGGTGTCCGCCGCGACCACCTGCGCCATCCGCCGCCGCTCTGCCGTCTGGCGGGCAGCGAACCAGCGGACGACGTCGAGAAGCGCCGGGATCGCCGTGTCCTCGGATACCGCCATGCCCTGCGGCTCACCGTTCGCCCGAAGGAGAAGGCCGCTCTCCGACCGCTCGAGGCGGACATCCGCCGATTGCGCAGCGAGCAGGGGCACCGGCCCGGTATCCACCGCGAACCCGACCTTGGCCGGCAGCTCCGGCATCTGCGGCAGCGCGCCGTGGAGGGCGCGGGCCAGACGCTCCGTCACGTCGCCGGCTGCCCAGAAGGGTGAGACCAGTACGTTGCGACGGCTCTCGAGCAAGGGGTCGGTATCAAGAAGACCGAGCCGCCTCAGCCCCTCCAGCAACGGCGCATGGGCCGTTTCGGCGACACCGCGGATCTGGAGGTTCGCCCTGTTGGTGAGGTCCAGCATCCCGCTGCCATAGCGCAGAGCGAGCGCACAGAGGCCCAAAGCCTGCGCGGCCGTGAGCCGGGCGAGACGGGGCCGCACGCGCACGACCAGCCCGTCGCCCGAGCGCATCGGGCGACGCGCCCCCGGGCACCAGCCCTTGACGACCGGCCCGGTCAGGACACCGCTCCGAGCGTCGTGTGCAGGGAGTTCCGGCGCGTCTGCCAGAGCCCGGCGTCGAGGAGTGCTGCGAACCGGTCCCGCATAGCGGCATAGGCGTCGGGGTTCGCCGCGGCGAGGAAATCGGCCGTCTCGGGGTCGCCAAGGGTTGCCGCGTGGAAGCAATCGAACAGGTGGGGGCCGACCACGTCCGCGAGATGCGCAAAGGCAGCCATGTTCTCGAGGGTGGCAGCGATCTCGGCGGCGCCCCGGAACCCGTGTGCCCGCATGCCGGCGACCCAACCCGGATGGGCCGCGCGGGCGCGAACGACCCGGGCGACTTCCTCGGCGAGCGCCCGTGCGCGGGGGCGCGCGGGGTCGGTCGTGTCGAGATGGTAAAGCGCGGCGCGCCCCCCCGCCACGCGCTTTGCCGCGGCGAACCCGGCCTCGTGGGTCGCATAGTCGGCGGCGAGGAGGAGGTCGGTCTCCGGAAGGTCCTGCAAGTGGACGAAGGCATCGGCCGCGGCGACCCGGTTGCGGATCCCCGCCGCATCGGGCTGCGCTGCCTCGCCATCGAGCGCCCAGGCGGAGGCCGCGAGCCATGCCTCGCCGGCGAGGCTCCGACCGTTCTCGCCATAGTCTTCGGGGCTCGCACCCATGCCGAGACCGAAGCTGCCGGGTTTGGGGCCGTAGACCCGGGCGAGGTCCGGGCGCCCGGCATAGGGGTTCCGTTCGGGCGCCTCGGCCCTGGCAGCGAGCGCCCGCACGGCTTGGCCAAACAGCGCGGACAGCGTTGGGAACACATCCCGGAACAGGCCCGAGACGCGGAGCGTCACGTCGATCCGGGGGCGGGCGAGTTCGTCGAGCGGCAGGATCTCCACGCCCGAGACGCGCTCCGAGCCATCGTCCCACACCGGGCGCGCGCCGAGGAGGTGGAGCGCCATCGCGAACTCCTCGCCCGCGGTGCGCATGGTGGCCGAGCCCCAGAGGTCGACGATCAGCCCCCGCGGCCAGTCGCCCTCGTCCTGCAGATGGCGGCGGATCAGCTCGTCCGCCAGCTTCACACCCTGCCCATGAGCGGCGCGGGTGGGCACGGACCGCGGGTCCGTCGTGTAGATGTTGCGGCCTGTCGGCAGCACATCGGTGCGGCCGCGATAGGGCGAGCCGGAGGGGCCCGGCTCGATCCGGCGGCCTGCCAGCGCGTCGAGCAGCGCCCGGCGCTCGGCGGCGACCGACGCTTTGGTCTCGAACGGGGCGCCGGGGCGCGCGGGGCGGCCCCAGACGTGGAGGCCCACGCCGAACTGGCTCTCCTTCACGTCGCAGACGAACCGGTCGATGCGGGTGATGGCGTCCGCCGGGCAGCCCGCGCGGTCGAGGCCCAGATCGTCCTCGACGCCGATCGCCTGCGCCTCGTCGCGGATGCTGGCGCGGAGCCGGTCACGGCGGCGCGGGTCGAGGCCGTCGGCAGTCGAGAACTCGTCGAGCAGCGCCTCCAGCCGGGCCAGCCGGTCCGGCGTGCCGCTGGCCGCGAGCGGCGGCGGGATATGGCCGAGGGTGACCGCGCCGATGCGCCGCTTGGCCTGCGCCGCCTCCCCGGGGTCGTTCACGATGAAGGGGTAGATGACTGGTAACGCGCCGGTCAGCACCTCGGGCCAGCAGGTGGCGGACAGCGCGACAGCCTTGCCGGGCAACCATTCGAGCGTGCCGTGTGCCCCGATATGGACCAGCGCGTCGGCCTCCCCCTGGAGCCAGAGGTAGAAGGCGACGTAGGCATGGCGGGGCACGCGGGCGAGGTCGTGGTACTGGCCCTCCCGGTCCTCCGTCCCGCCGCGCTCCGGCTGGAGCGCGACCAACGCCGCGCCGTGGCGGATGGCGGGGAAGGCAAAGCTCTCACCGTCGCAGGCGGGGTCGTCTGCGGGTGCGCCCCAGGCGGCCGCGAGATCGTGGCGCAGGCGAGCCGGCAAGCGGGCGAGCGCGGCCTCGTAGTCCGCCAGGGCAAATCGGACCCTGCCGTGCTGGAGGGCGGCCCGGACGTCGGCCGGCGGCGGCGGCACAGTGTACCCGTGCTCTGCCAGATCGGAGAGGATCGCGCTGGCCGAGGCGGGCGCGTCGAGCCCCACCGCGTGGCCCATGTTCCACGCCTTGCCGGGGTAGGTTGAGAGCACCAGCGCGACCCGGCGCTCGGCAGCGTCGAGGCGAGCGAGGCGCAGCCAGCCGGCGACGCGGTCCGCCACCGCGGCGATCCGCCCGGCGTGCGGTCGATGAGCGGTGCGTGCGAACTGGAGCTGGTCGTCCCGCTGCTGCGCCTCCTTGAAGGACACCACGCCGCCGAGGAGCCGCCCATCGACCTCCGGCAGCACCACGTGCATGGCGAGATCGGCGGGCGAGAGACCGCGCTCCGCCGTCTCCCACGCGGCGCGGGAGGAGGTGGCGAGAGCAACCTGGAAGACCGGCACACCGGCGGCGTCGAGCGGCGAGGTCCCGGCCTCCCCCCGGCCCGAGAAGGCGGTGGCGTTCACGATGGCATCCGGCGCGAAGGCGGTCACCTGACGCCGGAGCCAGCCCGCCGCGTCGGGCGCCGTGAGGGAGGGCACGAAGAGCGCCTGAACCTGGGCGCCCAGGTCTGCGACCGTGCGGGCGAGCGCCTCGACCGGGCCGAGGTCGGCGGCGACCAGGTACGAGCGGTAGAAGACGATCAGGATGCGCGCGCCCCCGATTGCGCCGGTCGGGATGCCCGTCTCGACAGGCAGCGAGGCGCTGCGCGCCGGCGCAAACAGCACCGTGGCCGGGCAGGCCAGGCCGGTCTCCGGCGTCCAGGCACCGACCGGGGGCAGTGACTTGGCGCCCGGCACGGGGCCCGCGTAGAGCCCGGCGGCGATGGCCATCTGCGCGAGCGCGGCCCGGGCCGCGACCTCTCCGCCTGTATCGCAGAAATGGGCGAGGCGGCGCAGCGTCGACACCGGCAGGGTGGAGTGCGCGTCGAGCCGCGCGTCCGGGCGCCCGTCGGCGGGCAGGACGGCGAGGGCGATGCCCCGCTCCTCGGCCAGTGCACGCACCTGCATCAGCCCATAGTCCCAGTAGGGCACGCCGCCGATCAGGCGGACCAGAATGCCCTTCGCTCCGCTCAGCGTCCGCTCGATATAGGTGTCGACCGAGAGCGGATGCTTCAGCAGGGCGAGGTTCGCGAGACGCAGCGTCGGCAGCCTTCCCTCGGGCCCGCCCCCCCCGCGCCATGCGGCGGCGAAGGCGCCGAGGTCGCCGTCGGAGAACGAGAGCACCACCAGTGCCGCCGGGTCCTGCCCCAGGTCGCGGGGCGTCTGCGTCGCGTCCAGATCGTGGCTCTCGCGGAAGACGACGTGCATCTGGGGCTCCGGGCCAGGCCTACTCGGCCGGCTGCGGCATGGCGCCCAGGGCCGCGCGGATCGCCTTCGGGCGGATGTCGTCATGCTCGGCGATGACCACGAGGCGACCCCGGCGCGCCTCGCCAGGGGCCCAGGGGCGGTCATACTGGTGGCGCACCCGGGCTCCGACCGCCTGCACGAGAAGGCGCATCGGCTTGCCGGCGACCGAGGCGTAGCCTTTCACGCGGAGGATGTTCTGCTCGGTCGCCATCCGCTCGATGGCCCGCACCAGCGCCGTGGGATCAGCGCAGTCGGGGATGTCCACGACGATGCTCTCGAAGTCCTCGTGGCCGTGGTCGTGCGGCGTGTCATGGTGCGAGGGGCGGGCGGCCAGGTCGTCTTCCGCCGCCGCTTCGAGGCCGAGGATCACACGCGGATCGACGACGCCCTCGGCGACCTCCACTATCGGCACGGGCCGGGGCGCCTCGGCGGCGATGACCGCGCGGGCCTTCGCGAGGCCCGCCTCCCCGGCAAGGTCCGGCTTGGTGAGGAGCACGATGTCGGCGCAGGAGATCTGGTCCTCGAACACCTCCGAAAGCGGCGTCTCGTGGTCGAGGCTGTCATCCGCGGCGCGCTGGGCGTCGACTTTCGCGATGTCGGGCGCAAAGCGGCCCGCCGCAACAGCTTCGGCGTCGGCGAGCGCGATCACCCCGTCGACCGTGATGCGGGAGCGGATCTCGGGCCACTCGAACGCCTTCAACAGCGGCTTCGGCAGCGCCAGCCCCGAGGTCTCGATGACGATATGATCGGGCCGCGGATCGAGCGCCATCAGAGCCTCAATGGTGGGGATAAAATCGTCCGCGACCGTGCAGCAGATGCAGCCGTTCGCGAGCTCCACGATGTTCTCCGCGGGGCAGTCGGGGATCGCGCAGCCCTTCAGGATCTCGCCGTCGACGCCCACGTCGCCGAACTCGTTGACCACGACCGCAAGGCGCCGCCCGCCGGTCTGTGACATCAGGTGGCGGATCAGCGTGGTCTTGCCGGAGCCGAGAAACCCGGTGACGACGGTGACGGGAAGCTTTGCGAGATCGCTCATATGTCGGTCTCCTCGACCACATCTGTAAAGCTCGGTGGTGGAACGCGCGCGACGCAGTTCCGCTTGAAGTGCTCGGGCCGCTGGCGCCAGGGGATGAGGCCGTCGTCGGTCTCCTGATACCGTCGCGCGCCGTCGAGCAGCATCTCGGGATCCGAGGTCTCGTCGAGGTTTCCGTACACATAGGTCCAGCGATTGCCGCCGCGGAGCGCGACCGTACAGCCGTGATCGCAGTTCTGGAGGCACTCGACGGCGCGCACCCGCACGCCCTCTGGCAGGGGCAGTGTGGCGAGCGTCTCAAAGAGAGCGCGCCCTGGGCGGCGGTCCTGGGCAGGCGCCTCGCCTCCCTTCAGGCATTTCACGCACACGATGAGCTCGGTACCTGCGGCGCTGTGCGACATGCCGTCGAAACCCCCTTCGGCGGAGCGTGGGGGCAAAGCGCGGGGGCCCCTCGAGAGGAGGGAAAACGACCCGTCACCGGCACACCCCGTCCGGTTGCGTCAAACGTCACGCAGGCAGGTTTCCCGGCTTGCGGATCCCGGATGGAGAACCATCCTGCGGGCGCCTTGCCTTCCCAGCCCAACAAGGGCCAGTGGCGTCAGGCGACCTCTCCGGTCACGGTCGCGGGGGCGGCTGTGCTTGACCCGGGGACCGGGCTGGCACATTCCCTTTTAACCCGCTTGCGCGGGCACCTTCGTTTTTTTTAATGCGCCGGACACCCGGCCCTGTCAAGCCAAAGGAACACCGCATGGACGACGAGGCCAACGCTCGCCACGCCGAGAAGATGCGCAAGATCAAGGTTGCGCGCGACCGGATGATGGAGACGAAGACGGAAGAGAAGGGCCTCGTCATGGTCCACACCGGCTCCGGCAAAGGCAAGTCATCGTCAGGCTTCGGCATGGTGATGCGCTGCATCGCGCACGGGATGCCTTGCGCCGTGGTGCAGTTTATCAAGGGCAACTGGGAGACCGGGGAGAAGACGTTCCTTCGCGAGCGGTTCGCAGACGAGTGCCGCTTCTTCGTCTCAGGCGAGGGATTCACTTGGGAGACCCAGGACCGCGAGCGCGACATCGCCGCCGCCGAAGCGGGCTGGCGCATCGCGCAGGAGCAGATCCGCGATCCGGAGATCCGGTTCGTGCTGCTCGACGAGATCAACATTGCGCTACGCTACGATTATCTCGACATTGAAGCGGTGGTCGACTTCCTGCTGCGTGAGAAGCCGCGGATGACCCATGTCTGCCTGACCGGGCGCAACGCGAAGCCGGAGTTGATCGAGGCCGCCGACCTCGTCACCGAGATGACCCTCGTGAAACACCCGTTTCGCGAGGGCGTGAAAGCGCAGAAGGGCGTCGAGTTCTGAAGCGGTGGTTATCGGGAATCTCCCGACTGGCGATCTAGAAGCGCCCGGGGCAGTCCATCACCACACCCATCTCACACACCGCCATGCCCTTTGGGCCGCAGTGCTGCTGGTGGGGGTAGCGCTTCGCGTTGGGTGCGTCATAGGCGTCATTTTAAGGGTGCTACTCCATATAGGCCTCGACACGATCGCAGGCGCGATCGCCCGGGATTGGCGCCTGACCGATACCGCCACCAAGCTCGTCGTCCTGCCCGCCATGCGTGGGCATTGGCTGAGTTCCTTCTTACATCACGCGATCTTCCGGTTGGAGCGCGCCTTCAGAGCGCTGGCTGCACACTCTCTCTGGCTGCGTTTCCGCAGAGGCGCGGCATGACACGCTCGCTGATGATCCAGGGGACGGGGTCGAATGTCGGCAAGTCGATGCTCGTCGCCGGGCTCTGCCGAACGGCGCGGCGGCGGGGGCTCTCGGTCGCGCCCTTCAAGCCGCAGAACATGTCCAACAATGCTGCCGTCACTGCGGATGGCGGCGAGATCGGCCGGGCACAGGCGCTGCAGGCGATGGCGGCGGGTCTAGCCCCGCGCACCGACATGAACCCAGTCCTGCTGAAGCCCGAGACGGACGTCGGCGCGCAGGTGGTCGTGCAGGGGCGTCGCCTCACAACCGCCCGGGCCCGCGACTATGCCAGGCTGAAGCCGAAGCTTCTCGAGGCCGTGCTGGAGAGCCACGGGCGGCTCCGCGCGGTCCACGATCTAGTGTTGGTTGAGGGGGCGGGCAGCCCGGCCGAGGTCAACCTTCGCACGGGCGACATCGCAAACATGGGTTTCGCCCGGGCGGCGGACGTGCCGGTCGTCCTCTGCGGTGACATCGACCGCGGCGGCGTGATCGCCCAGATCGTCGGCACACAGGCGGTGATTGATCCAGACGACGCCGCGCTGATTGCGGGGTTCCTCATTAACCGCTTCCGGGGCGACCCCATGCTCTTCGAAGACGGCTACGCCTTCATCAGGGAGCGCACCGGCTGGCGGGGTTTCGGCGTGGTGCCGTGGTTCGCGGACGCCTGGCGCCTGCCGGCAGAAGACGCGCTTGATATCGCCGCTCCGCACAGGAGCGAGGGCCTGCACATCGTGTGCCTCGGCCTCTCCCGGATCGCCAACTTCGACGATCTCGACCCGCTTGCACAGGAACCGGCCGTCCGCCTTACGATGCTGGGCCCGGGCAGGCCGATCCCGGGCGATGCAGACCTGGTGATCTTGCCCGGCAGTAAGTCCACCCGGGGCGACCTCGCCTTTCTCCGCGATCAGGGGTGGGACGTGGACCTCGCCGCCCACCGCCGCCGTGGCGGGTACATCCTTGGCATCTGTGGCGGATACCAGATGCTCGGCCGGACGGTCGCCGACCCAGACGGGATCGAAGGCCCCGCCGGCACCGATCCCGGCCTGGAACTCCTCGCGGTGGACACCGTGATGTCGCCCGACAAGCGCCTGACCAAGGTCACGGCGGTGCATGCCGCCACGGCCCTGCCGTTCCGCGGCTACGAGATCCATATCGGCCGGAGCGACGGGCCCGACCGCGAACGCCCTTTCGCTTTCGTCCACGGTGGCCCGGAGGGTGCCAGCAGCGCGGATGGGCGCGTCACCGGCAGCTATCTCCACGGCATCTTCCGCGACGACGACTTCCGCGCCGCCTGGCTCGCCCGCCTCGGCTTCCGGTCGGCGAGCAGTTATGACGCGGACGTCGAGGCGGTGCTCGACAGTCTTGCCGACCATCTGGAGGCGCATCTTGACGTCGACGCGCTCCTCGCCACAGCACGCTAGCTGGGCGCCAGAAGCCGGCCGCGACAGAAAGCAGGTGCGAGCATCGCTCTACTGATTGCTCGAATGGGTGTGACGCGGACCCATGGTGGACGATCCGGCGTAGCTCGGGTTGTGTTGCCGACAGCTTGGCTCGGTCCGGATCGCGAGGGACGCGGCCTTGTGCGTAGTCAGATTATTTGAAACCTCAGAGGCCATAATGCTCTCGAGCGTCTGGCCCAGCCTGGTTGAGGCTAAGTTGTGTACCCATAAAGCTTACCGAGGATTCAGATTGCAACGCAGTCTTGCTTCCTTACTGCGGGAAGGAAGGAGGTATTCATGCGCCGCCACGAACCGACCGACGAGGAATGGGCTGTCATCGACCTGCTCTTGCCGCGGAACTCGAGAGGTGTGCCGCGGGTCGACGACCTCCGTCTGATCGACGGCATCCTCTGGCGCTTCCGAATAGGTTCGCCGTGGCGGGACGTTTCGGAGCGCAATCGGCCTCGCACGACGCTCTACAACCGGTTCGTCCGCTGGCGCGCCGCGGGCGATTGGGACCAGCTTCTGGCAGCGATCTCAAAGGCCTAAGACGGCGATAGCGTCATGATCGACAGCAGTTTTGTCCGCGTCCGCCAGCTTGGCGCGGCGCAAGAAAAGGGGGTCGGGCGATAGTCGCATGGGGAGTTCCCGCGGGGGGCTGACAACGAAGATCCATTCACTCGAAGACGCGGATGGCAGGCCTGTTCGCCTTGCGCTCACGCCCGGCTAAGGCGGGAGATGCGGCCGAGACGCTGCCGCTCATCGAGGATGTGGCCGACGGTGCGACGCTTCCGGCAGACCGGGTCCACGACACGAATGCCATCCGGGATCACGCCCGCGACCGTAGCATCTGGGCGAACATCCCACCCCCGCTCGATCGGCAAGGAGAGCTTCCCCTTCACCGGATGGCTCTATCGCCAGCGCACTCTCGTGGAGCGGTTCTTCAATCAGATCGAGCAGTTCCGCGGCCTCGCAACCCGATACGACCGAAACCCGGAGACCTACCTCGCCGCCCTCAAGCTCGCCGCGATCCGCATCTGGCTTGCAAATCAATGAGGCCGCACCCTAGCCCGTTGGTTGAGCAAGTGGCGATGGCGGATGGTCTCTTCTTTGATCCTTCGTCTCTCCAAGAGGTTGGCCGGCGCGCGGCCGATGCAGCACGGTAGGGCAATCACAGCTGGAGGCCTCGAGGGCGAGGTCGAGCGCGACAGTGGCGTCAGTGGCCCGCATGGTGGTGCAGAGCTTCCAGGCGACGACCTACCGGCTGAAGTCGTCCAGGATCGTGCTGAGGTAGTCTCATCCCCAGCCGACAACTTTCAAAGAGGTGAAGTCCGTCTGCCAGAGTTCATTGGGCTGGCTGGTCTTGTCCCGGAGTTCGTCGGCGGGCCTGGTCACGCGTGGGCCGGGCTGGTGATCAGGTCCTGCGCCTTAAGGAAGCGGTACACGGAAGCCTCTGACCCGAAGTGCCTTTTCGTGTCGGTGAACTGAACAGTCAGTTCCCGCGGCGAGAGCTCTGGTTCGTCCAGCGCCAGATTGACAACGGCCTGGCGGACCGCATCGGGGATTCGGTTCCAGACCAGTCCGGGATGCGGCAGTCAGTGCTCCAGGACGCCCTCGCCGAAGGCCTGGTAGCGGTCGTATCCCGCTGACCGGCAGGTGCATGCGAGCATGCACCGAGAGGGGGCGGTAGAACGTCGTCCGCGGGACGCCGAGCATCTCAAGGGCACGCTTCGCCGGCAGGTGCGACCGCTCGACGGGCCGGATGATCTCCTTTCACCCGCTCTCTCGGACCATTGGCGTTCGCGGGTTCAGTTTCGGAGGCGGGGTATCTCATCCGTCGTCTCTCCCATCCCCGATCATGCTTTTTTGAGCAGCCGGTTTTCGAGCGTGACGTCGGCCAGCGCCTCTCTGAGGGCAATGGCCTCGGCGCGCTGCTCCTTCACCTCTGGGCTGCTTGCCTGGCGGGCGGTGTCGCTAATCCTAAGGCGTTTGCCAGCCTCAAGAAACTCCTTTGACCGACTGTAGTAGAGGCTCGTCGCGATGCCTGCGCGGCGTCTGAGCTCCGCGATGCTCTCCTCGCCGCGCAGGCCCTCAAGCACGATGCGGATCTTCTCCTCCGCCGAACGATGCTCGGGCGTGCGCCGGCGGATGTCCTTCACGACACGATCGGCTGGTGGCTTGTGCGTTCCGGGTTTCTGTCTCATCTCCACTCTTCGGTAGTTACGATGAGCCAAAACCGAAGGACGCGCGCAGCATCGAAACCCTCCGTTGCAGAATCACCTCTGATGTCCCATGGGCGCTGAGCCCGGACACTCGTCTCGGAACATTTTGAATCCACCACTGCGGCCAGTCGCCCGAGCGGATTGCCGCTCTTAGACAGCGCCCGTTATCGCTCAACCTGATCAGTACACCCAGGCTGTCCCGACATCCTCGCCTCCCTTGCAGACCCACGCCAGTGAATGAGCAAGCCGCTGGAACAGAGGGGTTTTTAGAACTGTCCTATTGGAACTAGCTGATCATGCACCATGCCGAGGCGGCGCAGGGATACGAACGCCCTCCGCTGCGAGAAATCCACCTCGAGAAGGTCTTGCTTTAGGCATAGGCGAGACCGCGGAGGTCGGCGGAGCAGACGCGCGCGCGCTCTGTTATTCGCTTAGTTTCAAGCCGCGCGCGTACTCGATCAGCGTGTCGAGGAACGCGCGCACCGCTGGTATTCTCGTGCGTCCCTCGGGAAGTGCGGCGTAGAGTTCTAGGGAGGGGCCCTCCCAATCCGGCAAGACACGGCGGAGCGTGCCAGCCGAAACGTATTGCTTCGCGTAGAAATGCGGAAGCAGCGCAACACCGCTCCCTGCGGCGAGGATCGTCAAGACGACGGAGGGCTCTGCGATCCGCATGTAGGGCGGTGCATCTAGGACCAGCGTCTCGCCCGCGCGTTCTAGCGTCCAGGCATGACACCACTCAGTCGGCGCATCCGGGGCGTCGATCACGATCCGTCCTGCCCGACGCAGATCGGCTATTGTCGTGGAGGCATCGGAACCGAGGCCCGCGGCATCGACATAAAGCCCGGTCGTTCCCGAAATGATACGCCGCGCGAGAAGGTACTGCTCACTAGGCCATCCCGCGCGCATCACCAAGTCGATATCGGCGCCTTTCGGATCCGGGGCTTCCGTGGTCGACCGAAGCGTGATCTCGACCTCCGGATGCTGCAGCTTGTACGCGGCCAAGGCCGGTGCGATTAGGAGCTGGCTCGCCGTGGCGCTGGCAGCGACTGTAAGCCGCCCGGCCGGAGCGCCAGTTGCGCCGCGCAACACCGTGTCTGCCTCTTCACATGCTGTCCGCACCGCAGAAGCCTGCACGAACAGCGCGCGTCCGATCTCGGTCGGCCGCAAGCCGCTCGATACGCGCTCGAACAGAAGGCATTCGGCGGCCGCCTCCAGACGGCTGAGCGCTCGTGAGAGCGATGCCTTGGAGCGACCGCTCGACCGCTCGGCAGAACTGATCCCACCCGCCTCGTAGATCATCGAGAACGCCGTCAAATCCTCCGCGTCGTAGAGCGCCATTGGGCCGGCCTCCGCCTCCTGTTCCGCAGGAGATGGTAGGGTTCCCGATAGGGCGTTCCACATCTGGAACGCACTCTTTCGCCGATGACCCTTCTCCGACGGCGACGACGGCCTTCATTCCCACGTCGAACGGAGGCGGGTCTTCCGCCGCGAACAGCAGGGAGAGCTACGATGAACGCCGTCAGTCGAGAACCCGATAGCGAAGCCCATCTCCAGGTCGCCCCTCGCCAGAATGATGTACGGCATGCCCGATGCGTCGTCGGTGGCCGCGACCACCGGCCGAGGGTAGGGAACGAAGACTGCTTTGCCTTCACCATCTTCCGCCAGTGGGACCAACGGATCCCGAAGGCTACGGACTGTGAAGAGAGCGTGGTCATCGTTCTGTTCTTCGGTGAACACCGCGCCAACGAGGTGACCCCCTCCGAGGTTCACGATAGTGTCGGGAAGCAGCGCGATGCAGCTGATACTTGTGCGCCGGCGTCCCGAGATGCGGGCAAGCCCGACGTCATCATTGGCGCCCGAGACTTCATCATGGCTAATCAGTCAGGATTTTACGCCATCTGGGCCGTTCGTGTGACCAGCGGATGGACCCGATGCGTCTGGGTCGACAAGGGCGACCGTGGCGTCCAGCCCCGCCCCCCCGTCCCGAAGGCGTTCCCCTCTTGGATCCTCTGGCAGGACGTCCATTCCAGTAACGGGGTCGACGGTGCCCTAACAGATGCCGCCTTCGACCGCGTCGTCGCAACGTACCGGAGGACCTGAGCCGATGCGCTTTCCGACAGTCCCTCAGTTCACCGCCGTCCTCCTTGTCGGGGCGATGGCCGCGCACGCGCAGGATTTGACCCCCTCCGGAGACCGGGCACCTATGCCGGCCGTCCGGCTCGTGTCGCCCGAGGCCGCGCGAGCAGCCACCTCACGCACGTTCTTCGGCCGCATCTCCGCACGTGAAACCGTCACGGCGTCCTTTGAAGTCGGCGGTCAGCTGACCCTCCTAAACGCGCCCGAGGGTGCGGTCGTCTCGCGCGGCGTATTGCTGGCGCAGCTCGACCCGGACCCGTTCCAGCGCGCCGTGGCGCGCGCTGAAGTCTCGCTTGAGCATGCCGGCCGAGATGCACAGCGGATTCGCACGCTGGCAAACCGGAAGGTCACGGCCGAGGTCAAGGCCGACGACGCCGAGACAGCGCGGGAGCTGGCCCGGCTCGCCCTGAGCGACGCGCGTGAGGCGCTTGAGGACACGGTTCTCATTGCCCCTTTCGATGGCGTCGTCGCCGAGCGGATCGCCCCGCTCTTCAGCATCGTCGCGCCGGGGGAGCCGATCCTCCGACTGCACGACATGAGCGAGGTCCGCGTCGAGATCGAGGTGCCGGAGCGCGCGCTGCAAGACGTCCGACCCGAGGACATCGCCTTCGAGGCCACTCTGCCCGACGGCCGTGTCACCCCCGTGGCCCTCGCCGAGTTCGAGGCCACCACCGGCGCCGTCGGCCAGAGCTTCACGTTCTCGCTTGCGATCCCAGAAGCAGCGGCAGCTGGACTGATCCCCGGTGCATCCGCCACCGTGACCGCCGCGATGCCCCAGACCAATGCCGGCGCGCTCCTGCCACCAGGCGCGATCCTCTCAAACACGGAACGCGGCTTCGAGGTCATGGTCTTCGAGCCCGAACCCGAGGGCGAGGCGACAGGCCGCGTCCGCCGCGTCGAGGTCTCGCTCTCGGTTTCCACGGGCACGGGTCTGCACGTCGAGGGCATACCAGAGGACGCGCTGATCGTCGCTGCCGGCGCGCACTTGCTGAGCGATGGACAGACGGTGCGTCGCTACGACGGCCTGCTGGTGGAGGAAGACTGATGCGCTCCATTGCCCGGCTATCCATCACCAAGCCACTCTATACCTGGCTCATCATCCTCTTCGCGCTGTTCGGCGGTGCCTTGGGGTATCTTGAGGTCGGCAAGCTGGAGGACCCGGTCTTCACGCTGAAGTCGGCCCTGGTTGTTACGCCCTATCCCGGCGCCACAGCGGCTGAGGTCGCGATCGAGGTCTCGGAGGTTATCGAGTCCGAGCTTCAGCAAATGGGCGAGGTGGATGAGATCACGACCCGAGCACTGCCCGGCGTCTCGATCATCGAGGTCGAGATGGGCGAGCAATACGACGCGAGCGAGCTGCCCCAGATCTGGGACGACTTGCGTGACCGGGTCGAAGACGCCCGGGCCGGCCTACCGAGGGGTGCCTTGCCATCGACGATCAACGACGACTTCGGCGACGTCTACGGCGTCTACTACGCTGTCAGCGCGCCGGGCTACTCCGACGCGGACATCCACGAAATCGCGACTTTCCTCCGCCGGGAGGCGCTGGCGGTCGACGGTGTGGCAAACGCCCAGTTGCTCGGGTTGCCAGAGGAAGCAATCTACGTGGAGCCGGATTCCCGGCTGCTGACACAGCTCGGTGTCGCGCCGGGCCTCATTCTGAGCGCGCTAGACGATGCGACCAACGTCACGCCCACGGGCAGCTTCAGCAACGGCAACCACGAGCTTGCCTTTGACGAGCCCGCCGTCGAAAGCCCGACCGCGCTGACCGGCGACGTCACCTTCGGCGTCGGTGGCCAGGTGATCGAGCTCCGCGACTTCGCCGATATCGAACGGACCCGTGTAGAAGAGCAGTCCCATATCGTCCGCCACAATAGCGCCGAAGCCTTCACGCTGGGCATCGCTGGTCTCACGAGCCGCAACATCGTCGATGTCGGTGCCGCGGTCGAGGCGCGTATGAAGGAGGCGGCGGAACGCCTGCCTGTCGGCGTCACGATAGACGCGATCTACGAGCAGCACCGCGTCGTCGCGGATGCGTCGGTCGGCTTCGTCGCCTCGCTGGCGATGTCTGTCGGCGTGGTTATCGTCGTACTCGCGCTCTTCATGGGCTGGCGTGCGGCCTTCGTGGTGGGGTCGACGCTCCTGCTCACGGTCACGGCCTCGTTCTTCGCGATGTACCTCACCGACACGAAGATGGAGCGTATCTCCCTCGGCGCTCTCATCATCGCGATGGGAATGTTGGTCGACAACGCCATCGTCGTGGCCGAAGGAATGCAACAGCGCATGCGCCAAGGCGTGTCCGCGCCCGACGCCGCCGAGGAGATCGCGGGCCGCACCGGGGTGCCACTGCTCGGCGCAACGGTAATCGGCATCATGGCCTTTGCGGGCATCGGGCTCAGTCCCGATGCGACGGGTGAGTTCCTGTTCTCGCTCTTTGCCGTCATCAGCCTCTCGCTGATGCTCTCCTGGATCCTCGCCGTCACGGTCACGCCGCTGCTCGCGAGCTACGTGTTCCGATGCGGGGGCCTGAAGGAGGGCGAGGATCCGTACGGCGGCCGCATCTTCGCGCTCTACGGCAAGCTCGTCCATCTCACTCTGCGCTTCCGCTTGGGGGTCATCGTCGGGCTCGTCGCGCTCACGATCGCCTGCATGGGGGCTATGACGCAGGTCCGCCAACAGTTCTTCCCGCCGTCGATGACGCCGCTCTTCTACCTCACTTACAAGGCGGCGCAGGGCACGGCCATCGGCAAGGTCTCCGAAGACCTGGCCGTGATCGAAGAGTGGCTGATGGCACGCGACGATGTCGCCGCCGTCACCGCCTCAGCCGGCCAGGGCTTCACCAGGTTCCTGCTCACCTACGAGCCGGAGGCGCCCGAGCCATCCTATGGCGAGATGATCATTCGCGCGGCCTCGCAGGACGCAATCCCGACACTGCGCGCCGAGCTGGACCTCTTTGTGGACGAGGCCCTGCCATGGGCCAACGTCTCGACCGAGCGCATCATCTACGGTCCCAACGTGCCGGCGGACATCGAGGCACGCTTCTCCGGCCCCGACCCTGACGTGCTGCGCCGCCTCGCCGACGAGGCCAAGCGGATCATGCAAGAGGACACCCCCAACCTTCATTCTGAGGCCGTCGATTGGCGCGAGCGCGAGCCCGTCGTCCGACCGATCTATGCCCAGGACCGCGCCCACGCACTCGGGATCGACCGCGAGGACGTCGCCGTCGCCGTGGCGCTCGCAACCGATGGCGTACGCGCGACGACCTTCCGCGAGCGCGACCGACTGATTCCGGTGATCGTACGCACGCCACGCGCCGAGATTGCGGCCGCAGGCGGGATGCTGGACCAGCCCGTCTGGTCGCCTGCCACCAAGAGCTACGTCTCGCTCGTCCAGGCCATCGACGGCTTCGACATCGTCTCCCGCGACACGCTGATCGAACGCCGCGATCGCGTACCGACCGTGACGGCCTACGCCAACACGATCGACGGCAAGACACCGACCACCGTCCTCGCCGAGATCATGGATGCCGTCGAGGCGATCCCGCTGCCGGCCGGCTACCGCCTCCAATGGGGAGGCGAGTACGAGAGCGCAGGAGATGCGCAAGCCTCCCTCGGCAAGCAAATGCCGCTTAGCTTTGGAATCATGCTGCTCATCACGATCCTGCTCTTCGGCAAGGTTCTCCAAACCGCGGTGATCTGGACGATCGTTCCCATGGCCGTCAACGGCGTCGCGCTCGGCCTTCTTTTTACTGGCCTGCCCTTTAGCTTCACGGCGCTGCTCGGGATGCTGTCTCTCTCGGGGATGCTGATCAAGAACGCTATCGTGCTGGTGGAGGAGATCGACGCCAAGAAGGCCGAAGGCCTTGCCCAATCGGAGGCCATCGTGCAGGCCAGCGCGAGCCGGATGCGCCCTGTCCTGTTGGCCGCCGCGACCACGATTCTCGGGATGGCGCCGCTGTTGACCGACACGTTCTTCGCCGCCATGGCGGTGACGATCATGGCCGGGCTCGGCTTTGCCTCGATCCTAACGCTGGTTGGCGTGCCCGCGCTCTACCACACGTATCTCCACGCTGAACGCCGTGCCGAGGAGGAGGGGGACAGCTCCGAGACGAAAAGTAATCTTTTGCCCTCCCATCCGCTTAAAGTCGCAGCAGAGTGAGGACGCATTGCCAAGTTGCCCTGAACAAGCGGCGGATCGCCTTGGAGCATAGATCGGGGGTGGCGGCTAATGCTGCGCTGCGGTATGGGGCGAGCCTGCCAGTCAAGCTCCACGAGCCCCGCCGCCATAAGATCCCGCGAGCCCGATATCGCGTGGCCAACTGGCCTGAGTACGACCGAGGCCTGGTGGAGTGCGGCGATACACGCTTCTGGATTTCCGACGAAGCGCTCACCACCTGGGCGGCGCCGCGACGCCGGACCCGGGGCGGGCAGGCCCGGTACTCCGACCTGGCGATCGAGGCCGTGCTGATGCTGGCAACGGTTTATCGGCGACCGCTCCGCCAGGCTGAGGGCTCTGTTCGTTCGCTGATGGCGCTCATGAAGATGGACCTTTTGGTGCCGGATCACGCCACGTTGTCGCGTCGGCGCCACACCGTGCCAATCGACATGAATGCGCCGGGGCGCCAGGCACCTGTTGATCTGGTCCTCGACAGCGCGGGATTGAAATTCTTTGGCCCCCCTCTCAGCGTTTGCAAGCAAACGCCTGTCGGGCAGCGGGCGAGTGAGACCGGTTAAGGCATGGCGAAAAACGTCGAGCCTGGAGGAAGTGACACATCGCCATCAACGCCGGCACCGGCGAGACCCTGGCACATCTATTGACCGACAGTGACAACTCGGATGCCGCCATGGTCGGCCCGCTGGTTGAGGGCGCCGGCGGGCGGATCCGCTCTGTCATCGCGGACGGAGCCTATGATGGTGCCCCGGTCTATGATGCGATCCGGTCGGCCCGGCCGCTCCGCGCGCCGCCGAAGATCGTGATCTCGCCCAGCACATCGTCCATCCCGGCGCCGGGATCGCTAACAACCGAAGGATAGCCTGGCAGGACCACCACGGATATGGCAAGCGCGCTCTGGTCGAGACCGCGGTCTTTCGCTTGAAGCGCCGCAGAGGCGACCGCCTCACCGCCCGCACGTTCGGCGCACAGCGCAAAGAGACTGACCTGCGCATCTCGACGGAGAACAAGGCCATCCGTCCCGCCAAGCCCATCACCATCCGCATCGCCTGAACACCGCGCAAAGGGCTCGGTTGCGTCCGGCCGGCGAGCCGTGCACCATGACCGTGAGGAGTGAAGTCCCGGCGGCTCGGTCAAGGGGCGCGAGCGTGGAGATCGGCTACTTCAGCTCGAAGCGCTCGGGTAAGTCCCGGGGCTTACGGTCGGGGTCATGGGCTCTCGGACGCGGAATGCGGTTGCCGACTTCGAGCGGGCCAATGAGACGCCGACGGCAGGCACACTTAGTCCAGAAACCCTCCGTTACGAAATCACATCAGATGTTCCATAGGCACTGACGAGGGGCACTCGGTTTGATGGGAATTGGTTCAGCTTTTTAGCCGATTATCAGCCTTTTTCTTTTCTTCTGTTCCCTTTACCATAGATGGAAGAGCCTTTATGCAAAAAACCAATTCCCAGTGGTGTCTTCGACGAGCGTGTCGACCAGCGGGGTGCCGGCGATGTTCTCTGGGCTCTCAGCGAATGCGAGTAGCATGTCGGCCCGGCTCACAGAGGGGCTTTGCAGCTGTCCGACCCAGAAATCAACACCCGCCTGCTCGCCTTCGCGATCGAGGACATTGCGAAAGAGCTGTTCGACCAGGTCGCGGTCACTGAGAAAGCGCGGATCACTGGCGTCGAGCGCATCGCCGAAGGCGGCTTCAAACTCCGCCGAGCCGAGGAATGCCTGGGCAAGGGCCCGCTCCGTCAAGCCACCAGCACGCTGATCGATCCAGAAGTTCAACCCTGGCAGATCAATGTTGCCGTTGCGATCAAGTCCGGCCTCGTAGAGCCGTGCGACCGTGCGGGCCTCTCCGATCGAGAGCCCCGCGCCCTGGAGCTCGATCCCGCGAATGCTGTCGAAGCTGATGACCGCGCCCTCGGCAAAGCGCCCACCAAAGGGCTGCTGATCGGGCGGCACATCCTCGCTGAGAAGGGAGACATCGGCTCCGAGCCCCAGCAGGTAGTTCTGATACTCGGCATTCAGCGCTGGGATCGGGAAATCGCCGCCGCGCAGGGTGACGAAGTAGTCGAGCGATGGCGCGCCGCCCCCAGGGCTCTCTTGGAACAGATCGAGGAGCACGAAGTCCTGGGGCCCGTTCGGTCTCGGCAGCGTGACCCGGATCGTATCGTACTCATCAAAGGCGACGGTCTGCCCGGTGGTGAGGTCGCGCACGGTGAAATCGGGCTGCGACGGCACGTCCCCGATCGTGAAGCCGTCGGTTTGCGTGGCGATCTCCAGCGTGCGCTGCCCGCGGTAGAAGATTGGTCCGTCGCCATCATTGTCGAACGCCTCGAGGAACTGTGCCTCGACACGGAACACATCGCCTGGGCCGGCGACGGGCGGTGCCGTGGTGCCGGCAGTCAAGGTGACGGTTGCCGTATCAGTACCACCGCGCCCGTCGGAGATCGTGTAGGTGAAGCTATCAGTGCCCTCGAACCCCGTCTCGCGCGCATATCGGACCGAGGTGTCGACGCCGGGCACGAACTGGATAGTGCCGCGGGTGGGGGCTGTGACGGAAAGGATCTCAAGATCGTCGCCGTCTGCGTCGGTGTCATTGGCCAGCACGTCGATGTCGATCAGGCTCGCTGTGACCGTCACCGTGGAGTGCCCCCACTGAAGTGGTCCACCCACTGGGATAGGATTATCCCGCATTGAGGAGGACCATAGATGGCTGGGAAGCGAGACAAGCCGGAAGAGATCGTCGTCAAACTGCGCCAGGTTGAGGTGTTGCAGGGCCAGGGAATGTCGGTGGCGGACGCGGTGCGCCAGATCGGCGTGACGGTTCAGACCTACTATCGGTGGCGTCGGCTCTATGGCGGCATGGGCCGGGAGCAGCTGCGGCGGTTGAAGGAGCTCGAGAAGGAGAACCAAAGGCTGCGCCGGGCGGTCTCGGACCTGACGCTCGACAAGCTCATCCTCGCGGAGGCGGCCAAGGGAAACTTCTGAGCCCCGCGCGCCGACGCCGGTGCATCGAGAGCGTGCGGCAGTCGCTTGGCGTGAGTGAGCGCCGCGCCTGCCGCACGCTCGGGCAGCACCGCTCGACCCAGCGTAAGGCACCTCGAGGCCGGTCCGATGAGCAACTTCTCACCGAGGACATCATCGAGCTCGCCCGCGACTATGGGCGCTATGGTTACCGCATGATCACCGGCCTGCTGAACAACGCGGGCTGGCATGTGAACCATAAGCGGGTGGAGCGGATCTGGCGGCGCGAGGGGCTCAAGGTCCCGCACAAACAACCGAAAAAGGGCCGTCTCTGGATGAACGATGGCTCCTGCGTCCGGATCCGGCCGGAGCGCCCGAACCACGTCTGGTCCTACGACTTCGTGCAGGACCGCACCCATGACGGCCGGGTCTTTCGGACGCTGAACATCATCGACGAGTTCACGAAGGAGGCGCTGATGATCCGTGTCGATCGCAAGCTCAACTCCGTCGACGTGGTCGACGCGCTGACGGATCTCTTCATCCTTCGCGGCCCACCGGAGTACATTCGCTCAGATAATGGCCCGGAGTTCGTGGCCGAGAAGGTGAGGGACTGGATCACGGCCGTCGGCGCAAAGACAGCCTTCATCGAACCGGGATCACCCTGGGAGAATGGTTACTGCGAGGCGTTCAACGCCCGGTTCCGAGACGAGCTGCTGAACAGCGAGATCTTTTTCTCGCTCCGCGAGGCGCAGATCCTGATCGAGCGATGGCGCCACCACTATAACACCGTCCGTCCGCACAGCGCCCTCGGATACCGACCGCCCGCGCCAGAGGCCATCATCCCCGTCGACCAGAGGCCGGTCATGCACTAACAATTCAAACGGACCACTCGGTGGGGGCAGTCCAAGATGGCTGCCGCTTCACGGCAGCCGCGCTGCTGATTGGTTCACACCGGATCCCTATGCCCAGCCAAGAGCATTCAGCGACATCCCGTCGTGCCAGATCTTCGTCATATGCGTTATCTTTCCGCCAGCGAATTCCATTGCGTAGACGTAGTCGGCTGAGACCTTGTTGCCGGTCGGGGGAATTGGCCCGCCATCTGCCGTATGGGTCCCGTGGAAGACGGCAAACGCGAGGATAATGTCCCGATCGGGATCCAACGCAAAGCCCTTCAGCTCATAGTGCCCGTCGGGCAGCGGCACCAGAAGGCCCTTCATCCATTCGGCATAGGCCTCAAGCGTATGCGTGTCCGCAAGGACGCCCGATTGGCACGAAAAATTCGCGCTCGGCTCGCAGTACTGCGCGCAACCGTCCCAGCCCTTGCCGGTTTCGCAGGCGTCAAAGAAGGCTCTTGCGGTTTCAATCATGCTCATTGTGGTGGCTCCTTCATCTGTCGTTTCAGCCCCGCAGCTGCAATGGCGATCCCATTGCTTTCCCTCGAGGTCCGTGCTGAAGAAGCTATTGCTTCCCGTCTGCGGCCAATATCGTTCAGGTGTAGCAAGCGGTGTAGGATGACGCTTGTACTGCATTTGTAGGAGAGGGCCTGTGGCCAACGTGGAACCGTCGTCCGGGGAGCTGAGCAAACGCGAAAAAGAAGTAGCCGCGGCCTATGCGGCGGGTGGCAGCTACAAGGAGATCGCGCGCGACCTGAGCGTCTCCCCCACGACTGTCAGATCCCATCTCAGGACCATCTATGTGAAGCTGGGGGTGACTTCGAAGATCGAACTCGCCCGGTTCCTCGATGATGCGTCCACCCCGGACGACCCGCGCGACAGCACCGCAATGGCAGCCGAACTGGCGCTTGAGCTCGACGATGCCGTCCGGCGAGAGCGGATGTTTGCCAGGGTTTTGCGGATCATCAACACGCATGACGGCACGCTTGAGGCCGTGATCGACGACTTGCTCGAGCATGCGCTGGAGATCTGCGAGGCCGAGTTCGGGATTCTCTTCGAGTACCATGGCGACTTCATGGTCAGCGAGTTGCGCTCGCGTGGCATATCACCCGCATTCAGCGCTTGGCTTGCGGAGATTGGGACGTTCAAGGTCGAGCCCACAACAGGCGTGGGCCGGGCCGCCTCCGAACTCAAAGCTGTCAGCATCACCGACGTGCGCACTGGCGGCGTCTACGAAGGCGGCTCGCTCCTGCGGAAATCCACTGTTGATTTCGGCAACGCGCGGTCACTGGCGGCCATTCCAATGACCTCGGGCGATCGGCTTATCGGTGTCTTCAGCATCTATCGTACCCGGATCCACCCGTTCAGCGACCGCACGCTGGAGCTTGTGCAGCTGTTCGCCGACCAGGCCGCGATCGCGATAGAGAACGTGCGCCAGTTCAACGAACTGCAGGCAAGGCTGGATCGTGCGCAGTCCAACCGTGAGATCCTCGATCTCGTCCGTCAGAGCCGCGCCGATGAACAGCCTGTTTTCGAGGCAATTGCGCGCAGCGCCGTCGATCTCTGCAAGGCGCAGTTCTGCATGCTCTGGCGCTATGACGGAACGGACATCCACTATTGCGCCAGTCATGGCTTCAGCGACGGATTCATGGACGCGTATCTGGTCGACTACCCAATGGCGCCAAACCCCGATGGGATCGTCTACCAGGTGCTCCAGAACGGGCAGACTGTTCACTTGCCGAACGCACAAGCGGAACCCTACAGCGACGCGGCTGTGGCTCGGCGACATGGCTACGATTACATGCTGGGAGTGCCCGTCGATACTGAAGATCGGACTTGGGGCGTCATGGTTCTGGCCTGGCCAACTGGCCAATCGGTTGGGGACGGTCAGGTCGAACTGCTCGAGACCTTCGCCGCGCAGGCCGTGATCGCCATCGAGAACGCGGGGCAGTTCAGAGAACTCCAGGCGCGATTAGACCGTGCCGCTGCGACACATGAGGTTCTCGAGGCGATCCGGGATTCGCGGAACGACGAAGCGCCGGTTCTGGACGTCATCCTAAGACGGGCAGCACAGCTTTGCGCCGCAGATGCCGCCGCGATGACACTGGGTCGCGAAGGCGACGAGCGCCAGCATCTTGCAGCTGCATTGGACATGCATCCGAAGACCCGAGCTCTCTACCGTGAAGGCAAGGTTTCGATGAACCCAGAGACCTCGTTGGTCGCCCGCGCCATCGTGACCAGGACAACACTGCATGTGCCGGATTACGCCGATACGGACGACTACCGCGCGGGGGAAGAGGTCTTTCGCTCGCTGGTCGATGACACAGGCATGCGCACCAGTATCAATGTGCCGCTGCTCTCTCGCGGCAAAGGGATTGGGGCATTGGTTCTCTACCGCAAGACGGTGGACCCCTACGCGCCGGATCAGATTGCCCTAGTCGAGACATTTGCGGCGCAGGCCTCCATCGCGATCGAGAACGTGCGCCAGTTCCGCGCGATGGAGGCCTTGAATGCCTCCCTCGAGACGCAGGTGCAGGAACAAGTCGGCCAGATCGAACGAATGGGTCGGCTGAAGAGGTTCCTCTCCCCCGCTGTCGCCGATGCACTGGCGAACTCCGGTGACGAGTCCGCTCTGGCCAGTCACAGGGCGCTGATTGCAACGCTCTTCTGTGATATCCGCGGATTCACAGCGTTCTGTGAGGTCGCAGAGCCAGAAGAAACGATCGAGGTTCTGCAGGCTTACCACGAAGAGATGGGAACCCTGATTTCCGCCCACGGCGGCGGCGTCGACAAGCGCATGGGCGATGGGATCATGGTGATCTTCAATGACCCGCTGCCGTGCGATGATCCTGCGGGCGATGCGGTGAGGTTGGCGATCGCGATGCAGGATCGCATGACGGAACTTTGCAAGTCCTGGAGACGGCTCGGCCATCGCCTTGGGTTTGGGGTCGGCGTCTCGCTTGGCTATGCCACGATTGGCATGGTCGGGTCCGAGGGACGATACGACTACACGGCCTCGGGGACCGCCGTGAACCTTGCCGCGAGGCTATGTGATCGCGCGGAGGACGGCGAGATCCTGCTAAGCCCCCGCGCCTATACGGCGATCGAAGATGAGTTCACGGCCCAGTCGGATGGGGAGTTGAGACTGAAAGGCATTCGCGAACCGGTGGAGGTGTTCCGGTTGGTTTGTCCGCAGAACTGATAGTTGGTGCAACTCGAGAGACTTGACCGTCCCGCCAATGCACGATTGTTACGCTATTTCCCTGTCAACTCCCTTGAAATCAAATGCCCGGTTCCGCGCAGAGTTCCCAGTAGCAGCCTACGGACGAAGGTCCGGTCTTCCCTTGAGACTTCTAGTCTGCTGCGATGCAGCATCCGATGGGAAGGGCTCGTCCCGGTCATGTTCCGCAGCGCGGCATTGGCCAGATCTCGGATCGACCTCGGCGGCGCGAGCGGCCCAAACCAGGCCTTGACGAGCAGTACGATTGCTGCGCCGCGTCAAGCCGATTCCGACACTCGTTGCAGCAGCTGGCGCGCACAGCCGCATCATTTGAGCGATGCCGGCGCGCCTGTCGTGGGTCAGCAGTTCTCGAAAGGGTCAATCTCGTCGTTGCACCACAGATCCAGAATAACTGTCTCATCTACGCCTGCGGCGTCTGACGCCTTCATTCCTTCGGTGACCAACCAGTGTTTCACGAGCGCGTAACCTGTGGAATAGCCACACTGATAAGGAAACTCGGTGTCCTCCGGAGCTCCCCCGAACATCCATTTCTGCCAGTGTCCTGGCATGTCGCTTCGGTCAGTTCT
>JBCCDG010000034.1:0-34871 GCA_039030915.1 Pseudomonadota bacterium | reverse complement strand
CGGGCGCGCCGCCGGCCGCCGGCCTCGCCACCCGCCTCGCCGCCGGTCCCGGTCGTCGCCTCGACGTCCGCCATGACGCACCTCCATCCCCAAGCGCAATCGTTGCCCGTTCATGACGGCACCGGCCTGCGACTGTGCGTTCGATTTCGCCCCTCCCGCGTTCAGTTACGACATGCCGGGCCTCAGGCGGCGGAAGCGTGACATCCTGCGGCGCATCTGGCATGGGAGCCCTGCCTGCGCCTCGCGTTTTGCGGGCCGCCGTCCAGCCAGGGTCCTCCGCGCGCCATGTCGACCAGCATCGCTCCAACCGCCGCCGAGACGCACGAGGTCTGCCTGATCGTCGATTTCGGCAGCCAGGTGACGCAGTTGATCGCCCGGCGCCTGCGCGAGAGCGGGATCTACTGCGAGATCCACCCCTACGATAAGGCCGACGCAGCGCTGATCTCGGCACTTTCGCCGAAGGCCGTGATCCTCTCCGGCGGCCCCGCCTCGGTGGAGGATGAGGGAAGCCCGCGTGCCGACCCCGCACTCTTCGAGCTCGGCGTGCCGGTGCTCGGCATCTGCTACGGCCAGATGGTCATGGTCCATCAGCTCGGCGGCCGGGCCGAGGGTGGGCATCACCGCGAGTTCGGCCGCGCAGTGGTCACCCTCGCCGAACATTCCGACCTCTTCGCCGGGATCGCGCCGCCGGGCGGCAACGCCGAGGTCTGGATGAGCCATGGCGACCGGGTGACCGAGGTGCCGCCCGGCTTTCATGTGCAGGGCGCGAGCCCGAATGCGCCTTGCGCCGTGCTGGCGGATACCGACCGCGCCTTCTACGGCCTGATGTTCCATCCGGAGGTCGTGCACACGCCCCGCGGTGCGGACATCCTCAGGAATTTCACCCATCGCGTCGCGGGCATGAAGGGCGACTGGTCCATGGCCGCCTATCGCGACCAGGCCATCGCGCAGATCCGCGCGCAGGTGGGCCAGGGGCGGGTTGTCTGCGGCCTCTCGGGCGGGGTCGATTCGACCGTGGCCGCCATGCTGATACACGAGGCCATCGGCGACAGGCTGACCTGCGTCTTCGTCGATACTGGCATGCTGCGTCTCAACGAGGCGGACGAGGTCGTGGGCCTCTTCCGCGACCGCTTCAACGTGCCGCTCGTCCATGCGGATGAGAGCGATCGGTTCCTGAAGGCCCTCGACGGCGTCACCGACCCAGAGGAAAAGCGCAAGATTATCGGCAAGCTCTTCATCGACGTCTTCGAGCATCATGCCCGCGAGGCCGGCGATGCCCAGTTCCTGGCGCAGGGCACGCTCTACCCGGATGTGATCGAGAGCGTCAGCGCCACCGGCGGCCCGTCCGTCACCATCAAGAGCCACCACAATGTGGGCGGATTGCCCGAGCGCATGAACCTCGCGCTGGTCGAGCCGTTGCGCGAGCTCTTCAAGGACGAGGTGCGCGCGCTCGGAGCGGAGCTCGGACTGGAGCATCGCCTCACCGGCCGCCACCCCTTTCCCGGCCCCGGCCTCGCAATCCGCTGCCCCGGCGAGATCACGCGCGACAAGCTCGACATCCTGCGCCAGGCGGACGCGATCTATCTGGAGGAGATCAGGAGCGCCGGGCTCTATGACGAGATCTGGCAGGCCTTCGCCGCCCTCCTTCCCGTCCGCAGCGTCGGGGTCATGGGCGACGGGCGGACCTACGACTATGTCTGCGCACTGCGTGCCGTCACCTCCGTCGACGGCATGACGGCGGACTATTATCCCTTCGAGCACGCCTTCCTCGGCCGCGTGGCCAATCGCATCATCAACGAGGTGCGCGGCATCAACCGCGTGGTCTATGACGTGACTTCCAAGCCGCCGGGGACCATCGAATGGGAATGATCGTCCGGCTGGTCTGGCGCCTCGCCCAGCTCGGCGTCGTCGTCTTCGTCATCACCTTCGTCGCTGTCTTGATGGCGGAGCGCTACGCGTTGTCGACCTACACCGCCGAGCGGATGGGCCGCGTCGATGCGTTGATCGTGCTCGGCGGCGGCGTCGACCCGGACTACGTGCTCAACTATGTGGGGCGGGAGCGGGCGGATACCGCGGCCGAGGTGCTGCGTGCGGGCCGGGCCGAGGTCGCCATCTTCACCGGCACCTTCGAGCGCGTTGACCGGCCAGAGGGCGAAGCCGGCCTCATGCGCAACCGGGTGAGCGCGTCGGGGATCGACACCACGCGGCTCTTTCTCGAGCCCGCGGCACGCACCACGCTCGAGAACCTGCGCTTCTCCTTCGTTCTCGCAGAGGCGCAGGGCAACCGCAGCTTCGCCATCGTGACCGATGCCTATCATCTGCCCCGCGCCCTCGCCCTCGCCAGCCTCCTCGGCCGCGAGAACGTGACAGGCGTCGCGTCGGAAGGGCTCGACGAGCACGGGGCGGTGACGCGCTTTGCCTTCCTCGCGCGCGAGGCGATGGCCTGGTGGTACAATCTCGGCAAGGCGGCCGCGTGGACGGTCCTCGGCCTCGCCGGCGTGGAGGAGAGCGCGCGCGGCGAGTGGATCATATGACGGGTCGCGCAGGTCCGGCAGCATCGGCATATCGGGGGACGAGCACGGACAGAGAGGCGCGCGGGACGCTGATCGCCGCCCTCTGGATGGTCGGCGCGATCGCCTCCTTCGCAACGATGGCCGTCGCGGGCCGCGAGCTCTCGACCGAGCTCGATACGTTCGAGATCATGGCCTACCGATCCGCCCTCGGCTTTCCGGTCATCGTAGCACTGATGGCGGTGGGCGAAGGTCTGGGCCGGGCGCGCACCCGTCTCTGGCGCGAGCATGGCCTGCGCAACGTCATCCATTTCAGCGCCCAGAACGCCTGGTTCTACGGGATCGCGATGATCCCGCTGGCGCAGCTCGTGGCGCTCGAATTCACCAATCCGATCTGGGTGGTGCTGCTGGCGCCGCTCCTGCTGGCGGAGCGGCTGACCCGGAGCGCGGTGCTGGCCGCACTGATCGGCTTCGTGGGGATCCTGATCGTCGCGCGGCCGGGGCTCGAGCCGCTGGGCCTCGGCCATGCCGCCGGGCTTTTCGCTGCGATCGGCTTCGCCTTCACCAACATCTTCACCAAGCGTCTCAGCCGGGAGGACTCGGCGCTCTGCGTCCTCTTCTGGATGACGCTCTCGCAGGCCGTCATGGGCGTGCTCTGCGCGTTGCCGGGCGGGATGACCTGGCCGTCGGACGCGCTCATCCCCTGGGTGCTGCTGGTCGGTCTCTGCGGGCTGACCGCGCATTTCAGCCTCACCCGCGCGCTCTTCGCCGCCCCCGCCTCCGTCGTGGCACCGATGGAGTTCATGCGCCTGCCCGTCATCGCCGCCGCCGGCGCGGTCCTTTATGGCGAGCAGCTGGAGATCGCCGTCTTCGTCGGCGCCGGCATTATCCTGGCCGGCAACATCATCGGCATCCGTGCGCGCCAGAAGGCGGCGAAGGAGGGGGCATGAAGGACACCCGCCCGGATCGTCCGCTGCCTGACCGCACCGCCTCCGACGCGCTGGTCTTCGACCGCGCGGCCGGGCTCGAACGGCTGCTCGAGATCATGGCCCGCCTCCGCGCACCCGACGGCTGCCCGTGGGATCGCGAACAGACCTGGGAGAGCATCGCCCCCTATACCATCGAGGAGGCAACCGAGGTGGCCGAGGCGATCGCGGCGAGGGATACGCCGGCGCTGGTGGACGAGCTCGGCGACCTTCTCCTCCAGGTCGTCTATCACGCCCGCATCGGGGAGGAGGCGGGAGCCTTCACCTTCGACGACGTCGCCCGCGCCTCCGCCGACAAGATGCTGCGCCGCCACCCCCATGTCTTCGGCACGGAGCCGGGCGGCGCCCGGGCCGACCCGGAGAAGGTGGACTGGGAGGAGATCAAGGCCGCCGAGCGCGCGGAGAAGGGCGAGCGGCGCGACAGCGTGCTCGACGACGTGCCCGGCGGCATGCCGGCGCTCGCGCGCGCGCTCAAGCTCACGAAGCGCGCGGCGAAGCCCGGCTTCGACTGGAAGGACCCCGACGACGTGATGGCGAAGGTGGTCGAGGAAGCCGGCGAGCTCCGCGAGGAGGTTGGCGCCCCTGAGGGCGAGCGCAACCCTGAGCGCATAAAGGACGAGTTCGGCGACCTCCTCTTCGTCATCGTCAATCTCGGTCGCCATCTCGGCGTCGACGCCGAAGCCGCCCTCCGCGGCACCAACGCCAAGTTCGAGCGCCGCTTCCGCGCCGTCGAAGCTGCGCTCCGCGCTCAGGGCCGCACCGTCTGGGAGGCCGATCTTGGCGAGATGGACACCCTCTGGACCGAGATAAAGCGGGCCGAGAAGGCCGAGGGCTGAGCGGATCCCGAAACCGGGGGTCCCGGGTCGAGCGCTGGACACCGAGCGCCTGCCGCTGGCCTTCGCGTCCCGGACCCGACCCGAGACCTCCTGGAAGCCGCCGCAAGACCCGGTTGTTTCCCCGTCCGCCCCCGCGTTACACCCCGCGCAACGACCATCAACAGGGGGCCTTCCCATGAGCGCCATCATCGACATCACCGCCCGCGAGATCCTGGACAGCCGCGGCAATCCGACCGTGGAGGTCGATGTGATGCTGGAGGACGGGGCGGAGGGACGCGCTGCCGTGCCCTCGGGCGCCTCCACCGGCGCGCATGAGGCCGTGGAGCTGCGCGATGGGGACCCTGAGCGCTATCTCGGCAAGGGTGTCGAGAAGGCGCGCGACGCGGTCAATGGCGAGATCTTCGAGGCGCTGGCCGGCGTCGATGGCTATGCGCAAAGCACCATCGACCGCGCGATGATCGAGCTGGACGGCACGCCCAACAAGGCCCGCCTCGGCGCCAATGCGATCCTCGGCGTGTCGCTTGCCGTCGCCAAGGCGGCGGCGTCCTCCTCCGGCCTCTCGCTCTTCCGCTATGTGGGCGGCGTCTCGGCCCGCACCCTGCCCGTGCCGCTGATGAACATCGTCAACGGCGGCGAGCATGCGGACAACCCGATCGACATCCAGGAATTCATGATCATGCCGACGGGCGCGCCCTCCTTCCGCGAGGGGCTGCGCATGGGGGCCGAAGTCTTCCACACGCTCAAGAAGGAGCTGAAGGCGGCCGGGCACAACACCAATGTCGGCGACGAGGGCGGCTTCGCGCCCAATATCGGCTCGGCCCGCGAAGCGCTCGACTTCATCTGCAAAGCCATCGAGAAGGCCGGCTTCAAGCCCGGCGAGGATATGCATCTCGCGCTCGATGCCGCTTCCACCGAATTCTACGACGAAGGAGCCAAGCTCTACCGCCTCAAGGGCGAGGGGCTGGAGTTCGCCTATGGCGACATGGTCGCTTACCTCCAGAAGCTGGTCGACAACTACCCGATCATCTCCATCGAGGACGGGATGGCAGAGGATGACTGGGACGGCTGGGCGCTCCTGACCGAGGTGATCGGCAAGAAATGCCAGCTGGTGGGCGACGACCTCTTCGTGACCAATGTGGAGCGGCTCTCGAAGGGGATCGACCTCGCGACCGCCAACTCGATCCTGGTGAAGGTCAACCAGATCGGCACGCTCTCAGAGACGCTCGAGGCCGTGCAGATGGCCCATTCCGCGCGCTATACTGCGGTCATGTCCCATCGCTCGGGCGAGACGGAGGACGCGACCATCGCCGACCTCGCCGTCGCCACGAATTGCGGGCAGATCAAGACGGGCTCGCTCGCCCGGTCGGACCGGCTGGCGAAGTACAACCAGCTCCTCCGCATCGAGGAGGAGCTGGGCGACGCCGCCGAATACGCCGGCCGCGCGGTGGTGCCCCGCGGGGAGCATTGATCGCCCCCGGCGGCGCGATCAGAGCATGAGCGCGAGGTAGAGGACGTAGGTGCCGAGGAGGGCCACGCCCGTTGCCCGCCCCGCGCCGCGCGGCCCGAGCAGCAGCCAGCCGAGCGCCAGCGTCGTCAGTACGAGCACCGGCAGATCGCGCCAGAGCGTCTCCGCAGCAGGCGTGATCCCGGCCACAAGCAGCGTCGCGCCGAGAACGCCCAGGACGTTGAAGAGGTTGGAGCCTACGATGTTGCCGAGGGCGATGCCCGCCTCGCGCCGTCGTGCCGCCATGACGGAGGTTGCAAGCTCGGGAAGTGACGTACCGAGCGCCACGATGCTCGCGCCGATGGCGGCCTCGCTCATGCCGAAGGCCCGCGCCGCATCCGACGCGCCCTCGACGAAGAGCCCCGCACCGAAGAGCGCCGCGGCGAGCCCCAGGCCCCCGTAGAGCCCGGCGCGCCAGAGCACGGGCCTGGCGACCGGCGCGATCTCGACCGTTTTGGCGGCCTGCCCGCCGCCCATCAGCGCGACGATGGTGACGCAGCCGAGCAGGAGGAGGAAGAGCGCGCCCGTCATCGCATGGAGGGCACCGCCCAGCATCGCCATCGCAAGAAGCGCGACCGCAGCCACCCCGAAGGCGTAGTCCCGCGCGAGCGCCTGTTGCGCCACAGCCCAGGGAGCCAGCAGCGCCACCACGCCGCCGATCAACAGCACGTTGGTGATGTTGGAGCCGACTACGTTGCCGAGCGCGATATCGGGCAGGCCGGACCGTGCCGCGGCCACCGAGGTCAGAAGCTCGGGCGCCGACGTGCCGAAACCCACCAGCACCGTGCCGATGAAGATGGGCGAGAGGCGCAGACGCCGCGCGCCCTCGGACGCGCCCTCCACCAGCCGGTCGCCGCCCCAGGCCAGGAGCGCGCCGCCGAGGCCGAGCGGAAGCAGGATGTCGAGGATCATGAGGGTACAATCCGCCCGGGCCACAAGCGCGGGACCACGCCGCAAGCCGGCGCGGCAGGCAGATGGTGTTTTCCGGTCGCGCCTTCAAGCGCCACGCGCCCCGCGCCAGAATTGTCGCTTGCAGCGCATCGCTTTGATAAGCACAACCAGTGCTGGTGTATCAGGTGACGTGCACATGAGCAGGATCGACTGGAAGCAGGCATTCGCGCCAGGGGCCTACGTGCTCCTGCTCGCGATCGCGCTCATCTTCGCACACAGCGCCCTCGAAGGGCAGCGGGGGCTGCGCGCGCTTCACGTCGCGCGTGCCGAGATCGTCGCCCTCGAGGTCGAGCTTGCGGAGGCGGAAGCGGAGCGGCAGGAAGTCGCCAATCTCGTCCGCCGGCTGAACCCCGATTTTCTCGATCTCGACCTGCTGGACGAGCGGGCGCGCGACGTGCTGGGCGTGGCACGGCGGGACGAGCTGGTGATCCGGCGCTGAGCCTGCGCCCGACACCCACTACGCGGTAGCGCTGTCGAGCACCGAAACCGTGTAGCTCCTTGCGCCTGCGGCCTCTTGCGCCCCCCTCGCCCTTTATCCATCCTGCGTGGGCTCTATGCTTCGCCCGGAGCAACCCGCCTCGCCCGCCGTCCTCACCGGGCCAGCGCAGCGCGCGCGCCAGCCGCCCGGACGGCCAGAAAAAGAATACCGGAGGAGACACGCATGGCAGCCCGCACATCCAGGAAGAAGGCGGCGAGCAACAGCCCGTCGCCCGATGAGATGAAGAAGTACTATGAGGACATGCTGCTGATCCGGCGCTTCGAGGAGAAGGCGGGTCAGCTCTACGGCATGGGGCTGATCGGCGGTTTCTGCCACCTCTATATCGGGCAGGAAGCGGTTGTCGTCGGGCTGCAGAGCCACTGCAAGGACGGCGACCAGGTGATCACCACCTATCGCGACCATGGGCATATGCTGGCCGCAGGTATGGACCCCGATGGCGTGATGGCCGAGCTCACGGGCCGGGAGGGGGGCTACTCCAAGGGCAAGGGCGGCTCGATGCACATGTTCTCGAAGGAAAAGCAGTTCTACGGCGGCCATGGCATCGTCGGCGCCAACGTCCCGCTGGGCGCGGGCCTCGCCTATGCCAACAAGTACCGTGGCAATGACCATGTGTGCCTTACCTATTTCGGCGACGGCGCGGCAAACCAGGGCCAGGTCTACGAAACCTTCAACATGGCCGCGCTCTGGGAGGTGCCCTGCATCTTCGTCATCGAGAACAACAAATACGCCATGGGCACCGCGCAGCAGCGCTCCACCTCGTCCGCCAAGCTCTTCGAGCGCGGCAACGCCTTCGGCATTCCGGGCGAGGAGGTCGACGGGATGGACGTGATCAAGGTGGCCGAGGCGGGCCAGCGCGCGGTCGAGCACTGCCGCGCGGGCAAGGGCCCGTACATCCTCGAATGCATGACCTATCGCTACCGCGGCCACTCCATGTCCGACCCGGCCAAGTACCGCACGCGCGACGAGGTCTCGAAGATGCGCGAGACGCGCGATCCCATCGAGCAGCTCAAGAAGCTGATGATCGACCAGAAGGTCGCCGATGAGGACGCGCTCAAGGAAATCGACAAAGAGGTGAAGAAGCGCATCAACGACTGCGCAAAGTTCGCCCAGGAAAGCCCGGAGCCCGCGGTCGAAGAGCTCTGGACGGACGTATACGCCTGATCCCGGGGGAGGAAACCGGACATGACCATCGAAGTGCTGATGCCGGCGCTTTCCCCCACCATGGAGGAGGGCAAGCTGGCCAAATGGAACGTCAAGGAAGGCGACAACGTCACTTCCGGTGACGTGATCGCCGAGATCGAGACCGACAAGGCCACCATGGAGGTCGAAGCGGTTGATGAGGGGACCGTCGGCAAGATCCTGATCGACGAGGGGACGGATGCCGTGAAGGTGAATACCCCTATCGCGATCCTCCTCGAGGAGGGTGAGGACGAAAGCGCGCTGGAAAACGCGAGTTCCGGCGGCAGCGGCGGCGGCGCCCCCGCACCCGAGCCTGCCGAGGACAAGGCGGAAGCCGAGGCGCCCTCCGCCCCCCCTGCCGCCGCCAAGGCGCCCGAGCCCGAAGAGAACGTCGTCGAGCCGGACTGGCCCGAGGGGACCGAGACCGCTCAGCAGACCGTACGCGTCGCCCTCCGCGATGCCATGGCCGAAGAGATGCGGCGCGACGGCGATGTCTTCGTCATGGGCGAGGAGGTTGCCGAGTATCAGGGCGCCTACAAGATCACCGAGGGGCTCCTGCAGGAATTCGGCGACAAGCGCGTGGTCGACACACCGATCACGGAGCATGGCTTCGCCGGCATCGGCGTCGGCGCCGCCTTTGCGGGACTGAGGCCTATCGTCGAGTTCATGACCTTCAACTTCGCCATGCAGGCGATCGACCAGATCATCAACTCAGCGGCCAAGACGCTCTACATGTCAGGCGGTCAGATGGGCTGTCCCATCGTCTTCCGCGGCCCCAACGGCGCCGCCGCCCGCGTCGCCGCCCAGCACAGCCAGGACTATGCGGCGTGGTACGCGCATATCCCGGGCCTGAAGGTCGTGCAGCCCTACACCGCCTCCGACTACAAGGGGCTGCTGAAGTCGGCGATCCGCGACCCGAACCCGGTCATCTTCCTCGAGAACGAGATTCTCTACGGCAAGTCCTTCGACGTGCCGATGATGGACGACTTTACCGTACCCCTCGGCAAGGCGCGCATCGCGCGTCAGGGCTCGGACATAACCATCGTGAGCTTCGGCATCGGCATGACATACGCCATGGAGGCGGCCGAGGCGCTGGCTGGCGAGGGGATCGAGGCCGAGGTCATCGATCTGCGTACCATCCGCCCGATGGATACCGCCACCGTCGTCCGCTCGGTGCAGAAGACCAACCGCTGCATCACGGTCGAGGAAGGCTGGCCCGTCTGCTCCATCGGCAATCACATCTCGGCGACGCTGATGCAGGAGGCGTTCGACTGGCTCGACGCGCCGGTCATCAACCTCACCGGCAAGGACGTGCCCATGCCCTACGCGGCCAATCTCGAGAAGCTGGCCCTCGTCACAACGGCCGAGGTCGTCGATGCGGCCAAGGCCGTCTGCTACCGGAGCTGAGGAGCGCGCCCCATGCCCATCAACATACTCATGCCCGCGCTCTCGCCCACCATGGAGGAGGGCAAGCTCGCGAAATGGAACGTCAAGGAAGGCGACACCGTCGAGAGCGGTGACGTCATTGCCGAGATCGAGACCGACAAGGCCACCATGGAGGTCGAGGCGGTCGACGAGGGTACGGTCGGCAAGATTGTCGTCTCGGAAGGCACCGACGCGGTGAAGGTCAACGAGGTCATCGCCATCCTGCTCGAGGAGGGTGAGGACGAAAGCGATCTCGACAAGGCGGAGCCTGCTCCGGCACCGAACGGCAGCGACGCTTCGCCGGATGCCGCCGCTGCCGAGGCACCGCCCAAGACCGAGCCGCAGCAGGGTCATGGCCGGGGCGACGCGCCGCCCTCCGCGGGCGGACAGGAAGGCTCGGCCTCCGCACCGAAATCGGGCGGCGAACGGCTCTTCGCCTCCCCGCTCGCGAGGCGCATCGCCAAGGACAAGGGCCTCGATCTTTCCCAGATCAAGGGCTCCGGTCCCCATGGCCGCATCGTCAAGGCGGATGTCGAGAACGCCAAGCCGGGCGCCAAGCCCGAAGCCGCGGCCGAGAAGCCGGCCGACGCGCCCAAGGCCGCGGCACCCCAGGGCGCGTCCGCCGAAGCGGTCGCCAAGATGTTCTCGGACCGCGAATTCGAGGAAGTGCAGCTCGATGGCATGAGGAAGACGGTGGCAAGCCGTTTGACCGAGGCCAAGCAGACGATCCCGCACTTCTATCTCCGCCGGGACATCATGCTCGACGATCTGCTGGCGCTGCGTTCCCAGATGAACGCCAAGGGCGAGAAGCGGGGCATTAAGCTCTCGGTCAACGACTACATCATCAAGGGCTCGGCCCTCGCGCTCCAGGCCGTGCCGGGCTGCAATGCGGTGTGGGCGGGCGACCGCATGCTGCAGATGAAGGCGTCCGACGTGGCCGTGGCCGTCGCCATCGAGGGCGGGCTCTTCACGCCGGTGATCAAGGATGCGGACACCAAGTCCCTCTCCAAGATCTCGGCGGAGATGAAGGACCTCGCCGCCCGGGCGCGGGAGCGCAAGCTCAGCCCGTCCGAGTATCAGGGCGGCACCTTCGCGATCTCCAATCTCGGCATGTTCGGGATCGAGAACTTCGACGCGGTTATCAACCCGCCGCATGGCAGCATCCTTGCCGTCGGTGCGGGCGTGAAGAAGCCGGTGGTGAAGGACGGCGCGGTGGCGACGGCCACGGTCATGTCCGTGACCCTCTCGGTCGATCACCGGGTGATCGACGGCGCCCTCGGCGCGCAGTTCCTCGAGGCGCTGGTCGGCTATCTCGAAGACCCGATGTCGATGCTGATGTGAGCGTTCGGCCGGCCCCGGAGCCGGGGCCGGCCACGCCGCTTACTCGTTCGTAGCCTCAGGCGCCTCGGCCCGGCGGCCGTGGCCGAGATCGTTGACGCTGAGCGCGCCGTCGCCGTTGCGGTCCCGCATCATCACCATGTTGGCCGTCCGGCGCTGGAACTCCTCGGCCGTCACGGTGCCGTCGCCATCGCGATCATGGCTCTGGAAGCGGCGGACCATCCGCTCACGCATCGCATCGAGCCAGAGCGCTTCGTACTCCGCGAGGCTCAGCGCGCCGCTGCCGTCCGCATCGAACTCGCCGACCCGCGTCGCGCGCGCTTCGTCGATCTCCGCCTGCGTTACCGCGCCGTCGCCGTCGATGTCGTAGTTTTCCTGCAGCCGGATGAGACCGCGCATCGCCCGGCGCTCGCCGCGGCGACCTTCAGCCCGATGATGCCGGCCGTGATGGCGCGCGCCCGATCCGTAGTGATGCTCGCCGCGTGCCGCATGGCGGTCACCTTCCTGCGCAAGCGCGCCCGGCACATCCGCGATCATGACGGCGGCGCCGAGAGCGGCGAGCGCCGCGCCGCAGAGAAGGAACTTCTTCATGGGGGTGTCTCCCGTTGCTTGGACACCCATCGTTACGTGCGCGGCGCGCGTCTCCGTCGCGAGCGGCCGATCGCAGCGGCGACCGGGTTCCGGGAACCCGCGCGGCCCCACCTGCATCAGAGACAACCCCTCAGCCCGAGATCACGGCCTCGGCGGCGCGGATTGCGTCCTCCGCCTTTGCCGGATCCGGCCCGCCGCCCTGCGCCATGTCCGGCCGCCCCCCGCCGCCGACACCGCCCACTGCCTCGACCGCGGCCTTCACGATGTCGATGGCCGAGACGCGCGTGGTGAGGTCCGCCGTCACGCCCGCGGCGATGCTCGCCTTGCCGCCAGCCTCCGCCACCAGGAGCACGACGCCCGATCCGAGCCGCTTCTTGTGCTCGTCGACGAGGCCGCGGAGATCCTTGGGGTTCACGCCAGTGAGGTTCTGCGCCAGGAACGGGACACCGGCCACGTCCCGCGGCCCCGCCGCCTCGCCGCCGCCCCCGCCGAGCGCGAGCTGCTTGCGAAGCGCCGCGATCTCCTGCTCCATCTGCCGCCGCTCCGCCAGGAGCGCCGCAACACGGTCGGGCGCCTCGGAGGGGCGGGTCTTGAGTGCGGCGGCCACGCGGTCGAGCGCGCCCTCCCGTTCGGCCACATATTCGAGCGCCGCAGCACCGGTCAGCGCCTCGACCCGGCGGATGCCGGCGGAGGACGCACCTTCGCCCACGATCTTGAAGAGCCCGATCTCGCCCGTGCGCCCCACATGCGTACCCCCGCAGAGCTCGAGGCTGTAGGTCAGCCCCGCGGGCCCGCTCTCGCCTCCCATATGCCGTGCGTCGCGCCGGCCCATGGAGACGACGCGCACCTCCTCGCCGTACTTCTCGCCGAAAAGCGCGCGGGCCCCTTCGGCCACCGCATCGTCGGGCGTCATCAGCCGCGTTGTCACCGGGCTGTCCTGACGCACGAGATCGTTCACCTCCGCCTCGACCTGCGACAGCTCCTCCGCCGTCATCGCGTCGTTGTGCTGGAAATCGAAGCGCAGCCGGTCCGGCGCCACCAGGCTGCCGCGCTGCGCCACGTGATCCCCGAGGGCCGCCCGAAGCGCCTCATGCATGAGATGAGTAGCGGAATGATTTGCGCGGATCCCCGCACGGCGCGCGGCGTCGACCGCGAGCTTCACCGGCTCGCCCTCGCCCAGCGTGCCCTCCTCGATCGTCGCGAGATGGACGAAGAGATCGCCCGCCTTCTTCTTGACGTCGCTGACCCGGGCACGGCCCGAAGTGCCCTCGATGATGCCCGTGTCGCCGACCTGCCCGCCGCTCTCCGCATAGAAGGGCGTCTGGTTGAGGATGATCGCCACGGCTTCGCCCACGCTGGCCGAGCCCACGCGCTCCCCACCCTTCGCAACGGCGCGGATCATGCCCTCGGCGCTCTCGCTGTCATAGCCGAGGAACTCGGTGGATCCCGCCTCCTCGCGGATCGCGAAGAAGACCCCCTCCTCCGCCGCATCGCCAGAGCCCGCCCAGGCGGCGCGAGCCTGGCGTTTCTGCTCGGCCATCGCGCGGTCGAAGCCGTCGGTGTCCACCATGCGGCCCCGCTCGCGCAGCGCATCCTGCGTGAGATCGAGTGGGAAGCCATAGGTGTCGTAGAGCTTGAATGCCGTCTCCCCCGGGAGCGCCGGACCCTCTCCAAGCCTGCCCAGCTCCTCCTCGAGCAATCCGAGGCCGCGGTCGAGCGTGCGGCGGAACCGCACCTCCTCGCGCTCGAGCGTGTCGGCGATGAGGGCACGATGCTCGACGAGCTCCGGAAAGGCCTCCCCCATCTGGCGCGTCAGCTCCGGCACGAGGCGGTGCATCAGCGGGTCCTCCGCACCGAGGAGATGCGCATGCCGCATCGCTCGCCGCATGATGCGGCGGAGCACATAGCCGCGCCCTTCGTTGGACGGCAGCACCCCGTCAGCGATCAGAAACGAGGTCGAGCGGAGATGGTCCGCGATCACGCGGTGATGCGTCTTTCCCGGCCCGTCCGGATCGCTCGAGGTCTGATGCGCCGAGGCCTCGATGAGCGCGCGCATGAGATCGGTGTCGTAATTATCGTGCTTTCCCTGAAGCACCGCGCCGATCCGCTCGAGCCCCATGCCGGTATCGATGCTCGGGCGGGGCAGCGGCTGGCGCGGACGGTCCTCGAACTGCTCGTACTGCATGAAGACGAGGTTCCAGATCTCCACGAACCGGTCCCCGTCCTCCTCCGGGCTGCCCGGCGGGCCACCCCAGATATGGTCCCCGTGGTCGTAGAAGATCTCGGTGCAGGGGCCGCAGGGGCCGACGGATCCCATGGTCCAGAAATTGTCGTCCGTCGCGATCCGGATGATCCGCTCGTCGGGCAGGCCCGCGTGCTTCTTCCAAATCGCGACCGCTTCCTCGTCGTCGTGGAAGACCGTGACCAGCAGCCGCTCGGGAGCCAGCCCGAACTCCTTGGTGACGAGGTCCCAGGCATAGGGAATAGCTTCGTCCTTGAAGTAGTCGCCGAAGGAAAAGTTGCCGAGCATCTCGAAGAAGGTGTGATGGCGCGCCGTATAGCCGACATTGTCGAGGTCGTTATGCTTGCCGCCCGCGCGTACGCATTTCTGGCTCGTCGCCGCGCGCGTGTAGTCCCGATGCTCGAGCCCCGTGAAGAGGTTCTTGAACTGCACCATCCCGGCGGCCGTGAACATCAGCGTCGGGTCGTTCTTCGGCACGAGGCTCGAGGACGGCACCACCTCGTGGCCGTTCTTCGCGAAGAAGTCGAGAAAGGTCGAGCGGATCTCGTTCAGGCTGGGCATGAGGCGACTTCCGGTGCTTGCGGGACGCTGTCGCTCTAGCCGCTGGGCCATGGGCTGTCCAGCAGCGCTCAAGCGCCGGGCAGGCGGGCGCACGCTCTCCGATTATGCTTGCGGCGGCCGCTCGGCGCGGCGGCGATCGAGTGCAAGGGACGGTCACTCCCGATCCCTGAGCAGGGCTTGAAGCACACCCTGGCAAACGCCGTCAGCCTCGATGCCGCCCGGGAAATCTTCAGCCTCCGAACCAGCGCTGGGCGAGCGGCTAGCTAGGTGTATAAATTCCCATCTTTTACTCTCCTACCAGTGCTCGGCAGGTCACGAGGTCTGCCCGGCGCTTGGACGCAGGGCGTGGCACCGGCCGATCCGTGCGCCAGGCCGCAGGCTCCGTTACGGGTATATTTGCTCTTCGCGTCGGCCCTTCGACGGCCGATAGATTTATAAAACTAGTTTTATCGCTATTTCTGGCGCACCTGCGATCCCATGATGCGACGCCGGCACAACAACGCCATTACAAAAGAAGAAGGCCGCGCCTCTGGCGAAGCGCGGCCGTAATCGCTCTCGCCTGATCGAGGATCAGGCTTCCAGCACGCCTTCGTTGTCATCCACCTCGGGTGCGGCATCGAAGTCGAGCCCATGGGCGGCGCGGATCTTGTCCTCGATGGCGAGGGCAATGTCCGGATTGTCCTTCAGGAAGGCGCGAGTGTTCTCCCGCCCCTGGCCGATCCGCTGGTCCCCGTAGGAGTACCAGGCGCCGGATTTCTCGACGACGCCGGCCTTGACGCCGAGATCGATGAGCTCGCCGGTCTTGGAGATGCCGGAGCCGTAGAGGATGTCGAACTCCACCTGCTTGAAGGGGGGCGCGACCTTGTTCTTGACCACCTTCACGCGGGTCTGATTGCCGATCACCTCGTCGCGATCCTTGAGCGCACCGATGCGGCGGATGTCGAGGCGCACGCTAGAGTAGAACTTGAGCGCGTTGCCGCCCGTCGTCGTCTCCGGCGAGCCGAACATCACACCGATCTTCATGCGGATCTGGTTGATGAAGATGACCATGCATTTCGAGCGGCTGATCGACCCGGTGAGCTTGCGCATCGCCTGGCTCATGAGGCGTGCCTGGGCACCCACCTGCGCATCGCCCATATCGCCCTCGAGCTCCGCGCGCGGGGTCAGCGCCGCGACGCTGTCGACCACGATCATGCTAACCGCGCCGGAGCGGACCAGCGTGTCGGTGATCTCGAGTGCCTGCTCGCCCGCATCCGGCTGGGAGATCAGCAGATCGTCCACATTCACGCCGAGCTTGCGGGCATAGACAGGATCGAGCGCATGCTCGGCATCGACGAACGCGCAGATGCCGCCCTTCTTCTGCTCCTCCGCCACCGTGTGGAGCGCCAGCGTGGTCTTGCCCGAGCTTTCCGGCCCGAAGATTTCGATGATCCGCCCCTTGGGCAGCCCGCCGATGCCGAGCGCGATGTCGAGCCCCAGCGAGCCTGTCGAGGTTCCCTCGATATCGAGCGCGGTCTGCTGCCCGAGCTTCATGATCGAGCCCTTGCCGAAGCTCCTCTCGATCTGCGCCAACGCGCTCTCGAGCGCCTTCTGCTTGTCCATGCCACGCCTCTCGTCGAGTTTCAGTATTGTCTGATCCACCTGCCCCAACCCTTCTTTCATGTTGGCCGGGCCGATTCAAACTCGGCCTTGTTCATAAGATGTTCGCATATTCTGCGGGGCAAAAACAGAACATTCGATCATCCGCCACGAAGTCAGGATGGGTGTTACATGGTGAACGCAGTCTTAAGCTCACGGCCTTCCGACGCGATCAGTCCTGCTTTGCAAGCACTTCCTTCACCTTGGCGGTGAGCTCGGCGAGGCTGAACGGCTTGGGCAGGAAAGCATAGTCGGGGTTCTCGATGTCCTTGCGGAACGCCTCCTCGGCATAGCCCGAGACGAACAGCACCCGCAGATCCGGCCGCAGCTTGCGCGCCTCGGCGATGAAGGCCGGCCCGTCCATGCCCGGCATCATCACGTCGGAGACGATGAGGTCGAAGTGACGCTCCTCGTCCTCCAGGAAATGGAGCGCTTCTTCCGCCTCCTCCGTCGCCTCGACATCGTAGCCGCGCAGGCGCAGTGCGCGCGCGGCGAAGGAGCGCACGGCCGCCTCGTCCTCGACCAGCAGGACCGAGCCCTGGCCGGTAAGGTCCGGCGCCTTCACGCTTTCCGGCTTGGCCTCCGTCGCACGCTGCGGCTCGATCCGCGGCAGCAGCATGCGGAAGCACGCACCCCCCTCGGGGCGGTTCTCGGCGAAGACGAAGCCGCCCGACTGGTTGACGATGCCGTAGACCGTGGAGAGGCCGAGCCCCGTGCCCTCCCCCTGCGCCTTCGTGGTGAAGAAGGGATCGAAGACCTTTCCGATCACCGACTCGTCGAGCCCGGTGCCCTCATCCGCGACCGCAAGCTCCACATAGTCCCCGGCCGGGATGACGCTGCCCTGGCGTTCATGATCCGAGCGGAAACGGCGGCGGCGGGTCGAGATGGTCACCGTACCGCCGCCCTGCATCGCGTCGCGCGCGTTGACGACGAGGTTCATGAGCGCCTGCTCGAGCTGACGGTTGTCCGCCCGCACCATGCCCACGGGTCCGCCGGGATCGGGATCGAGCGCGAGGCGCACCCGGTCCCCGATCAGCCGGTCGAGCAGGTAGAGCGTGTCCGAGATCACGTCCGAGATGCTCAGAAGGGTCGGGTTCAGCGTCTGCTTGCGGCTGAAGGCCAGAAGCTGGCGAACGAGCGCCGCCGCACGGTTTGCGTTCTGCCGGATCTGCATGAGATCGGAGTATTCGGGCTGTGTGGCATCCTTTCCGAGCAGCAGGAGGTCGCAATGCCCGTTGATCGCGGTGATGAGATTGTTGAAGTCATGCGCGACGCCCCCCGCCAGTTTGCCGACCGCCTCCATCTTCTGGGACTGCGCATACTTGTCCTGCAGCGCCTGCAGCTCCGACGCGTCGTTGAGCACGGCCAGCAGCGTCTGCCCGCCATCGGCGCGGCTCGGCATCATGGTGATCTGTAGCGCGCGCTCGGCAGTGCCCGTCGTGGCGTAGACCATCTCGACACGGCCCTGGCCGGGGGAACTGCGCGCCTCCTCGATGAGGCCCGTCAGCGGGCGGCCGCGGCACTGCACCACTTCCGCAAGGTTGCGCCCGGGCTCGGCAGCGGAGCCGAGCGCGCGCCGCGCGGCGGCGTTGAGCCAGAGCACCGTGCCGTCCGCCTGGAGCTGGGTCATCGCCGCGGGCACGTCGTCGAGATCGCTGAGCCCTCCGCCCTCGATCGCCTCGTCCCGGGACAGCTCGAAGAGAAACGCCTCGCGCAGGGCCAGCCCCTCGTCACGCCCGCCGGGCACAAAGACGCGCATCAGCCGGTCCTTGCCGTCCTGCGTCTCGAGCCAGTGGCGCCCGGGCAGAAGCTCGCCGCTCCGCCCGGTAAGCCGGTCCAGCACGCTCGTCCGCTCGCTGCCGAAGAGCTCGCGGAACCGCGCGTTCGAGCCTGTCTCTCCGCTCGCCGGTACGCGGAGATAGGCAAAGGGCGCGCCCTCATAGCGATGGGAAAGCGCGGGCAGCACCGCATCCGCGAGCCGCTCGGGGCTGATCAGCCGCCAGAGCAGACGGTCGTCATCGACCTTGGAGACGGCGAGATAGGCAACCTCGTCCATGGGCCTGCAGCGCACCTGCTCGAGCGCGAAGCCGAGCCGCGCGGCGCTGCGGCTGAGCCGGTAGACGAGGGCGGCATCGCTGTCCGCCAGCGCCGCCATGACCTCACCAACATAGCCGTGCGGCGTATCGAGCGCCTCGAGCGCGGGATTGCGGTCGAGCACCTTGCCCGAGAGCGAGCAGAGCGCGCTCGCATCCGGCGCATCGCGAAACGACGGGGGCATCACCGCCGCGCGCGGGACAAAGGACGCCATGAGGCTGCGAAGGAAGCCCGCGCGCGGGGCGACCCACGGCCTGGCGGGGTCGGCTGTGGCGGTCATCCCGGCACTCCCTGACAATTCTTGCGACACTACACGCGTGCCCGCCCCCGGGAAAGGGCGGTGCTCACGTCTCCCTTAGCAGCGAAGAGACAAAGAAACCGTCACCGAGGGCCGGATCAGGAAAGGTCTGCCACCGGCTGCGCGGCACCTCTCGGTAAGACGGATGCCGGGCGAGGAAGGCGTCGATGCGGGCGGCATTCTCGCTCTCCAGGATCGAGCAGGTGACGTAGACGAGCTGCCCGCCGGGCCGGACCAGCCGCGCCGCATTGTCGAGGATCGCCTCCTGCTCGCCGTTGAGGCGCTCCAGGTCTGCCGGCCCGAAGCGCCAGCGCGCATCCGGGTTCCGCCGCCACGCGCCGCTGCCGGAGCAGGGCACGTCCGTCAGCACGAGGTCGCAAGCATCTTCCAGGCGATCGAGCGCCGCCGTCGCGACCGTCTCTATCCGCGCCCCCGCGCGCGCCGCGCGCGCCGCGAGATCGGCCATCCGCCGCGGCGCCGCGTCATGCGCAAGAAGCCGTCCCTCGGCCGGCGCAGGCCCGCCCATGGCGGCGGCGAGCGCCAGGGTCTTGCCCCCTCCGCCGGCGCAGTAGTCGAGCACCACCTGCCCCGGCCGCGCGCCCGCGCGCACCGCGACCGCCTGGCTCGCCGCGTCCTGCACCTCGACCAGCCCGTCGCGATAGGCAGCACTTCCGGCAATGCGGCGGGCGCCGGCGGTCACGCGCAAGCAGTCCGCCGCGAGCGGCCCCGGCACCGTCTCGATCCCTTCAGCCGCCAGCCCCGCCGCGGCCGCCGCCCGCGTGGTCATGAGCGTATTGGCACGCAGATCGACAGGCGCGCGGGTGCCGAGTGCGGCAAGCGCCGCCGCGGGCAATCCGGGATGCGCCTCGATGAGCCAGTCCGGCAGGTTGAAGCGCACCCCCGGCGGAGCATCCGCCAGAAGCGCGCCGACCGCATCCCCGGCTTTGGCGGTCCCTCTGCCTTCACCCTCGTCGCCCGGCCACCCTGCAAGCTCTGACAGCCGCGCCAGCGCCGCCGCTTCCGCTGCCTCGAGGGGCGGCGGCGCGTGGCGGCCTGCGCCGGCGATGGCCTCAGGGGCGAAGCCGCCCAGTACCGCATCGGCCAGCACCGCGATGCGAGGCCGGAACGTCTCGAGCGCGCCTCCCGCATCCCCGCCGCCGCCCAGCCATTGCAGCATCCGCGCACGGCGGATCGCGCCGTAGGCAATATCGGCAATGGCGTGCCGGTCGCCGGAGCCTGCGAAGCGATGCCGCCGCCCCCATGCCGTCAGCAACCGGTCCAGCCCCTCGGCCCCGGCGGCCCACGTCTCGAGCACTTCGATGGCCGCCTGATGGCGCGCTGCCGGCGTCATGCCTTGCTCCAACGACCGGGCGGCGAGAACCGTGCCGGCACCGGGGCGTCATCACCCCATGGTGAGCGCCTCTTCACGTCGCGCGCCCCCACGCCATAGATCCCGGCCCATGCGAAGCTCCGGCATCCCTGCCCCGGCCCGACACGCGAGAGGAGGACGCCATGTCCGCCATCGAGCCCACCATCCACCCCGCCGAAACCGCGCCCGAAGGTGCAAGGCCCCTGCTAGAGAATTCGGTCAAGGCTTTCGGCATGATCCCCAATCTCCACGCCGTGATGGCGAGCAGTCCCGCGCATCTCGAGGCCTATCAGCGCCTCCACGGCCTCGTTGTCGAGAAGACCGGCTTCGACGCGACCGAGCGCACCGTCGTCTGGATGGCGATCAATGTCGAGCATACCTGCCACTACTGCGTGCCCGCCCACAGCACCATCGCGCAGATGGACAAGGTCGACCCGGGCGTCGTCGAGGCGCTGCGCACCGCCAGCCCCCTTTCGGACCCGAAGCTCGAGGCGCTCCGAACCTTCTCGCCCAAGCTGCTGCGCGAGCGCGGCCGGGTGACGGCGGCGGATGTCGAGGCGTTCAGGGCCGCGGGCTACGGCGATGCGCATGTCCTCGACGTGGTCCTGATCCTCGCGCAGAAGGTGATGTCGAACTACGTCAACCACATCTTCGACACGCCGGTCGACGCGCCCTTCCAGAAGAATGCCTGGGACCCGGCGAGCGCCAAGTCGGCGGCCTGAGCGAGACCTGCGGGACCGGCGCAGCCCGGTCCCGCGCCTGTCGGAGACCACCCGAATTCCGCGGGGGCTGGCGCAGCCAGCGTTGTCCAAGCCCTTGCAGCGACCCGATGCGGCTGCGCCATCTGCCCCGTCCAGCAGCCGACCGCGCACTGGGCCTCGACAGCCGTCAGGCGCCTGGGTCGGCTGCCGGCCCACAACAGCGAACACCGCCCTCCGCCATGTCGCCACTGCCGGGACCGAGGGGGCATCGGACCCGTCCCGCCTCCCCGACTGCGCTGCATGCTTGCCATGACGGGCGCGCTGGCCGAGGCTCGGGCGCCAGCCGCCGGACCGATCCCATGCCGTCGCCCATCACGACCGCCGACGACGCCCCCCGGGCGCACCCGCCTGCGCGCGACGCGCCGCCGGGTGCGCGGGCGATGGGCCTGCTGCTCCTCGCGGTGACCCTGCTCGTCGCCCTTGCCGAATGGACCGGCGGAGCGGGATTGTCGCTGGCGGCGGCACTAGCCACGCTGCCCCTCCTCGGCGTCCTCGCCCCGAACGTGCCGCGCGGGCGGCAGGTCTTTCTCGCCATCGGCCTCGCGCTCGTCGCCCTCGCGCTTCTTCTCAGAGCGGACGGGTGGGCGATCTCGGCCGAGGCGCTCGGCCGGGCGGCCTTCATCGCCGCCTTCTTCACGGCGCTCGCCACCCTGCGCGCCGCCGCCTCGGGCTCGGCCGACATCGCCAGCTGCGGCCGCTTTCTCGCGGCCCAGCCGCCCGGCCGGCGCTACGCGGCGCTCACCGTCGGCGGCCAGCTCTTCGCGATGCTGCTGAACTACGGCGCCATCGTCCTGCTCGGCGGCCTCGCGGTCGAGAGCGCACGGGGAGAGGAGGACGAGGAAATCCGCCGCCACCGCATCCGCCGCATGCTGCTGGCCGTGCAGCGGGGGCTCGTCTCGACACTCGCCTGGTCCCCACTCGCCTTCGCCATCGCCATCTCCACGGCTGTCGTGCCGGGGGCCGAATGGGCGGCTGCCGCACCTGCCTGCATCGGCACCGGCATCATCATCGCCGTCACTGGCTGGGCGCTCGACACCGCCTTCAAGCCCCGCCTCAGCCACCCCGCGCCGCCGCGCCGCCCGCCGGAGGGCGGCTGGGGACAGATCTGGCCGCTCCTCGCTCTGCTGGGCGCACTCGCAGCACTCGTCCTTCTCGGCGTGGCGATGACCGAGGTGCGCATCGTCGGCCTTGTCATGGTCATCGTGCCCGTGCTCTCGCTGGCCTGGGTGCTGGTGCAACGCCATGAGACCGCAGGCCCGCGCGCGGCCCTCGCCGATACCGCGGCCCGCGCGCGGGCATTCACGGTCACGGACCTGCCGGGCTACCGGGCCGAGATCGTGCTCCTGATGATGGCCGGGCTCATCGGCAGCGCCGGCGGCGCACTTGCCGCACCCTGGATCGCAGCCTCCGGCATCGACCTTGCGGCGATACCCGCCCCCCTCCTCGTCGTCGCCATTGTCTGGATCATACCGCTCACGGGCCAGCTCGGCATGAACCCGATCCTCACCGTCTCCCTGGCAGGCCCCCTCCTGCCCGCGCCAGCCGCGCTGGGCCTCGAGCCGTCGGATCTGATCGCCGCCATCACCGCGGGTTGGGCGCTCTCGGGTGCGTCGAGCCCCTTCACAGCCACGACCGTGCTGGTCGGCAATCTCGGCGGGGTCAGCGCCCACCATGTGGGCCTGCGCTGGAACGGCGTCTACACCCTCCTCTGCGGCTGCCTCCTCTCGGCCTGGGTGCTGCTGGTGACCGCAATGTAGGACGCGCTCCCGCCAGCGTTCGCCCCCCGCGTTCACCTAACCGCGCTTACGGGCGCCTCCCACAGCCTCCGCCTGACCGGACCGGGACGCGCATCGATACCGACGCCCTGCGAGTGCCCGGGACCGCAGTGCGAGACCGCCACTGCCAGCGGCGAAACTGATTGCCGGACGCGAGAAAGTCGCCTCGCACGGTCGAGGGCAATATCGAAACGGCGCCAGGTGAGCACATATTCCGACCACTGAGGCGTCGCGTTCGTTGTCGAATGCCTGCGACCGGGTCCCGATGCGTATTGCGGAACTCGGCGCAGATGTCGCGATCGCGCGTGCCCACGGTGCCGGTACACTCATTCCCCACGAACTTCGGAGAACCGCGATGAAGATCTTCCCCGCCCGTCTGGCCTCGCTCGCGACGCTTCTGCTCTTGCTCGGCGGATCGCTCGCAGCTGCGCAGACCACGGACGCAAACGGCATCATCCGCGTCGAAAGCCCGCATCCGGTGGCAATAACGGCGGATCGCTACGAGGCTGCCGCGCGCGAGAAGGGCATTCGCGTGTTTTCGCGCTTTGACCATGCGCAGGCCGCGCGCGAGTATGACGAGGAGCTTCCGCCTACCGTCGTCATCGCCGTCGGCAATCCGCGCTATGGCACGAAGTTCATGCGCGAGAACCAGATCGCCGGGATCGATTTTCCGCCCAAGGCCGTGGTCTACGAAGACCCGGAGGGGCAGGTCTGGCTGGCGTACAACTCTGCAGAGTATCTCTACGAGACCATCTTCGCGCGCCACGGGCTCGACTATCCGGCCGATGACGTTGCGTTCTACAGCGCCGTCCTCGAGGAGTTAGCCGCCACCGCGACGGCGCCGTAAGAGGCCGCTTCCCACGGCTTTTCTGGGTGTGAAGCCCGCCGGTCGGCACCGCTTCGCGCGCGCGGACTGGCCGAGGGCCGTAGCATGACCCTCGACGGCCCTCGATCGCCGCGACACGGACCCAGGCGGAAAGCGGCTCGTGCGCGTTCTTCGACGGGCTATCGACCCGTGACGCGGGCCTTGAGGGCGGGGCCTGCGTCTCTATCATCCCATCCATGGCGTCACTCCCCTTCCGCGCCCTCGCTGCGCTTGCCCTCTCGATCTCACCCGGCGCGGCGGCGTTCGAGCTATCGATCGATGTGACGCAACCGGCCGGCGAGCCTTATGAGACGGCAATCGCCCTCATCCGCGACGCGGGCGCTGGCGCGACATCGCTGAGCCTATTCTGGGACGACCTCGAGCGGATCGAAGGCCGGTACAGTCCCGAGATCGACTGGCCCGCGCTCGCGAACGCATACTATCCTTCCGCCGGGCTGAGCCTCACCTTGACCTTCTCCGTCATCGACACGGCGACCGACCGCAGACCGGCCCGGTTCAGGCAGAGCCGTTGGGACGATCCGGAGATGATCGCCGCCTTCGCCAGCCATATCGACGACGTGATGTCCCGTCTGTCAGACACGGACGTCCTGTCGGTGTCCATCGGTAACGAAGTCGACGGCTTCCTCGCGTCCGAGAAGGAAATCGCCGCGTTCGCGCAGTTCCTCGACGCGGCGCGGCGGAGGGTGGAGCGCTGGAGGCCCGGCGTCTCCATCGGAACCAAGCTCACCTATTCGGGCTTTCGTGCCGATGCCCCGCGCTGGCAACCGCTTCTCGCCCGGAGCAGCGGGGTGCACGTCACCTACTATCCGCTGGATGAGGGCTTTCGCGTCCGACCCGGCCTCGACGTTGCCGCGGATCTGGGCCACATCCGCCACCTTTCCGGCGAACGGCCCGTCTTCATCCTCGAGGCCGGCTATCCGAGCGAAGGCTGCGGCGCCGAGAGCGCCGGGCAGACAGCGTTCGTGCAGGCGCTGCTCGGGGCCGCTTCGGCACGGGACAGCGGCGTTAGCCTCGTCTCGCTCACATGGCTCACCGATCTCACCGATGCCGAGGTGGAGCAGTATCGCCGGTATTACGGCGTCGGCGACGATTGCTTTGCCAGGTTCCTGGCCTCGATCGGCCTGCGCTCCCAGGATGGTGACGCGAAGCCCGCGCTACGCTGGCTGCTCGAACGCATGTAATGATGCCGGGCAGGTAATGCCGGCGAAGGCGGTGCCGCCTCAGTCGGTGCGGTAGTTGGGGCTCTCGCGGGTGATCATGACGTCGTGGACGTGGCTCTCCTTGAGGCCGGCGCCGGTGATGCGGACGAAGCGGCAGTTGCCGTGCATCGCCTCGATGGTGCGGTTGCCCGTGTAGCCCATGGCCGCGCGCAACCCGCCCGTAAGCTGATGGATCACCGCGCCTGCAGGGCCCTTGTAGGGCACCTGGCCCTCGATCCCCTCGGGCACGAGCTTCTGGGTATCCTGGATCTCCTTCTGGAAATACCGGTCGGCCGAGCCGCGCGCCATCGCCCCCACCGAGCCCATCCCGCGATAGGCCTTGTAGCTGCGGCCCTGGTAGAGGAAGACCTCGCCCGGCGCCTCCTCCGTGCCGGCGAGCATCGAGCCGATCATCGCGCAGTGCGCACCCGCCGCCATGGCCTTGGCCAGATCGCCCGAGAACTTGATGCCGCCATCCGCGATCACCGGCGTCCCGCTCTCCGCCGCCGCTTCGGCGCAGTCCATCACCGCCGTCAGCTGCGGCACGCCGACGCCCGCGACCACGCGCGTCGTGCAGATGGAGCCCGGCCCGATGCCGACCTTCACCGCATCGGCACCGGCCCCGATCAACGCCCGCGTCGCCTCCCCCGTCGCCACGTTGCCGGCGACCACCTGCACGGCGTTGGAGAGCTTCTTCACCCGCTCGACCGCCGCCGCCACGGATGCCGAATGCCCATGGGCCGTGTCGATCACGATGAGGTCGACGCCCGCATCGATCAGCGCCTCGGACCGCTCGTAGCCCGCATCGCCCACGGTCGAGGCCGCCGCCACCCGGAGCCGGCCCATCCCGTCCTTGGAGGCGAGCGGGTTCAGCACCGCCTTCTGGATGTCCTTGACCGTGAGGAGCCCGGTGCAGCGCCCCTCCCTGTCCACCACCAGCAGCTTCTCGATGCGGCGGGACTGCAGCAGCCGCTTCGCCTCGTCGAGATCCACCGGCTCGCGCACGGTCGCCAGCTTCTCGCTCGTCATCATCTGCGCCACCGGCATCGCGGGATCGTCGGCAAAGCGGATGTCGCGGTTCGTGAGGATGCCGACCAGCCGCCCGCCGGTCTCGACCACCGGAAAGCCCGTGATCCGGTAACGCTCCTGATAGGCGATCGCATCGGCCAGCGTCTGCTCGGGCGTCAGCGTCACGGGTTCGTAGACGATCCCGCTCTCGAAGCGCTTGACCGCCCGCACCTGCGCCGCCTGCTCCTCGATATCGAGGTTGCGATGGATGACGCCGAGCCCGCCCGCCTGGGCCATGGCGATCGCCATTCCCTGCTCCGTCACCGTGTCCATGGCGGAAGAAAGCAACGGAATGTTGAGCTCGATGGTGTTCGTGACGCGCGTGCGCAGATCCGCTTGCGCCGGTATCACTTCGGAGGCACCCGGGACCAGCAGCACGTCGTCGAAGGTGAGGGCTTCCCGAATCTCCATGGCTCGTCTCCTGTCGTCGGCGGAAATGGCGCGCTTGGGGCGCTCTCATGTCATGCCGCGCCGGGCTTTGGAAGGGACGGGTCACATGGCTGCCAGGGCGCTGAATGCAAGGCTCGCGGCCGCGGCGCTCGTCCTCGGGGTAGTCTGGGGCGGCGACGGCCCCGCCGGGGCGGCCGAGACGATCGCCGGTCCAGCGATCCGGGCGGAGGACGTGATCGCCGCGATCTCGGACGATCTCGACGGCGACGGTGCCGCGGACAGGGCGATGCTGGTCGAGGATGTGGCGGCGGGGGAGGCGACGCTCCTCCTCTTCACCGGCCATCCGCGCGATCCCGGCTTCACGCTCGCGCTTCAGGCCGTGGGTCTCGCCTGGTCTGGCCGCATGTTCGGCACCATCCCATGGCTCGAGGTGACGGCGCGCGGCAGCCTCCGCGTCCATGCGGAGAACGCCAGCGTCGGGCGCAACCGCTGGCGCCAGGTGCACACGATCGCGTGGCGGGGCGGCAGCTTCGTGCTGGCGGGGTACAGTTGGGAGAGCTTCGACACGCTGGACCCGGCCGCGAGCATGGTGTGCGACCTCAATCTCCTTACGGGCCGCGCAATCCTCAACGGCACCACCTATGAAGGCGCACCCCGCCGCGTCTCCCCCGCGCGGATCGCGCCGAATGACCTCGCACCCTGCCCCGGCGGTTGAGGGCGCTACGCGGCGCCGTCGCTGGCGCGACGCCGTCCCGGGCTCGACCCCGGTCCTCCTGCTGCAACCAGCGCGACGGCCGATGCCCGGGCTTGACCCGGCCCATCGGAGCGCTTCGCATGGTGGCCCCCGCGACGAGAAGGAGATCCTCGCATGGCGCATGGATATGAGACGGGGCGGCTCGACCTGCCCTTCACCGGGATCTGCACCTTCGCGCGGCGCGCCTACGTGGCCGACTGGTCATCGCTCGATGCGGATTTCGCGGTACTCGGCGCGCCCTTCGACGCGGGCACCCAGTGGCGGGCGGGCGCGCGCTTCGGACCACGGGCGGTGCGCGAGGCATCGACGCTTTTCTCCTTCGGCCATGCCGGCGCCTACGACCATGAGGACGACGTCACCTATCTCGGCGGGGACGTGCGCATCGTCGACATGGGCGATGCGGATATCGTGCATACGGACACCGCCCGCTCCCACGCCAATATCGAAGCGGGCGTCCGGGCCGCGCTGGCCGGCGGCGCGACGCCGGTGGTCATCGGCGGGGATCACTCGGTCAACATTCCCGCCATCGCCGCCTTCGACGAAGACGCCGCCACGCATGGCCACCTCCACATCGTCCAGATCGACGCGCATCTCGACTTCGTAGATGAGCGCCACGGCGTCCGCTTCGGGCACGGCAACCCGATGCGCCGCGCGGCGGAGCGGTCCTACGTCTCGGGCCTCACCCAGATCGGCATCCGCAATGTGAGCTCCACCGCGCGGGAGGGCTACGAGGACGCCCGCGCCCGCGGCTCGGACATCCTCTCGGTCCGGCAGGCGCGCGCACTCGGGCCGCAAGCGCTCGCCGCACGCATCCCCGAAGGCGCCCGCCTTTACCTCACGATCGACATCGATGCGTTCTGCCCCTCGATCGCGGCGGGCACGGGCACCCCAAGCCATGGCGGCTTTCTCTACTACGAGGTGCTCGAGCTTCTGCAGGCGCTTGCCCGCCGCAACGCGATCGCCGGCATCGACATCGTGGAGGTCGCGCCCGACTACGACCCGTCGGGCTCGACCCAGATCCTCGCCGCCCAGCTCCTTCTCAACCTCCTCGGCTTCGTCGCCCATGCCAGAGCGTCGCGCAGGGGCTGAGCCCCGCTCAATGCGCGCAGAGGACAGGCAGCGACACCGCCTCGAGCGTATCGCGCGTGACACCGCCCAGCATCGCCTCGCGAAAGCGCGAGTGGCCATAGGCGCCCATCACGACGAGCCCCGCGCCGGTTTCCTGCGCATGGCGCATGATCGCCTTCGAGATCGAACCCACTGGTCGGGCGAGCACCGTGATCTCCGCCTTCACGTCATGGCGCGAAAGCATGGTTGCCAGCCGCTCCCCGGGCGACTCTGCCAGCGGATCGACCATGCAGATCTCCACCATCCCCGCCCGGCGCAGAAACGGCATTGCCCCGCGAACGGCGCGCAACGCCTGCCGGCTACCGTCCCAGCCGATCAGAACCCGCCCCGTATCCGGCGCCGCGGCCCCCTCGGGCATCACGAGCGCCGGAATGTCGCATTCGTAGAGCACGGCCTCGAGCAGCCCTGCCGTCGTCCTCGGCGCGTCCTCCGCATAGGGCGGGTTCAGCACGGCGAGATCCGCGAAACGCGCGATCACGTTCACATGGTGCTCGAGATTGCTGAAGACCGTGACGCAGGACAGCGCCTCGCCCCGCACGCCGGCGGCGTCGATGCTCGCCTGCGCCTCGGCCGCCGCCTTCTCCGCATCGAGCCGGCTGTCCTCGAAGAACTTCGCGATGGTGCCCCCGCCCGCGTCGCCGAAGGCATAGGGCGGAATGTCCGGCTGGTAGCGCAGTGTCAGCACCGTGAGATGTGCGTCCTCCGCCGCGGCGACGGCCAGCGCCGCCTGAAGCCGCGCATCCGAGCCAGGATCGGTGTCGGAGAAGGTCACGACCGTGCGGTAGCGATCCGACTGCGCGGCAGTTTGCTGAACCTCAGTCTCAAGCATGACGCTCACCTTGCGTGAAGGGCTCGGCGACCACCGCCATCTCGTGGCTCAGATCCTCCGCCGCATCGCGGGCCTGCGCGGCCGTGATGCCGGCCACCGAGGCGAAGGCTTCGGAGTACTGCTGCGACGCGGTCGAGAAGAACGCGCTCCAGACGCCCATGGCCTCGGCCGGGCTGCGGCAGGCCGCAAGCGACGCCACCGTCTCCCGGTCGTGCTCGAGCCGGCGCTGCACGAAATTGGCGACCTCGCGGTTGAGCCGCGCCATACGCTGGATCACATGCTCCTGCGCTTCGGCGACCGCTTCGATCCCGCGTTCGCCGCCAAGGGTCATCGCCGCGAAATCGGGCAAGGACGCTGCCCCGTTCGGCGCCTGGGCGCCGTTGCTCTTCGTGGCTTTGCTGGTCATGTGGCTCTCTCCTGCGGTCAGGCTTGTGGGGAGAGTGCAGTATCGCCGCCACGGGGCGCGGCAGCGTTGACCCGCATCAAAACGGCAACCGAGGATTGGCGCCGCAGCCTCCTGGCTAGCGTCAGGGCTCCTGGCTCTCCGGACGTGCGGGGCGGAGCCGGAGGGTGGGCGCCGCGCGAAGGGGCCGCCCTTCGTTGCGGTAGGCATCTTCCCGCAGCACCGCCAGAACCCCCGTCTCCCGCGCGAGATGGTAGAGCCGATACTCGGGCAGCACGTGGAAGGTATCGAGCGGCGCACTCCGCTGCGCCACGCTCTCGGCACTCGCCGCCGCCCTGGGGCCGAAGGCATAGCGCACGTTCTCCTCCAGGAGCCGTTCGCGATAGGCGGTCAGCGCCTTGCACGCCTCCAGCATGATTGCGGGATGCCCCGATGAGTCGTGCTCGCGCGCCTGCTCCTCGAAGAAGCGGCAATCGAGTTCCCCCGCCGAGGCCGGGGAAAAAGTCAAAGCAGCACAAAGCGCTGCGCCTGAAAGCATGGAGAATGAACGAACTCTGTCGCAAAACATGGATCACCCCGGAAACACAGCACTCCGCTACCCGGGATCGACATTAGCGCCATGAATTTGGCAGCCGCGGGGCAAGGGCGGGCAGCGCGCGATCACGTTTTCGGCCGCTCGCCGGCCGCCTCCTCCGTCTCGCCGCGATCCTCGGCCGGGCGAAAGCCGGTGGCGACGACGTAGATCTCGGTCGAGTCCTTCCGGCTCGCCGGCGGCTTGATATGGGCGACCTTGGCGAAGCGGCGCTTGAGCGCGGCCAGAAGCTCGCCCTCCGTCCCGCCTTGCAGCACCTTGGCAACGAAGGTGCCTCCCTCCTCCAGCACGTCGAAGGCGAACTCGGCCGCCGCCTCGGCCAGCGCCATGATCTTGAGATGATCCGTCGCCCGGTGGCCCGAGGCGGCGGCCGCCATGTCGGAGAGCACGACATCGGCCGACCCGTCGAGCGCCGCGCGCACCGCCTCGTCCGCCCCCTCCTCCAGAAAGTCGCGCTGCATCAGCAGCACGCCCGGCATGGGCTCCACCTCCTGGATATCGACGCCGAGCACGAAGCCGCGCTTCTTGTCCGCCCGCGCGCCGTCGGCGTTCACCCGCGTTACGGCCACCTGGCACCAGCCGCCGGGCGCGCAGCCGAGGTCCACCACACGCGCGCCCGGCACCAGAAAGCGCAGCTTGTCGTCGATCTCGGCGATCTTGTAGGCCGCACGGCCGCGGAACCCTTCGGTCCGCGCGCGGCGCACATAGGGGTCGTTGAGCTGACGCTCCAGCCAGCGGGTGGAGGAGAGGCGGCGGCCCTTGGCGGTCTTGACCTTCTGCTTGAGCTCGCGCTGCCCGCGCCCCGAAGCGCCGGCAACCGGGCCACTGTGTTTGGCGCCGCGACTGCCACCGCCGCCGCTGCCGCCCGACCCGTGGCCGGCGCCGCCGCCCCGACCACGGCCGCCACCCTTCGCTCCCGATGCCATCAGGCCCTCCCCCACATGCGGCGCCGCCGCTCAGCCCGCTGCCGGCCCGGCCGGCCCGTTGGCATCGCCCGCCTCGGCGTCGGAGGCCATGCGGCGTTGATGCAGGAGGCCGTAGAGCATGCCCTCGCGCAGACCCCGGTCCGCGATGCGGAGCGTGCCATCGGGCCAGAGCCGGAGCACCGTCATCAGGATCGCCGCACCCGACAGCACCAGCTCCGCCCGGCCGGACCCGATGCCCGCGCATCGCGCCCGCCCGCCCGCGCCCATAGCCAGAAGCCGCTCGGTAATTGCCTCCGCCGCGTCGCTCGGCAGCCACATGCCATCGACCCGGGTGCGGTCATAGACGCGCAGATCGAGATGCAGTGCGCCATAGGTCGTCGCGGTGCCGGAGACGCCGATGATCTGGAGCTTGCCCGCCAGCTTCTCGCGCATGCAGGGCTCCAGGGGCCGAAAGGCGTCGAGCGCCTCACGGAAGGCGCCGGACATCGCCGCAAACCGGGCCCTGTCATCCGCGATGCCGCCGAAGCGGTCGCGCAGCGTCGAGACGCCGAGCGGTACGGAAACCCAGTCGCAGACATGCGCCGCCGCCGCCCGTGCATGCTCGCAATGCTCGCCGGGATGGAGCGGCGCGAGCGCGCGCACCAGCGCCTGGCGTCGTCCGGGCGACGCATGGCTGAGATCAACCCAGATGAGCTCGGTCGACCCCCCGCCGATATCCACCACCAGAAGCTGCTCCGCCTCCGGATCGACCAGCGGGGCGCAGCCCGCCACCGCCAGCCGCGCCTCCTCCTCGGCCGAGATGACGCGCAGTGACAGTCCCGTCTCGTGCAGCACCCGGCGGATGAAGGCGCGCCCGTTGGCCGCCCGCCGGCAGGCCTCGGTCGCCACAATCCGCGCCGCCGTCACCCGGCGCTGGCGAAGCTTGGAGGCGCAGATCCTGAGCGCCTTGATCGCCCGGTCCTGCGCCGCACCCGAGAGGCTGCCCGTCCGCTCGATATCCTCCCCCAGCCGAACGGGCCGGCTGAAGGCATCGATCACCTTGAAGCCCGCATCGTCGAAACCCGCGCCGCATGCCGCCTGTTCACCGATCGGGCGGGCGATCAGGAGACGGCAGTTGTTGGTCCCCAGGTCCAGCGCGGCGATGAGCGGCGCCGTCGCGGCCGGTCCATCACCCTCGCGGCCCAGCCCGAAATCGCCGGTCAGCGGCAGACCAGACCCGCCCCGTCCCGTCAATTCTCCCTGAGCCGCCGCCGCCTTGCGCATCGTTCTTCCAGTCCGCTTGTAAACAGGATTACGCGCTTGGCCGCGCGCCTACAAGTCAGTGGCAATACACATACGCTTCTTCGCGCGCCTGAGACGCAGCCCCATCACGGCCGCTTCTACGACGTCGCTCGCCCGGCCTCGGCAAGGGCCGGCGCCGCCAGCCGCATCATGCGAGCCGCGACGGGCCTTCTAGAGCCAGACGTTGCGGACACGTGCAGCCTGCGCCCACCGGCCGGTTCATCGGTCCTTGCGGCGCAGGGCCGATTACGCTCCACCTTGCCTCTATGCGCCATGCAACGGGTTCAGCTGCGTGACCGTCCGCGAGACAACGCCCGAGGACATCGACGGGATCCTGGCGATCTACCCGCTCGCCTTCCCGGACGAGGAGCTGCGCCCCCTCGTGACGGCTTTCTTGCGCGACGAGGGGGCGAGGCTCTCTCTCGCGGGGTTCGTTGGGAGGGCGCCGGCCGCGCATGTCCTTTTCACGCTCTGCGACTCCGAAGCCGGCGCCCGGACCGGCGCGCTCTTGGGGCCGCTCGCCGTCGCGCCCGCCTACCAACAGCAGGGGTGGGGCACATCGGTGGTGCACAGCGGCTTCGACCGATTGGCGGAAACAGGGGTCGCGCAGGTCTTCGTCCTCGGCAACCCGTCCTACTACCACCGCTTCGGATTTCACCCGGAGCGGCTCGTCACGCCGCCCTACCCGCTCGCCGCCGAGTGGACGGATGCATGGCAGTCCAAGTGCCTGGCATCCCGCCCCCGCCTCCCTGAGGGAAGGCTAAGGCTGCCGCATCCCTGGATGGAGCAGGCCCTCTGGCAACCCTAGGGGCCGTCGGGCAGCGATCTCGCTGGCGCAAGCGGGCCGAAGGAAAGGTCAGGCGCAGCCGGCGGCGACCTGCACCGGGCTCGGCTCGACGCCGATGGCGCGGCAGAGCTGCATGGGCAGGTCGGGCTTGTTGAGGGTGTAGAGGTGGAGGTGATCCACCCCCTCCGCCATCAGCCCGTCGCACTGCTCGGACGCGATCGAAAGCGACAGGAGATCGTGCTGCGCATCCGTCTCCGCATTCGCATAGGCATCGTGCATCCACTGCGGCACGCTTGTGCCGCACCCTGCCGCGAAGCCGACCATCTTGTCGAAATCGTCGATGCAGAGAATGCCCGGGATGATCGGCACATCGATGCCCGCACGCACGCAGGCGTCGCGGAACCGAAGAAACGTCTCGTTCTCGAAGAAGAACTGCGTGATCGCGCTGTCCGCGCCCGCATCCACCTTCCGCTTCAGGTACTCTATATCGGCCTTGTGATCCGCCGCCTCCGGATGCTTCTCCGGATAGGCGCCGACCGTGATGCCGAAGCCGCCCATATCGCGCAGCGCCCCGATCAGCTCGACCGAGCTTGCAAACCCGTCTTGATGCGGCACGAAGCCGCCCGCACCCGCCGGCGGATCGCCCCTCAGCGCCACGATGCGGCCGACGCCGAGCTTCGCGTAGCCGCGCGCAACCTTCATAACCTCGTCCCGGCTCGCGCCGACGCAGGTCAGATGGCCGGCAACGCTCAGGCGCGCCCGGTCCCGCATCGCCAGGATCGCGGCCATCGTCCGGTCCCGCGTCGTGCCGCCGGCGCCATAGGTCACGCTCACGAATTTCGGGCCAAGCGGCGCCAGCCGCTCCACCGAATGCCAGAGCGCCGCCGCCGCCTTGGGCGATTTCGGCGGGAAGAACTCGAAGCTGATCGTCGGCAGATCGCGCGCCATGGCGTGGCCCTCGCCCCATATCCGGCTGTGGAAGTGACATCGGGTTATAGGGGCCGGGATGCGACGTATCAAGCACCAGTTGCGACCTCGATGGTTAATGCCGGCTTGACCTTTCGGCGCCCGGCAGTCCCCAGATCATCCCGCGACTGCCGGTATCGACCGACTGCGATTTTCCGTCCTGCGGCAATCCTGTCGCTCGCGACGCAGAGATCGTCGAAATCGCTGCAGGCCGGGCGTCACGCCGCAGCTATCCCTCGCTCTCGAAGGCACGGCAGCCGGGCATTTCCCGGTCGGTCCGTCGGAGGAGGGCACGCGATGGCAGAACTTGTGATCGTCTACTGGCGCGACATCCCCGCCCAGGTCATCGTCGGCAAGGGCCGCCGCGCCGCGAAGCGCCCGCTCCCCGAGCGCTTCGAACAGGCAATTGACAGATGCGCGATGAAGGTTGGCGCCCGCGACGACGACGCCTACCTAGCGGAATGGCGCAAGTCGCCTCCCGTCGATGTCGATGGCGACGCCGATACTGTCGCAGACGAGACGGCGAGGAGGCTCGAGGCCGAGTACGACGCGGACAGGATCAAGGCGCTGATCGCGCAGGACGGCTGGGCCGAGGCGAGGGGCTGAGGCGACAGACTGGCGGTCGCGGAGAACGGAGCCGGGACAGCCGGTCTTTCACTGAGGGTGAGGAAAGCAGAATGGCGCGCATCTTGAACTTCATGAGCCGCAAGGCCGCCGTCCGCCCCACGGGCGACCTCGCCTCGATGCTCGATGGCTTCTCGATCGAGGTGATGCCGCGCACGGCCGCCAAGGTGGAGAGCTTCCGCGAGATCCTGCCTGAGGGCACGCGCGTCTACATCGCCCATATCGACGGCACGCCGATCGAGGAGATGGTGGCGACCGCGAAGCGCATCGCGGGCGAGGGCTTCCCCGTCATGCCCCATTTCCCGGCCCGCATCATCGCGGATGAGGCGATGCTGGCCGACTGGGTCGCGCGCTATCAGGGCGAGGCCGGCGTCGACCAGGCTCTGATCCTCGGCGGTGGCGTGAGCGAGCCCAAAGGCGCCTTCCACGCGTCCATGCAGCTCCTCGAGACGGGCGTCTTCGACCGCGCCGGCTTCAAGCG
>JBCCDG010000033.1:0-34939 GCA_039030915.1 Pseudomonadota bacterium | reverse complement strand
GTGATGTGATCCGTGGTCTGGAGGTTGCCGTGTTCTGCATAGGTGCACCTCACCTTCTCAAAGGTGAATACACCGATGGTGCGGGTCCCGGCATCGACATGTTCTCGATGCGTAAGCCCCTGGGTGTGGTCGCGGGTATCACGCCGTTCAACTTTCCGGCCATGATCCCGATGTGGAAGTTCTGCCCGGCGCTGGCCTGCGGCAACGCCTTCATCCTGAAGCCTTCCGAGCGCGATCCGTCCTGCCCGCTGCTGCTGGCCGAGCTGATGCTGGAGGCGGGCGCGCCCGAAGGCATCCTGAACGTCGTGAACGGGGACAAGGAGGCGGTGGACGCCATCCTCGATCATGAGGATATCGGTGCCGTCGGCTTCGTCGGGTCCACGCCGATCGCGCATTACGTCTACTCCCGCGGGACGGCGGGGGGCAAGCGCGTGCAGTGCTTCGGCGGGGCGAAGAACCACATGATCGTCATGCCCGATGCCGATATCGACCAGGCGGTCGATGCCCTGGTGGGCGCGGGCTATGGCGCGGCCGGTGAGCGCTGCATGGCCGTCTCGGTCGCGGTGCCGGTGGGCGAGGAGACGGCGGACCGGCTGATCGAGAAGCTGGCGCCGCGCGTCGAGGCGCTGAAGATCGCGCCCTACACGGCAGGCAACGACGTGGATTTCGGCCCGCTGGTGACGCCCGAGGCGCTGAGCCGCGTGAAGGGCTTGGTGGACCGGGGCGTTGAGGAAGGTGCGGAGCTGGTCGTCGATGGCCGCGGCTTCTCGATGCAGGGCTATGAGGGCGGCAACTTCATGGGCGGCTGCCTCTTCGACCGTGTCACCCCGGAGATGGACATCTACAAGACCGAGATCTTCGGGCCCGTGCTCTCCACCGTGCGGGCCAAGACCTACGAGGAGGCGCTGGGTCTTGCCATGGACCACGAATACGGCAACGGCACCGCCATCTTCACCCGAGACGGCGATACGGCGCGGGACTTCGCGGCACGCATCAATATCGGGATGGTCGGCATCAACGTGCCGATCCCAGTGCCGTTGGCGTATCACACCTTCGGCGGCTGGAAGAAGTCGATCTTCGGCGACCTCAACCAGCACGGGCCCGACGCCTTCAAGTTCTATACGCGCACCAAGACTGTGACGGCGCGCTGGCCCTCGGGCGTCAAGGAGGGGGCGGAGTTCTCGATCCCGGTCATGGGCTGACCATCCATCGGGGCGCCCGCGGGCTGGCGCGCGCTCACTCCTCGGGCTCGATCCGGATGGTCGGGCCCGTGGGCAGGTGGCCCGCGAACATGAGCGCGGCGTCGTTCAGCAGGAAGTCGTCGAGATAGACCGTCACCCCGTCGGCGATCGTGCCGGCGGCATCGCCGGGCTTCAGGATGTCGCGGAGCCGCGCTCGGGCGGCGGCGACCCGATCGGTCGGGCTTGCAGGGACCGAAGCTTCGGGGCCGGGATCGGCGGGGCCCGTCGGTTCGGGCGCGGCTGCGATGCCGACGACCAGCGTCTCCCCCCCGAGCCCGAAGAAGAGGCGGAGATCGGCCCCGCCGTCCCGCATCCGGCCGATCTCGGCGACATCGTAGCCGAGGATCACGCTGCGCTCGAGGCTCGAGGCCGCCGCGCCGTCGGCCGTGGCCGCCTCGACGGCGGCGATTTCGGCGGCGCTGTCGTCCGTATCGAGGACCGCGAGGCTGACATCTGCCCCGGCGAAGCGGAAGAAGATCGCGTCGTGCTGCGGCTCGACCGGGACGCCGTCTGGGATCTGGAAGAGCAGAAGCGTCGAGAACAGGATCGATGGCATCCGGTGACCTCGGGCACGCAAGGGGGCCGGTGAGCAATGCGGTGCGCCGGCGCCCCCGTCAAGCGCGGGCAGCCGCGGGACCATGGGGAGGGAGCGGGTGCATGACCACGCTGACGGCGCTCGCGACGCTTTTTCTGGTGGCCTTTGGCGCGGCCACGGTGCTGCCCTTCCAGTCCGAGATCGTGTTCGGCGCGATGCAGATCGAGGAGGTGGCGCCGGTCTGGCTTCTGGTCGCCGTCGCCTCGGTCGGGAACACGCTGGGCTCGGTCGTGAACTGGTGGATGGGGCTCTATGTCGAGCACTGGAAGGGTTCGCGCTGGTTCCCCGTGGGCGAGCGGGCGCTCGAGAAGGCGCAGGCGCTCTGGGGGCGCTACGGTGTCTGGACGCTGCTGCTGAGCTGGGCGCCCTTCGGCGACGCGTTCACGGTGGTGGCGGGGCTGATGCGAACGCCCTTCTGGCTCTTCCTCGCGCTGGTGGCGGCGGCGAAGACGGGACGCTTCGTGGCGCTCGCCTGGGTGCTGGGCTGACGGTTTCGAGCCTGGCGGGATCCCGGCTGGTCGCCGGGATACTCGTTCGTGGTCACGGCGGCATCGGACATGGGTGAAATCTTGGAGGGGCCGGGCCCGGTCCCGATCGCCCCGGAGGGGCCTGGGTAGGAGCCGCAAGGGCTCCTGATCGAGCGTCCCCCGAAGTCCGGGCCGCGTCGAGGACGCCTCTGGTGCCGAGTACGCCGGTGGCTTCGCCATTCCTGATCCGGCCCGGACTTCGGCAGGTGGTCGCGGGCGTCGTTGGTTGAGGATGCGGCGCGAAGAGCGCCGGTCGGTGGCTTCGGACGGCGACGGGGGAGGCCTCGTGCGCGGCGCTTTCGCGGCGATCAAATCCCGGCGGCTCCGGGCGACCTACGGGTACGGTACGGCGCCCGGTTGCGTCGGTGCCGCTGTTGTTCCTTCTTTGCTCACTCCTGCCGGCCTATCCTGACGCGGGAGGGGCCGGGCGCCGGGTCGCGGTCGGAATGGTCGCTGGGCGTGTCCGCGTCCTCAAGGGGTGCGCCAGGCGGTGTAGGATTTGGGGAGGCCCGCGACGCGCTCGGTCCAGATCGTGGCATCGGGGAAGAGCGTTTCGATCTCGCTCCGCTCGAGCACTGTCGTGCCGTCGATCATCTCGGTCCAGGACGGCAGCTTGCGGCGCCAGCGTTCCTTCAGCCAGTCGCGCAGCAGCTCCGGGTAGAACCACCAGAACGGCATGCCCGTATGCGCCTCCAGGGGGAACCAGATCGACGGCGTCTGCACCCAGTAGCGGGGCGCGAGCCGCCGTGCCTCGCGCGCCAGTGCCGCGCGCGCCGGCGCATCGCCCACATGCTCGATCACGCTGTTGGAGAAGACGATGTCGAAGCTGCCATCGGCGTGCTCCGGGAGGTTGCAGGCGTCGCCCTCGACAAGCTCGATGCGGTGTCCGCCCGTCTCGAGCGGGCCCGTGACGATACCGGGCAGGTTGACGATCGTGATCTCGAGCGGGCCGGGGATGGCGGCCCAGGTGTCCGGCTGGCCGCCGAGATCGATCACGCGCATGCCGGGCTCCGGGCGCATCATCGCCACGAAGCGCTTCGCCCGCTTGGCCCGCTGATGGGCGGAGAAGCGGAAGAGCACGGCCTGGAATGCCCGGAAGGGCAGGTAGCGGAGCGACATCGTAACGGGATCCCCAGCCCGGGCGTTCACCGCCCGCTTTCCCATCCCGGATCGGGAGCGGGGCTGTCAACTACCGGTGCGCGCCGGCGGGCACCGGCCCCGGGGGGCGGCCCGTTCGGGGACAGGTTCATGGCCGCCCCGCCGCGCCATTGCCGCCATCCGGCCAAGAAGGGCCGCGGGGCGGAGGAAGGCTGCGTGCGGGGACCTTCAGCGCCGCCCGCCGCCGCCCTTCGATCGCCGGCTCTTGCCGCTGCCGCGCTGGCCTGGGCGACCGACGGTGCTGCGGGCTGCGGGGGCCGTCTTCTCCTCGAGCGTCGATTGCCGGGCGAGCGGGTCGTCCGCGACGGCAAGCTCCATCTTCTCGAGCCGCTGCACCTCGTCGCGTAGCCGTGCGGCCTCCTCGAATTCGAGGTTCTCGGCCGCCTTCATCATGTCCTTGCGCAGCCCTTCAATGACCGCGGCGAGGTTGGAGCCGGTCTTGCCCTCGAGGCTCTTGTCGAGCGTCGCGGTGATGCGGCTCTCATCTGCCGTGCCCTTGTAGAGGCCCTGTAGGATGTCGTCGACGTTCTTGCGGATGGTCTGGGGCGTGATGTTGTGGGCCTCGTTATAGGCCATCTGCTTGTCGCGCCGTCGGTTGGTCTCCCCCAGCGCGCGCTCCATCGAGCCCGTGACGTGGTCGGCATACATGATCACGCGGCCGTCGGCGTTCCGCGCCGCGCGGCCGATGGTCTGGATGAGGGAGGTCTCGGAGCGGAGGAAGCCCTCCTTGTCCGCATCCAGGATCGCCACCAGCCGGCATTCGGGGATGTCGAGCCCTTCGCGCAGGAGATTGATGCCGATGAGCACGTCGAAGGCGCCGAGGCGGAGGTCGCGGATGATCTCGATGCGCTCGATCGTGTCGATGTCCGAATGCATGTAGCGCACGCGGATGCCGTGCTCGTGGAGATATTCTGTCAGGTCCTCGGCCATGCGCTTGGTGAGGGTGGTGCAGAGGACGCGCCCGCCCGCATCGGCCACCTTGCGACACTCGTCGAGCAAATCGTCGACCTGGGTCTTCACGGGCCGGATCTCGACGGGCGGGTCGAGGAGCCCGGTGGGGCGGATCACCTGCTCGGTGAAGACGCCGCCCGTGCGCTCCAGCTCCCATTTGCTGGGCGTTGCCGAGACGAAGACGGACTGGGGACGCATGGCGTCCCATTCCTCGAACTTGAGAGGGCGGTTGTCCATGCAGCTCGGCAGGCGGAAGCCGTGCTCGGCCAGCGTGAACTTGCGCCGGTAGTCGCCCTTGTACATGCCGCCGAGCTGCGGGACAGTCACATGGCTCTCATCCGCGAAGACGATGGCATTGTCGGGGATGTACTCGAACAGCGTGGGCGGCGGCTCGCCCGGCTGACGGCCCGAGAGATAGCGGCTGTAGTTCTCGATCCCGTTGCAGGAGCCGGTCGCCTCGATCATCTCGAGATCGAAATTGGTCCGTTGCTCGAGCCGCTGGGCTTCGAGCAGCTTGCCCTCGCCCTCCAGCTGCTTGAGCCGGACGCGCAGCTCCTCGCGGATCGCCTTCGTCGCCTGGTTGAGCGTCGGCCGGGGCGTGACGTAGTGGCTGTTGGCATAGATGCGCACGCGGTCGAGCGCGCCGGTGCGCTCACCCGTCAACGGGTCGAACTCAACGATCTTCTCGAGCTCGTCGCCGAAGAAGGAGAAGCGGAGCGCCCGGTCTTCCTGATGCGCGGGCCAGAGCTCGAGGCTGTCGCCCCGCACGCGGAAGGCGCCACGTTGGAAGGCCGCGTCGTTGCGCTTGTATTGCTGGGCGATAAGCTCGCGCGTGACTTCCTGCCGGTCGTAGGTAAAGCCCGCCTTCAGGTCCTGGGTCATGGCCGAGTAGGTCTCGACCGCGCCGATACCGTAGATGCAGGAGACCGAGGCGACGATCACCACGTCGTCGCGCTCCAGCAGGGCCCGGGTGGCGGAATGGCGCATCCGGTCGATCTGCTCGTTTATCTGCGCCTCTTTCTCGATGTAGGTGTCCGAGCGCGGGACGTAGGCTTCGGGCTGGTAGTAGTCGTAGTACGAGACGAAATACTCCACCGCGTTGTCGGGGAAGAACGACTTGAACTCGCCATAGAGCTGGGCGGCCAGCGTCTTGTTGGGCGCGAGCACGATGGCGGGGCGTTGCGTCGCTTCGATGACCTTGGCCATCGTGTAGGTCTTGCCTGTGCCGGTGGCGCCCAGAAGCACCTGGTCCTGTTCGCCCTCGATCACGCCCTGGGCGAGCTCCTCGATGGCCGTGGGCTGGTCGCCCGCCGGGTCGAAGGTCGTCTCCATGCGGAGCCGGATGCCGCCCTCCAGTTTCTCGCGATGCGCGAGTCGATCTGCGGTTGCATGGGCTGCGTCGAGGCTGGTCATCCGGTCACTCCTTCTCGCCACGCGATATGGCGCGACGGCGGCAGGCGAGCAAGCGCGCGTCGCACCGCGATCCCCGGACCCGGCCATGCATAGTGATTCAGCCAGATGTCACGATACTACCTGCGGGGAGCGCCACCACTGACATCGGTGGGGCAGTTTCCGCAGCGGCATGGGTGCTGCATCCGCAACAATGCATACGAAATACAGAAAGAGGTGGCGACATGCCACCGATGATGAGGGAGGCATCACATTTATGCCTCAAAGCGCCGAATCCGCGTTGACGCCGCTCGCGTCCTGCGTGTATCACAATGAGGCAAGCAGCGTTTCGTTGTCGGCACGGCGCGCATCCACCCCACCCTCGCTCCCAGCGCCGGGCCGACAACGATTTCCCCACCCTAGAAGAAGCTGCACAGTACCCCCGCCTAAGAAAGCGCCGCCGGATTATCCGGTGGCGCTCTTTCCTTGTCTGGCGTCGGCTCGGGACTGCGCGAAGGGCGCGGGAACCGGGTGATGTGCGGCGGCATTGCGTCCTCGCAGGCGCCTCAGGGCATTCGCGGCTTGCAAACAGGCGTCCCTCTCGCGATAGGAATGCGATGGCATGACGGATGGGAGTGGCCGATGAGCGCGCGAATCTTCAAGCCGGCCAAGAGCGCGATGAGCTCCGGCGAGCAGAACACGAAGCGCTGGGTGCTGGAATTCGAGCCGGCCGAGGCGCGCAGAATCGACCCGCTGATGGGCTGGGTCTCGAGCGGCGACATGCGCCAGCAGGTGCAGCTCCGCTTCGACAGCCAGGAAGCGGCCGAGCGCTATGCCGAGCGTCATGGAATTGCCTACGTGATAGAGAATTCGAAACCGCGTGCGAAGAATATCCGTCCCCTGGGCTACGGCGGGAACTACGCCTACAACCGCCGCCAGGCCTGGACGCATTGACATCTGACGCGCCGTGCCTGGGCGGCGGGCGCCAACCGGACCAGAAGGAACGCGGGTCATGGCCGAAACCGCCGCAGGGGAGGGCCGCGCGCCCTCGCGACAGCACGTCATCCATCCGGTCATCATGTGCGGCGGGTCGGGCAGCCGGCTCTGGCCCGTCAGCCGCAAGGCCTATCCCAAGCAGTTCGCAGCCCTCCTCGAGGGCGGTTCGCTCTTCCAGCGGACGCTCGAGCGGGTGGGCGGTCAGGACTATGCGCCGCCGCAACTCCTGACCGGGGCGGATTTCCGCTTCGTGGTGGCCGAGCAGCTTTCGGACGCGGGCGTCGAGCCCGGGCGTATCGTGATCGAGCCGGAGGGGCGGAACACGGCGCCCGCGATCTGCGCCGCCGCCCTCATGACTGCGGAGGCGGATCCGGAGGCATTGATGCTGGTCCTGCCGTCGGACCATGTCGTGCGTGACGTGGACGCCTTTCACGCAGCCGTAGCGGCCGGTGCGGATGCCGCGGCGGGCGGCGCCTTCGTGACATTCGGCATCACGCCCGACCGGCCCGAGACGGGCTACGGCTATATCGAGCTGGAGGCGCCGGGGCAGGGCGGCGCGCAGCCCTTCCGCCGCTTCGTCGAGAAGCCGGACGCGGCGCGGGCGGCCGAGATGGTCTCCTCCGGGCGGTTCCTCTGGAATTCCGGCATGTTCCTCTTTCCCGCCGCGGGGCTGGTGGCGGCCTTCGAGGCGCATGCGCCCGACGTGCTCGATGCCTGCCGGGCGGCGGTGGCGGCGGGGCGGACGGATCTCTGCTTCTTCCGTCTCGGAGAGGAGGCCTATCGTGCCAATCCGGACATCTCCATCGACTACGCGATCATGGAGAAGGTCGCGGGGCAGGTCGTGCCCGTCGACTGCGGCTGGAACGATCTGGGCTCCTGGGCGACCGTCTGGCAGGAGAGCGCGCCGGGCGAGGCGGGGGTGGCCGTCTCCGACGGTGCCATGGCAATCGAATGCGAGAATGTCCTCCTGCGCACGGACGATCCGGATCTGCGTCTCGTGGGCCTGGGGCTCAAGGACATGGTGGCCGTCGCGACGCGCGATGGCGTGCTGGTCGCGCCGATGGAGCGGGCGCAAGACGTCAGGAAGGTCGTCGACGGGCTGAAGGCGGCGAATGCCAAGCAGGCAACGGAGTTCCCGCTCGTCTATCGCCCCTGGGGCTGGTACGAGACCCTGGCGCTCGGCGGACGGTTCCAGGTCAAGCAGATCTGCGTGAAGCCGGGCGGTCAGCTCTCGCTTCAGTCACATGTCCACCGCTCGGAGCACTGGGTGGTGGTGTCGGGAACGGCCCGGGTGACGGTGGACGAGGATGAGCGGCTCCTGACCGAGAACCAGTCGGTCTATATCCCCCTCGGCGCCGTGCACCGGCTGGAGAACCCGGGCAAGGTGGAGCTCAGGCTCATCGAGGTGCAGTCCGGGGTCTATCTCGGCGAGGACGACATCATCCGCTACGAGGACGTCTACGCCCGCGCCTGAGGGACGGCCCGCCGCCCCGCCCGGAATGCTTGAGGCCCCGAACGCGGCGGCATCGCGGCGGGTCGCCGCGATCGGTTCTTGCGGGGACGCCCCGTGGCGAGCCTTGGCGAGCCGCGATCGAGGGTGGTGTTTTCGCCCTGTGTTGCCGGGGCGGGGGAAGTGCTGGGAGGGCTTCTTTCCGAGCGTCTTGCCGAAGGCGGGACCGGATCGATGACATGTCGGCGGCGCCGGTCGTTTTGCGGTCGTTCATCCGACCCGACCTTTTGGACAGGGGACGGGCTGACGATGGGACCGTGTCGGGCGTGGCGGGGTGCACTGTGTCGGAAATGCCTTGCCGCCTCGCGCTGCATGATCAGCGAACGCGTGCGGAGTTCCGCGAAGTGGCGTTCGGCCCACGGCGAGAAGGCCTTGCAGGGCGTCGAGCCGAGCCGTTCGACTGGGCCGCCGCGTTGAGGCTTCGGTCGGCTAGGCTGCTGGTCGATCGTGGGCCGACGCTGCGCCCGCCCTGCGATCCGCTCCTTTGCGGTGTGCTGTGTCGCCGATGCGTCCCCTGTGCGCAGGCGCCCTCTGATGGGCAAATGGCGCGCTGGGCCGGGCTGCGTCGCCGATCTGGCACCGGCCGGGGCTGTGAGACGATGTTGCGGGAGCCGACGCGCCTTTGCTTCGCCGACGTTTCGCATATGTTCACTTCCGTGGGCCTATCCTGACGTGGGAGGGGGTGGCCACGGAGCGTCGAGCGGCGCGGGATGCTGCCGCAGGGAGCGGGGTTTTCTTCCGTTCCCGCAGCCTGTAGCCGAAGAGTGGTTCTCAGGGAGGTGCGCATGCTGCCGATCACGGCGCTTTATGCAGGGCTGCTCGGGCTCTGGCTGATCCTGCTGTCGATGGCCGTCATCCGCCTGCGCTGGCGGCATCGGGTCTCGCTTGGCGACGGCGGGATCGCTGCGCTGGAGAGGGCGCGCGGCGCCCATGGCAATGCGGCCGAGACGGTGCCCGTCACGCTCCTGATGCTGGCTCTCGCCGAGGGGCTCGGCACGCCCGGCTGGCTCCTTCATCTCTTCGGACTGGGCCTGCTCGTCGGACGTCTTCTCCACGGCATCCATTTTCTCGCCGCGCGGCCCGGGCTGGGCCTGCGCCAGGCGGGGATGGGGCTCACCTTCCTCGTCATGGGCGGGCTCGCCATCGGTCTCATCGCCCATGGCTTGGCCGATCTCGTGGGCGGAGCGGAGGGCGCGGCATGAGCGGGCGTACGGAGGATCGTGCGCTCGCCGCACGGCTTGTCGAAGCGGCGCTCGCCGCGGGCGCGGATGCGGCGGATGTGATCGTCGTCTCGGCCACCGCCGCGTCGGTTGGCGTGGCCGGCGGCACGCTCGAGGAAGCCGAGCGCGCAGAGGCGCGGGATGCCGGCCTGCGCGTGATCGCAGGGCGGGGGCAGGCCTGCGTCTCCTCCTCCGACCTTCGTGAGGCGAACATTGCCGAGATGGCGGCGCGCGCGGTCACCATGGCGCGCGCGGCGCCGGACGACCCGTATTGCGGCCTCGCCGATGCAGAGGCGCTTTCGCCGATGCGCGACGCGGCCGGGCTCGAACTCGACGACCCTGCCGATCCACCGGGGCCCGAGGCCCTCGAGGCGATGGCGCGGGAGGCCGAGGCCGCCGCACTCGCCGTACCCGGGATCGTGCAGGTCGAGCAGGCCTCGGCCTCCTGGCAGCGAGACCGGCTGACCATCGCGCTCTCGAACGGTTTCGAGGCAGGGTATGACCGTGCCTCGACCACGTTGGCGCTGTCGGCACTGGCGGGCGAAGGCACGGGGCGCGAAAGGGATTACGCGGTGGAGACGCGGCGGCATGCGGCGGATCTGCCCGGGCCGGCGGCGGTGGGCCGGCGCGCGGCCGAGCGCACTGTCGCCCGTCTCGGTGCGCGCCGCCCTCCGGCCGGACGCTATCCGGTTCTCTATGACGAGAGGGTGTCGGGCGGGCTCATCGGCCATCTGCTGGGCGCCGCCAACGGCAGCGCCATCGCCCGCGGCGCCTCCTGGCTCGCAGGCCGTCTGGGGGAGGCGGTACTGCCCGACGGGATGACCCTTAGGGAGGAACCTCACCTGCCCCGCGGCCGCGCCTCCCGACCCTTCGACGCGGAGGGGTTGGCGACGCGGCCCTCGGCCATCGTGGAGGACGGCGTGCTCGCGCGCTGGGTGCTGGACCTCGCCACCGCCCGACAGCTCGGCCTCGAGAGCACGGCGAACGCGCGGCGCGGCCTTTCCGGCCCGCCGAGTCCGGGGCTCACGAATGTGAGGATGACGCATGGTGACAAGGATCGCGCGGGTCTCCTCGCCGAGATCGGCACAGGCCTCCTGGTGACATCCTTTCTCGGCGCCTCGATCAATCCGACGACCGGGGCCTATAGCCGGGGGGCGAGCGGCTTCTGGGTGGAGGGGGGAGAGATCGCCTATCCGGTCAACGAGATCACGCTTGCGGGCGTGCTTCCGGACATGCTGCGTCGCATCACGCCTGGCAACGACGCGGACGAGGCGAAGGCGCTGGCCGCACCGTCGTTGATCGTCGAGGGGCTCACCCTCGGTGCCTGATCGGGACGGCGGCGCGCAGGGCATGGCAGGCACAGCCGTGCCGGATGATCGGGAGCTTCTCGTCGAGGCCGCGGAGATTGCGGGCGAGATCGCGCTTTCCGGTTTCGGCGGCGACTATGCCATTGAGGACAAGCCCGGCGGGCAGGGCCCCGTGACGGAGATCGACCTCGCGGTCGACAGAGCGCTTCGCGAGCGGTTGACGGCGGCGCGCCCGGGCTATGGCTGGCTCTCGGAGGAGACGGCAGACGGGCCCGAGCGGCTGCGCGCGGATCGCATCTTCATCGTCGACCCGATCGACGGAACGCGCGCCTTCATCGATGGCCAGAAGGGCTGGGCGGTCGCCCTCGCCGTGGTCGAGGCGGGGCGGGTCACGGCCGCCGCCGTACGCCTGCCGGCGAGAGGGGAGACCTATGCAGCCGCCCTCGGGCACGGGGCGACGCTCGATGGCGTGCCCCTCGCGCCTCGAGCAGCACCGGCGCGGCTCTCCGAGGCGGAGGTCCTCGCCGCACGCCCCACTTTCGAGCCCGAGCATTGGCCGGGCGGGGTGCCGGAGATCCGCCGCACCTTTCGCTCCTCGCTCGCGTGGCGGCTTTGCCTCGTGGCGGCCGGGCGCTTCGACGGCATGCTGACGATCCGGCCGAGCTGGGAGTGGGACGTTGCAGCGGGTGCGCTGATTGCCGCGGAAGCGGGCCGCACCGTGACCGACGCCATGGGCGCCGGCCTTGCCTTCAATGCGCACACCCCGCGTACTCCGGGCATCATGGCGGCCGATCCGCGCCTTCACGCCCACCTTCTGACCCGTCGCCGCTGACGGCACCGGTCGGGCCGGGCGCGTCGGAGACGCGACGCTGTCGATGCTCAGCATGGTCGATCGCTGCCGCCGGCTCTTGAGCGTCGACGAGCATATGAGCACAAGGTTCATGAATTGTTCGAATGATTGGCGGTAGCCTGACGTGGGTGGGCGCGGTCGCGAGAGCGTCCGCTCATCGCGGCCGGGCATATGTTCGAGGCATCGCGCTCGACATGAAGCTCTAATGCATCAGCCCCCCTTTCGCGGCAGGTGCCGTTTATGGGCTTCGGTCCGGGATATCGGCGCGATGTCGCGCCAGGGTCCGACTGACGGCGATGTGTCGCTCGCGCACGGATCGGATCGGGCCGGAATGGGGGAGCGGCGACCGCCCAGATCCGCATCCGTTCTTGGACGGGCCGAAAAGGGCAAACGGCTTCGCCTTCCGGCGTGGACTTCGCCCGGGCCGCCGCATCCGCGGCCCTCTCCGCCTTACGATCGCTCTGATTGACGGCGGTCGGTCGCGCGGCCATGGTGCAGCGCGAAAAGAGCGCCATCGGAGAATGCGATGACCACCAAGCTCCACCTCGTCTTCGGCGGCGAACTCGTCGATCCCAAGAGCACGACCTTCCGCGATACCGACGCGATCGATATCGTCGGTATTTATCCGAGCTATGCGCAAGCCTACGAGGCCTGGAAGGGCAAGGCGCAGCAGACGGTCGACAACGCCCATATGCGATACTTCATCGCCCACTTGCATCGTCTGCGCGACGAGGAGCGGGCGCAGAGCGCGGAATCCGAGGCTTTGGAGCGCTAGGCGCGCGCACTGAAACCTCACCCTCCGGGCATCGGGCGGTCCCTGCCCTGTGGTCCCGGTGATCCGTCCGCTGTAGGGAGACGGGATCGGAGGGGACCGGCCCGCGCGGAGGCGATCCCATCCCTGTCGGCGCGTATACGGGCGGAGCGGGGCGCATGACGAAGGGCGGCATTCTCGACAGGACGGGGCGCTGGCTCCGTCAGTCGCGGCTCGGGCAGCGCGCGGCCATCAGGCTCGGCGCAGCCTATATCCATCTCGTCGACGTCACGACCCGCTGGACAGTCGAAGGACGGGAGAACCTCGAAACCATTCTCGCATCCGGCACTGGCGTGATTGCGGTGATGTGGCACGGCCGGCTCTTCATGTCGCCGACCTTCGCCCCCCTGCCGCGACGCACGGTCGCGATGATCAGCCGCGCGGGCGACGGAGACGTGATCACGGGAATCGTCGCGCGCTGGGGGGTCGAGACCGTCCGCGGCTCGACCTATGACAAGCGGAAGGGTCAGCAGAAGGGGGGCGCGCAAGCCTTCGAGGGTGCGGAGAGAGCGCTCCGCGAAAACGCGGTGGTCGCCATCACGCCGGACGGGCCGCGCGGACCGTGCATGCAGGCGCAAGCCGGGGCAGCGGAGCTGGCGGCCCTTACGGGCGCTCCGGTCATCGGGGTCGCATTCTCCGTGAACCGGGGACGCCTCCTCTTGAGCTGGGACCGCTTCCTGCTGCCGCTCCCCTTTGGGCGGGGCGTCATCTTGTGGTCCGAGGCCATTCAAGCGCCGCCCATGGGCGATGCGGCCGCAGCCGAGGCGCATCGCGTCGAGATCGAGGGGATGCTGACACGGCTGACGGACGCCGCCGATGCGCGAATGGGCCGCCGGCCTGTGCCTCGTGTGGAGGGTGACGGCAAGGTTCCCGGCCGGGCTGGACGCGCCAGCCAAGGCGAGCGCTCGTGAGACGGACGGGCGGGGCACGGGGTCCCGCGCGCTCTCCGCCTATCTCGCGCTGAGCGCTATGGCGGCACCGCTCGCACCGATCCTGCTCGCGCGGCGGCAGCGGCGGGGCAAGGAGGATGCCGATCGGCTTGGCGAGCGTCTCGGCCGCCCGGCGGTGGAGCGCCCCGAAGGCCCCGTCGTCTGGCTCCACGGTGCGTCGGTGGGCGAGGGGATGAGCCTCATGCCGCTGGTGGAGCGGCTCCTCGCGCTGCCCGCCGCGCCCTTTTGCCTGGTGACGACGGGAACGACGACCTCGGCCAGGCTGGTCGGCGAGCGTCTGATGGCCATGGCGCCCGAGGCGAGGGCGCGGCATCAGTATGTCCCGGTCGACACGGCCCCGGCCGTGCGCGGCTTTCTCCGGCGCTGGCGGCCGGATCTCGCCATCTGGGCGGAGAGCGAGTTCTGGCCGAGGCTGATGTGGGAGACGGCACGTTCGGGCGCGCCGATGATGCTGGTGAACGCCCGGCTTTCCGCCGCAAGCGCTTCGGGCTGGCGGCGGGTACCGGGGATGGCACAGCGGCTCATGACTCTCTTCGACCGGATCGATGCGCAGGACGATACCTCGGCCACCCTCCTCGCGGGTCTCGGCGCCGCGCCGGAGCGGTTGCATGTGACCGGCAACATCAAGACTTTGCTGTCACCGCCGGGGGCGGATGGAGCTTCGCTTGCGGCGCTCGAGGAGACGCTTGACGGGCGGCGGCGCTGGCTCGCGGCCTCGACCCACGCGCCGGAGGAGGTCGCCGCACTCGATGCTCATCTCGCGCTTGCGGGAGAGGCGGATGGCGGCTCGTTCCTCACGATGATAGCGCCGCGGCACCCGGAGCGGGGCGCCGAGGTGGCGGCAATGGCCGCCATGCGAGGGCTGGCCCATAGCCGGCGGAGCGCGGGCGAGGGGCCGCCGGCGGAGGGCGGTGTCTGGATCCTCGACACGCTGGGCGAGATGGGCCTCTGGTATCGCCTCGCGCCCGTCGCGTTCCTCGGCGGCTCGCTTGCGCCCTTGGGCGGGCACAACCCGTTCGAGCCGGCAGCGCTCGGTTGTGCGCTGGTGGCGGGGCCCAGCACCCGCAACTTCGCGCCGGCCTATGCCGCGCTCGCGTCGGCCGGCGGCTATCGCGCGGTGCTTTCGGCGGATGCGCTGGCGCCCACCGTTGCCGCCCTGCTCGACGATCCGGCGGGGCGGGAGAGAATGGTCGCTGCGGCAAAGGGCGCGATCGCGCCGGCGAGGCCCGATATCGGGCCGGTTGTCGCCACAGCGGCGCGGCTTCTGGCGGAACGGCGCGCGGCGGTGCTGGCGGCGGGAGGCGGTGCTGTGGCCGACCAGGTGGAGAGCTGATGCAGGCGCCCGGTTTCTGGTGGACACCGCCCGACCGGCCGGCACTCTGCGCGCGGCTCCTCTGGCCCTTGAGCCTCGCCTGGGCGCTCGGCGCGCGGCTCCGCGCCCTGCGCGCGCACCCTTACCGGCCTGGCGTGCCGACGATCTGCGTCGGCAACCTGACCGCCGGGGGTGCGGGCAAGACGCCGATGGTCGCCTATCTCGCGGCGCGCCTCGCGGCCCGCGCGCCGCATGTCGTGCTGAAGGGCCACGGCGGGCGGCTGGGACGCGAGGCACCGCATCGCGTGCGCCTGGAGATGGACGGGCCGGTGGATGTGGGCGACGAAGCGCTGCTCCACGCCGCCGCCGCATCCACTTGGGTGGCGCGCGACCGGGCGGCCGGTCTCCGCGCCGCCGAAGGCGCGGGAGCGGGCCTGCTCCTTCTCGATGACGGGCTCCAGAACCCGCATCTCGCGCCGACCGTCCGGATCGTGATGGTCGATGCGGGTCAGGGCTTCGGCAACGGCCGGCTGATCCCGGCGGGCCCCCTGCGAGAGGCGGTGGGCCCCGGGCTGGCGCGCGCCGATCTTGCGGCGCTGGTCGGGCCTCCGCCGCAGCGCGCCGCCTGCCTCGCGCAGTGGCCGCTGCTCGAGGCGATGGCCGGGCAGGGACGGCTTGTGGAGGCGGAGCTTCGCCCGCTCGAGACAGGCCTGCCGCTCGACGGTGCGCCAGTTGTCGCCTTCGCGGGCATCGGGCGGCCGGAGAAGTTCTTCGAGACGCTGCGTGCCATGGGCGCCAATCTGCGCCTCGCCGAAGCATTCCCCGACCACCACGTCTATGCCGAGAGCGTGCTCGAGCGCCTGCTCCGCCGCGCTCGCGCCGAAGGCGCGCTGGTGGTCACGACCGAGAAGGACGCCGTGCGCCTGCCGCCGCGTTTCCGTCGGGAGGTCATGGCGCTGCCCGTCCGTCTGACGCCGGTGGATCCCGGCCCGCTCGATGCGCTTCTCGCCCGGCTCCTGCCCGAGGAGTGAGGTCGCTCCTCGCGCTCTTGTCCTGCCCCCGGGGCGCCGTTACATCGCGGGAGCAACGGGAGGGCTGAGATGGCGGTACAGGCGAGCGAGATCGAGCGGCTCATCAAGGAGGCGTTCCCCACGGCGACCGTGGAGATCCGCGATACCGCCGGTGACGGCAACCACTACTTCGCCGTCGTCGTAGCCGAGGAGTTCCGCGGCAAGAACCGCGTTCAGCAGCAGCGCATGGTCAACGAGGCGCTGGCCTCGATCCTGAAGGGGCCGGACGCGCCGCTGCACTATCTCGGCCTGCAGACCAGCGCCCCAGAGTGACAATCGAGGAGACGACGATGTCCGACATCAAGGCCGAGATCGACGAGACCATCAAGTCGAACGACGTGGTGCTCTTCATGAAAGGCACGGCACAGACACCGCAATGCGGCTTTTCCATGCGCGTCGCGCAGATCCTCAGCTACATGGAGGTCGCGTACAAGGACGTGAACGTTCTCGCCTCGGACGAGCTGCGCCAGGGGATCAAGGACTATTCGGACTGGCCGACCACGCCCCAGCTCTACGTGAAGGGCGAGTTCATCGGCGGCTGTGATATCGTGACCGAGATGACCCTGTCGGGCGAGCTCGACCAGGCACTGGAGAAGGCGGGGGTCGGGTTCTCCAAGGAAAACGCCGAGGCGATCCGCAACCACAACAGCGAACAGGCCTGAGGACTGCGTTTCGGTAGAACTCGGGCAATCGGTCTGAGTTCTGCCGAAGGGGCGGCGCGCAGCGGGCGGGAGGCGGCGATGCAGCTCTTCGCAGGGCTTGGCAATCCCGGGCCGAAGCATGCGCGTCAGCGGCACAATATCGGTTTCATGGCGCTCGATGCCATCGCCGAGCGGGAGGGCGCGCCAGCCTGGCGCTCCAAATTTCAGGGCGAGACGACCGAGATCCGCTTCGGATCCGAGAAGGTCGTGCTTCTCAAGCCCATGACGTTCATGAACCTCTCGGGCCAGTCGGTAGGCGAGGCCGCGCGCTTCTACGGCATCGTGCCCGAGGACGTGACCGTCTTTCATGACGAGCTCGACCTCGCACCCGGACGGCTTCGCGTGAAGCGTGGCGGCGGGCATGCGGGGCATAACGGGCTGCGTTCACTCCACCAGCATATCGGCGACGGCTATCGCCGCGTCCGCCTCGGCATCGGACATCCCGGGCACAAGGATCGGGTGGCAGGCTATGTGCTCCACGACTTTGCAAAGGCGGAGGAGGCCTGGGTGCACCCGCTTCTCGACGAGGTGGCGCGGGCGGCGAACAAGCTCGCCGGGGGAGACGATGCAGGCTTCATGAATGCCGTTGCCGCGCGTCTCCAGCCGCCGAGAGCCGAGAAACCGGCGAAAGCGACCGCGACGCCGAAGGCGGGCTCGGCAGACGCTCCGGCAGCCGACGAGGCGCCGTCCTCGCCCTTCGACCGGCTGCGCGCCCTTCTCGGGAAGCGCTGAGCCGAGCTCCCCCCGCGCCGCTCGGCCTTCGCATGTGCGCGTGGATCGGCCGCGGATGGCGAACTGTCTCCACGCGCCCCGCGAAATTTACGCAAAATCTATGCAACCGTGACGGGAGACACACCGCACGGATCACGCTGCGCCTATCTCATGAGTCGCGGGAGAAATGCCGTTCCGCAGGGTGGCAAGGCGCGAGCGCGCTGGAACGCCCCGGATGGCAACACGTTTTTCTCCCGAACACGGAGGAGGTCGATATGTCGAGATTGTTTGCTGCCAACGCCATTTCCATTGCGTTTCTTGCGCTGAGCCCGGCTGCTGCCGAACCCGTGCTCGAAGGGACATGGACTTCCGACAGTGGCGCGGTCATCGCCTGCAGTTCCTTTCGCTGCGACAAAATTCTGCCAGGCAACGGCACGGTCATCGATACGTTCGACTACCGGCTGAACGCCGGGGCGCTCGAGCTTCGCTCGCTGGCCAGCGGCCGGGTGCATCATTACACCCTCAGCATCGCCGACGATGGCGCGCTTGTCGGCCGGTCTGCGCTCGCCGATTCCCTGCGGCTCGAGCCCTATGCGGGTCCTGCACCCTACCAGAACTACGTGCCGTTCCCCGGCGCAGAAGTGCAGGCGCGCCTGATCGAGCTCGAAGCGGAGCCGCTGCGACCCGGGAGCCCCGAGACCGACGCGCTCACCGCCTCGCGCTGAGCACGCCACCATCGCTAGGAAAGCCGAACGGGGGCACGCCGACTTGACGGCCTGCCCCCGTTCATGTTCCGCACCGCCCGTTCCGCTGAATTCCGGCCGCACCGAGCGCCCGGACGGCCGGGCCGGGAGGGGCGCATGGGTTTTCGCTGTGGCATCGTGGGGTTGCCGAATGTCGGCAAGTCGACGCTCTTCAACGCGCTGACGCGGACGGCGGCGGCACAGGCGGCCAACTTCCCCTTCTGTACTATCGAGCCGAATGTGGGCGAAGTTTCCGTGCCCGACGCGAGGCTTCATACGCTTGCAGAAATGGCGAAGAGCCGGGAGACGATCCCCGCGCGCCTCACCTTCGTGGACATCGCGGGCCTTGTGAAGGGCGCTTCCAAGGGTGAGGGGCTGGGCAACCAGTTCCTGGCCAATATCCGCGAGGTCGACGCCATCGCCCATGTCCTGCGATGCTTCGAGGACGACGACATTACCCATGTGGACGGCCGGGTCGATCCGCTGGCGGATATGGAGACGATCGAGACCGAGCTGATGCTGGCCGATCTCGAGTCGATCGAGCGACGCCTACAGAACCTCAGCCGAAAGGTCCGGGGCGGCGACAAGGAGGCAGTGGAGCAGCAGGCGCTTCTGGAGCGCGCGAAGGCCGCGCTCGAGGAAGGCCGTCCCGCCCGAACGGTGGAAGTCTCGCCCGAGGAAATGAAGGCCTGGCGCACGCTGCAGCTCATCAGCGCAAAGCCCGTCCTCTATGTCTGCAATGTCGACGAAGGCTCCGCGGCCGAGGGAAATGCGCATTCGGCCAAGGTAGCGGACTGGGCGGAGAGCACGGGTGCGCGATCGGTCGTCATTTCCGCCCGGATCGAGGAGGAGATCGCTCAGCTCGAGGATGAGGAGCGGGCCGAGTTCCTCGCCGATATGGGCCTCGAGGAGCCAGGGCTCGACCGGATGATCCGCGCGGGCTACGGCCTCCTCGATCTCATCACGTATTTCACCGTTGGGCCGAAGGAAGCACGGGCCTGGACGATCCCGTCCGGGACCCTCGCCCCGCAGGCCGCCGGGGTGATCCACGGCGATTTCGAGCGTGGCTTCATCCGTGCCGAGACCATCACCTACGACGACTACGTGGCGCTGGGGGGAGAGCAGGCCGCCAAGGATGCGGGGCGCATGCGCGCCGAGGGCAAGGGCTACAGGGTGGTCGATGGCGACGTGCTGCACTTCCTCTTCAACACCTGACCGGATCGTGCGGCCTGGCCCGGCCATTGTTCACGTGACGCGCTGTCGCGCTTACGTTGCTGCCTCCCCTTTACGTTCAATCCCGGATGCAGTGGCTGACGGGATGGGGGATCCCGCGCGTTCTGCTCTCGGATGCGCGCGACGGGACGGGCGCAGCAACGGCAAGCGTCAGGGCGTCGTCGGCCTCACCGCTCTCTTCGAAGGAAGAGGTGCAGGGGCGCCTTGACAGCGGCGGCCCTGCTTCTCTATCTCCCACCGCACGCTGCCGGCCGAGCCGGATGGGGAATAGTTTAACGGTAGAACAGCGGACTCTGACTCCGTCAGTCCTGGTTCGAATCCAGGTTCCCCAGCCAACCTCTTCCTTCGCCATAACGCCGTTGTGCCCGAGCGGGCGCCAAGTTGGCACGCGCGGTTCGGTAGGGACGTTGCTTGGGATCTCCGAGACCATGGTTCACTGCCCGTCCGTGCCGCCATCGGCGACTTGGCCGTTGCCGGGATTGAGGCCTGATTTCGATGACGCTGTCCGTCACTCAGTCTTTCGCCTTCAGAGGGTCGGCGAGAAGCTTCTTCACGAGCGGATTGGGGAAGCGGCGCTCGAGGGTGACGGCATAGAAGGTCTCGACGAGGCCGAGGGGGACGGGTGCCTCGGCAAGGAGGCCGGCCTCGAGCTCGTCGGCGAGCACCACGGGCGGGGCGATGGCGAGACCTGCGTCCTCGCGCGCAAGGAGCCTGACCATCGCCATATCATCGACTTCGGCGACGATGCGAGGCGTGATGCCGAGCCGGGCCACGATGCTGTCGAAGCCCGTCCGGATCGCTGTCTCGGTCGGCAGGATCACAGGCTCCGCCGAAAGAAGGCTGCGCAAGTCCGGATGCGCCAGGCGGCGGGGCGTGCCGACAAGGCCGACCTCCTGCTCTGCCAGCCGGTGCGCGACGAAGCCAGCGCCCGTATCGCGCGCCGGCGGCTCGGTGGTCAGCACCACATCGAGCGCGAGCGTGCGGAGCGCGTCGTAGAGCGCCGGCGCGCCGTCCGAACGCAGCACGATCTCCACATCGCCGCGGCGGAGCGCAGGGCGGAGGAAGGCGAGCTGGAAGTTGCGCGATAACGTAGAGAGCGCACCGACGCGCACCGTCCGCCGCCCGCTCTCAGACTGGCTGAGAGTGGCCATAAGCTCCTCGCCCGCACCGAAAATCCGCTCCGCGTGGTCGAGCGCGATGCGACCCACCTCCGTGAGCTCCAGCCGCCGGCCGCGCCGCTCGAAGAGCGCATGGCCAAGCCGCGCCTCGAGCTGGCGGATCTGCGAGGACAGCGCGGACTGCGAGAGGTTGAGCCGGCCGGCAGTGCGGGTGAGGTTCCCGTCACGCGCGACCTCCCGAAAATAGCGGAGATGGCGATAGTTGAGCTCACTCATCGTTCTATTTTATCGAACGGATTGAGCTAAACAATGTATTTTCCTTTGTGCATTGCGCCGCCTACCTCCCGCTGCAACCCGACGGGAGGATCCTGCCATGTCATTCTTGCCGCTTCTCGCACCCGCGCTGATGGCGCTCGTCGCCGCCGATCTCCTGCTGCGCCCGGTGCCGCGCGCCCATTTCCGACTGAAGATGCCCGAATGGGCGATGCTTGCTGTGCTGGCCTCCGGTGTGGTCTCGGCCGTCGGGCTCGCGCTGGGGGGGCCGCTGGCGGGCCCGCTCCTCGGCCTCGGCGGGGTCGGTTTCGCGGCGATCACCGACATCGTCAGCGTTGCGATGACGCTCACGGTGTCCTTCGTCGGCTGGGTCGTGCTGCGCTTCTCGCGCACGGCGGTCGACGGGGAGGCGCGGCACGGCGCCTTCATGGGTTGGATGAGCCTCACGCTCGCCTTCGTGCTGTTGCTGATGAGCGCGGGCACGCTCGTGCAGCTCGTGATCGGCTGGATCGGCATCAGCCTCGGGCTCCAGCGGCTGCTCCTCTTCTATCCGGAGCGGGAGGGCGCCAGGCGCGCGGTGCGCAAGCAGGCGATCTCGGGCCTAGGCGGCGCTGTGGCGCTCATCGGCGCGAGCATCGCCATGGTCGTCGGCTTCGGGACGGCAGACATCGCTGAGATCAACGCGATGGCGCGGGCGGGGCAGGCTCCGGAGGCGGTGTGGGTCGTCGCGGCGCTCATCGCGATCGCCGCAGTCTTCAAGTCGGCGCTTCTGCCGGTCCATGGCTGGCTCACCGAGGTCATGGAGGCGCCGACCCCCGTCTCTGCCTTCCTCCATGCGGGTGTCGTGAGTGCTGGGGGCTTCCTGCTCATTCGGTTCGCCGACGTGCTGATGGCGGCGCCAGGCGTGCTGGCGGTGCTGGCGCTTGTCGGCGGTTTCAGCGCGCTGGCCGGCGCCGCGGTGGCACTGACGCAACCTGCGGCGAAGACCGCGCTGGCCTGGTCGACCGCGGCGCAGATGGGTTTCATGGTGCTCCAGATCGGCCTGGCGCTCTTTCCGCTCGCACTGCTCCACATCGTGGCCCACGCGCTCTACAAGGCGCATGCCTTCCTCGGCGCGGGCAATGCGGTGACGGCCGTGGCGGCGATCCGCCGGCCGGGCCCGGTCGCCGTGCCCGGGCTTGGAGCGGTCGCGCGCGCCTTCGGCCTCGCACTCGGGATCTTCCTCGTCATCGGCTTTGCCGCGGGGATGATGGAGAAGGCGCCGCAGGCGGTGGCGCTGGGCGCGATCCTCGTCTTCGGCGTCGCCTATCTGCTGGCGCAGGGGCTGGCGGATGCCGCTCCCAAGGCACTGACCTGGCGGGTCGGGGCGATGGCGGCGCTGGCGACGCTCGGCTATTTCGGCTTCCAGGCGGGCGCCGAGGCACTGGCCGCGCCGACCCTGCCGGCGCCGCCCGCGCCCGATGGCCTCGGCTGGGCGGTTATGGTCCTCTCGGTCGTCGGCTTCGGCGTGGCAGCCATCGCGCAGGCGACCTTCCCGCTCTGGGTCGGGCACCCTGCGGCTGCGGGTCTCCGCGTCCACCTCATGAACGGTCTCTACCTCAACGCGCTCACGGACCGGATCACCGGCCGCTGGGCTCCGCAGAAGGGCTGATGCGATGATGCATTCCTGTTCCATCTATTCCGGCGCGATGCTCGAGCTCCTGGCCGAGGCGGAGGAAGCGGTCGGCCGGATCCCCCCGGCCTTTCCCCTCGCAGCCACGGTGGCGGTGAATCCTTTCCTCGGCCAGACCGGGGAGGACCGTGCCACGGCGGCAGCCCGGCTCGAGCGTGTGGCGGGTGAGCGGCTCTTCCGTGATCGCGCGGAGATCGCGGCCGACATCGAGGCCGGGCGGATCGGCGATGAGGCCCTCGCGGCGGCAGGTGCCGGTGCGGGTTTCAGCGCGTCGGACCTGCGCAAGGCAGCCGCCGAACCGGCGCCCGCGCCGGCGGCGCATCGGACGGTGGCGGAGCTTGCCGCAGCGGCGTCGGGCATCGACTGGCCGGGCTTCGTGGCCGAACGCGTCGGGCTCTGGGCATCGGCGCATTTCGACGAGGGCCAGGCGCTCTGGCCTGCGCCGGAAGGGGACGCATTCGAGTCCTGGCGGGCCTTCGGTGCCCATGACGTGAGCGCCGAGATCGCGGGCCTGCCGGGCTTTGCACGCCGCGTCGCCGGGCTGCCGGTTTCCGCCCGCGCCGCCCTTGGCATTGCCTGCGAGACACTGGAGATCGGGCCCGACGAGGCGCCGGTCTATTTCCATCGCCTGCTTATGACCCTCGGTGGCTGGTCGCAGCTCGCCCGCGGCCGGGGCTTCGTGGCGGAGCGCGACGGTGTGCCCCGGGACGAGACGGCGCTGGGCCTGCTCAGTGTGCGCCTTGTCTGGGAGCTTGCGCTTCTCGAGCGGTATCGCGATGCGATCGGCGCCGATTGGGCGTCCGAACGAGCCGCTTATGCCGCCCCTGTCGAACCGGCGCGGCATCACCTCATCGATGCGGCGCTGCAGGACGCGGCCGATCGCGCGGCAGAGATGCGGCTCGCGATCAGGCTGGCGGGTGACAAGCAGGCCGCCGCGACGGAGAAGGGCGATGTGCGGCCCGCGCTGCAGGCCGCCTTCTGCATCGATGTGCGCTCGGAAGTTTTCCGCCGGGCGCTCGAGGCGTCGGACCCGGATGTGGAGACGATCGGTTTCGCGGGGTTCTTCGGTGTCGCGGTCGGCCACCGGGCCGATGCGTCGGACGTGGTGGAGGCGCGGGCGCCGGTGCTGCTGAGCCCCGGGATGGACAGCACGGGCGGCGCAGTGCCTGACGCGGACATGCAGACGCGTCTGCGGCACCGCGCGACACGCGCCTGGGGACGGTTCAGGCAGGCGGCCGTCTCCGCCTTCGCGTTTGTCGAGGCGGCGGGACCGTTCTACGCCGCCAAGCTCCTGCATGACACGCGGGCGCGGGCGGTTCCGGCCGCCCGGGCGCCGGCCCCGAAGCTCGACCTGGCGCTCGAGGAGCGGATCGGTCTTGCTGGCAAGGTGTTGAAGGCCATGTCGCTCAACGGGCCGCTGGCGCGGGTCGTGCTGGTAGCCGGGCATGGCGCCCGGGTCAGCAATGCGCCGCATGCCAGCGCCCTGCAGTGCGGTGCCTGTGGCGGGCATGCGGGCGACGTGAACGCCCGTTTAATCGCCGGGCTGCTCAACGAGCCCGAGGTGCGCGCGGGCCTCGCCGAAGCGGGCCAGGCGCTGCCGGACGACACGGTCTTCGTCGCCGGGCTGCACGACACGGTTTCGGACGTCGTGACGCTCTACGATGAGGACATCCCCGCCAGCCATGCGGGCGACGTCGCCCGGCTCGAGCGGGCGCTCGCGGCGGCGGGGGCGATCGCGCGGGGTGAGCGGGCGGCCACTCTGCCGCGCGCGGCCGACGCTGAAGGGTTGCCCGTGCGGGGCGGCGACTGGGCCGAGCAGCGGCCCGAATGGGGCCTGGCGGGCTGCGCGGCCTTCATTGCGGCGCCGCGGCACCGGAGCCGGCGTGCGGTGCTGGACGGTCGCGCGTTCCTCCATTGCTACGACTGGGAGGCGGACGAAGGCTTCGGCGTGCTGGAGTTGATCCTGACGGCGCCCGTCGTCGTGGCGAGCTGGATCGCGCTTCAGTACCATGGCTCGGTCGTTGCGCCGCGGAGCTTCGGTGCCGGGAACAAACTTCTCCACAACGTCACTGGCGGCGTCGGTGTGGTGGAGGGCAATGGCGGGCTCCTCCGCGCGGGCCTGCCCTGGCAGTCCGTCCATGACGGGGAGGCTGCGCGGCACGAGACGGTTCGGCTTTCCGTTGCCATCGAGGCACCTCGGGAGGCGATCTCAGGCGTGCTGGAGCGGCATCCGGAGGTTAAGGCGCTCTTCGACAATGGCTGGCTGTCTCTCCACGCGATGGACGAGGCGGGCCGGCTCGCCTGGCGCTACGATGCGGGCGACTGGCGCCCGGCGGAGCCGTCACCGGAGGCGCTGCCCGTCGCCGCCTGATGCGGGCAGGGGCTAGTCGCGCCCTGCGCGCCCTGCCATGAAATCCCCGGCGCCGTTCTTGGACGCGGCGTCGGGGGCGAGCGCTTCCGCGAGCAGATCGAACACCAGCCTGATGCGCCGGCTCGTGCGAAGCTCGCGATGCGTCACCAGCCAGACGGGGATCGGGATGGGCGGCAGGCCCGGCAGCACCTGCTCGACCTCCGGCGCCAGCGCCGCGATCTCCCGCGACATGATCCCGATGCCAAGCCCCTGGCGCACCATGGCCCAGTAGACCGGACCGCTTGCCGAGTAGAACCGGATGTTTTCCGCCCGCACCGGCAGCCCGATGGCGTTGAGGCGCTCGGCGAGCGGGGCAGGCTCCGCGATCCCCACAAAGGGCATCTCCGCCAGCGCGTCGAGCGAGCCAGGCCGACCGGCGATGTCGAGCCAGCGTGTGGCGGCGTAGAGATGTGCCGTCGTCTCCGGCATCCGCCGCGTTATCAGCTCCGGCTGCTCGGGGCGCTGATGCCGGATGGCGATGTCCGCCTCGCGCCGTTGAAGGTCGCGGATCTCGTTCGACGCCACGACCTCGACGACGATGCCGGGGGCAAGCCGCTTCAAGCGCTCGAGGATCGCGGGGACGTGGCAGATGGCTGTCCCCTCGCTGGCGGTGATGCGCACGAGGCCCTCGACATCCTGCGCCTGACCCGTTGCCGTAAGAGAGAACCTGTCGGCCGCGGCGCCCATGGCGCGGGCATGCTCCAGAAGTTCGCGGCCCGCGCCGGTGAGTGCAAGCGAGCGGCCGAGACGTTCGAAGAGCGTGACGCCAAGCGCTTCCTCGAGGGCGGCGACCTGACGGCTGAGCGTCGGCTGGCTGAGGCCGAGCCTGCGGGCCGCGGCGGAGAGCGAGCCCGTCTCCGCCGTGGTGAGGAAAGCCTTGGTCTGGTTCCAGTCGAAGCCGATCTCGCGCCGATCCATGCGAAAACGCATAACAAGCGCACGCATTTATGCAATTCCTGTCGGAAGTCCTGCCGGGTATCCGCTCCGGGCCGCTGCGCCATGGGCGTGACGCCGAATGCGCCGGCGCAGGATCAAGGAGCTGACCTATGCCCGACCCCGCCGCCTTCTGGGACAAGATCGCCCGCCGATACGCAGCTAAGCCCGTGCGCGATCCCGCCGCCTACGAACTTACGCTGGAGCGCGTGCGCGCGCATCTCTCTCCGGCCGACACCGCGATGGAGCTTGGTTGCGGAACCGGCAGCACCGCCATCGCGCTCGCGCCGGAGGTCGGGCACCTGACGGCGACGGATGTCTCGCCGGAGATGATCGCCATCGCCGATGAGAAGGCGGCAAACGCTGGCCATACGAACCTCGATTTCCGCGTGGCCGATGCGGTGGCAGCACTCGAAAGCGTGCGGGAGAAGCCGCTCGATGTCGTGCTCGCCTTCCATCTCCTGCACCTTGTGCCCGATTTGCCCGGCACGCTCGCGGCCATCGCCGCAGCGCTCCGCCCCGGCGGGCTCCTCATCAGCAAGACGGTATGCCTTGGCGATGGTCCAGGATGGATCAAGCTCGTGCTGCCGGTCATGCGTCTCTTTGGCAAGGCGCCGCAGGTGGCTCTCCTCGAAGCGTCCGCCTTGGAGGCGGCGATCAAGACCGCGGGCTTCGAGATCGCCGAGACGGGTACCTTTCCCGCGAGCCCTCCGAGCCGCTTCATCGTCGCGCGCCAGCTCTGAACGCCGAGGTTGGCGCGCGCCTTTTCCAACGGGTTTCGTTCACGCTTTCGCCGCATCCTTCGCATAGGAACCGCTGCGGCATCGGCAGCGTTTGTGCGTTAACGGCGGATGCGTTTATCTTGGATTTCATGCATCGCCGCTGCCGCCGGAAGGGAAGCGCTAGGTGACGTCTGATCAATTCACCCTCGCGCTCGAGCAGCTGGCGCTCGAGCTTCTGAACGCGGCGCGATCTGATCCGGGGGCTGAGGTCGCCCGCCTCGGCATCGGACTCAATGACGGCCTCGCGCCCGGCAGCATCACCGCCGAGCCGAAACAGCCGCTGGCCTACAATCTGGTCCTGCATGATGCGGCGGTGGGCCATGCCGACTGGATGCTCGCAGCCGACGTCTTCTCCCATACCGGTGCCGGCGGATCTTCGTCGAATGAGCGCATGGTGGCCGCCGGATACGGGCTCGAGGGGAACTGGGTGACGGGCGAGAACCTTGCCTGGTTCGGCAGCACGCAGAGCATGACGGATGCGCGCGAGGAGCGGTACGTCCGCGACATGCATGACAACCTGGTGCTGAGCGAGGGGCACCGTGAGAACATCATGGCTCCGCGCTATCGCGAAGTCGGGATCGCCGAGGCGGACGGCGTCTTCACCAGCCGCGGCACTGATTACAACGCGGCGATGCTGGTCTACAATTTCGGCCGCTCGGGCAGCGAGAGCTTTCTCACCGGCGTTGTCTACGACGATCTCGACGGCGACGGATTCTACAGCATCGGCGAAGGACGGAGCGGGATCAGCGTCTCCATCGCGGGCGTCGCCAGCGCTGTGTCCGCCGCCGCCGGAGGCTACGGGCTCGCCAAGGGCTCCGGCCAGGCGACCGTCACCTTCTCGGGCGGCGGGCTTTCGGGCGCGCGCACCGTGGCGCTCGACCTCTCCGGCGACAACGCGAAGCTCGACCTCGTAGATGGCGACACGGTGCGGACGAGCCGTGGGCTAACGATCGTGGAAGGGATCGGCACCGTAGAGCATGTCGGTGCCTATGGTGGCAGCAGCACCGGCAACGACGCAGCCAATCGCTTCCTCGGCGGGGCGGGAGCGGACGTCTTCGTCGGACTCGCGGGGAACGACACGCTCGACGGCGGGGCGGGCGACGACACGCTGACGGGTGGCGAGGGGGATGACCGGCTCATCGGCGGCGCAGGCACGGACAGTGCGCGGTTCGCAGGCAGCTCGGACAGCTTCATCTTCGGCATGGACGGCGACAGCCTCACGGTCGTCGGAGAGGGGCGCGATGTCGTGGCGGCGGATGTGGAACGCCTGGTCTTTTCCGACCGCACGCTGACCTTCGCGGAGGCGGCGAGCCTCGTCGGCGAGGACGACGAGCTCCGCATCGAGGACCCATCCCCCATGGTGCCGACGCTGGAGGGTACGCCGGGGGACGACATGCTGGTCGGCACCGTGGCGAGCGAGCGGATCGTCGGGACGACGGGCAATGACACGGTGGACGGCGGCGGCGGGACGGACGTGCTGGTGCATGCCGGAGCGGGTGCCGACTGGACGCCGGAGCGTTTGGCCGATGGCGCGGTCGCGCTCGCTGGGCCGGGCGGTACGGACCGGCTCACGAATGTGGAGCGCGTCGATCTCGACGACGGCGCCTGGCTCCTCGATCTCTGGGACGCGGCAGCCCTCTCGCTCGGCGAGGCCTATAGGCTCTATGCCGCCGCGGTGGACCGGACGCCGGACGAAGCGGGGCTGCGCCATTGGCATGCGCGGCTCGAGAGCGGTGCGCTCGATCTCGAGACGCTGGCCGGCCGTTTCCTCGAGAGCGACGAGTTCGAGGCGAGCTATGGCGCCGATCCCACCGACGAAGAGTATCTCGACGCGCTTTACAACAACACGCTGAAGCGGAACGCGGACCAGGAAGGCTTCGACTACTGGCTGCCGCGGCTCGAGGACGGCAGGGTCGACCGCGCCGGGATGCTGGTGCGCTTCAGCGAGAGCGACGAGAACCGAGCCCGCACGGATCCCTTCATCGAGGACGCGACCTGGGTCACCGCGCCCATTGAGCTCTTCGGCTGATCGCGCTGCCCCGGGCGACCTCAACGACTGTCCCGCCTCGGCGCTCTCACTCCGGCGGGGGCAGGAACTCGACCTCGTGCTCGGCGGAGATGCGCACGAGCTCAGCCGGGTCGGTCACGCCGTCGAGCCGCGGGAAGAGCGTGAAGAGCGAGCGGGTGGGGGCCACGCCGAAGACCGCGACGGCCCCCGCGCCCGAGCGATTGAAGATGCCGTGGGCGACGCCCATCGGCATACGCACCATGTCGCCCGGGCCCGCGGTGGCCTGTTCCTTCCCGAACTCCACATCGATCCGGCCCTCGAGCACATGGATCCACTCATCCTGCGTCGGGTGGATATGGGGCGGGACGAAGGTGCCGTCCGGGATCTCGGCGTGCCAGAGAAAGGCGTGATCCGAGACGAGGAGTGTCCGGTAGGTGTGGCCGACGACGTTCCAGGCGGGCGCCGCGTAGTGGGCGCCACTCTCGGTGATCCCCTTCTCGAGTTGCATGCCGTCTCCTCCCCTTGCGCCGCGCGCATGACCGATCTTGGCGGCCTCTCGCCGCCAAGATCAGTCATGCATGAGCTACCCGCTGCCTGCCAGCGCGAATGGCTCAGAGATGGATATGCCGGTCGATGACGCCGGGATCGGTCGAAAGATCCGCGGCGCTCCCCCGCCAGACCGTGACGCCCTTCTCCAGGATCACATGGGCGTCCGCGAGACGCTTGAGCGCGGCGATGTTCTTGTCGATGACGAGGATCGCCTCGCCTTCGGCCTTGAGCTCTGCCAGCTTCTCCCAGATCTCCGCGCGCACGAGCGGCGCGAGCCCCTCGGTCGCCTCGTCGAGCACCAGCAGGCGCGGGTTGGTCATGAGCGCGCGGGCGATGGCGAGCATCTGCTGTTCCCCGCCCGAAAGCCGGGCGCCAGGGCTCTGACGCCGCTTGGCAAGGCGAGGAAAGAGCGCCAGGACGCTGGCAAGGTCCCAACGGCCCGTCGCACCGCGGCGAGAAGTTGCGCGGAGGTTCTCCTCGACAGTGAGCGTGGGGAAGATCTGCCGGCCTTCGGGCACGAGGCCGAGCCCGGCGCGGCCGACCGCGTGAGGCGGGGCACCGACCATCTCGCGGCCGTCTATGCGGATACTGCCTGTGCCGGGGCGGAGAAGGCCGAAGATGCTTCGCACCGTCGTGGTCTTGCCCATGCCGTTGCGCCCCAGGAGCGTCACCACCTCCCCCGGTGCGACGGAGAGAGAGACGCCGCGCAGCACTTCGACGGCACCGTAGCCGGCATGGAGATCCTCGACGGCGAGGAGCGGCGCGCTCATGCCGATGCCTCCTCGCCGAGATAGGCCTCCCGCGCCGCGGGATCGGCGCGGACGGCGTCGGGTGCGCCGCTGGCGATGATGCGGCCGGCGACCAGGACGGAGACGCGGTCCGCCAGCGTGAAGACGGCGTCCATGTCGTGTTCTACGAGGAGGAGCGGGATCTCCCGCGCAAGAGCTGCAAGCCGCTCGGTAAGGGCCACCCCCTCCGCATGACCGAGCCCCGCCATCGGCTCGTCGAGGAGCAGTCCCTTCGGCTCGGCCGCCAGGGCGACAGCGAGCTCCAGGAGCCGCCGCTCCCCGTGGGAGAGGCTACCGGCCGGGATCGCGGCGCGATGGGCGAGCCCGACGCGGTTGAGCGCGGTCATGGCCACATCGTTGAGCCGGCGCTCGCTGCGCGCGGGTCGGAGAAAGCGGAACGATGAACCGGCGCGCGCCTGGGCGGCGAGGGCCGCGTTCTCGAGCGCGCTGAAGGACGGGATGACCGCCGAAATCTGAAAGCTGCGCCCGAGGCCCGCGCGGGCGCGGGCTGCAGGTGAGAGCTCGGTGATGTCCTTGCCCGCGAAGCGGATGCGGCCTGAATCGGGCGGTGCGAGGCCGGTGATCTGCTGCATCAACGTGGTCTTGCCGGCGCCGTTGGGGCCGATGAGCGCATGGCACTCGGCGTGCCTGAGCGTGAGAGACACGCCGTCGGTCACGACGAGCGCCCCGAAGGCCTTTGACACCCCTTCGAGCTCGAGGATCGGCCCGGTCATCGCGCCACGGCCCTGAGCAGCGCGCCCATGATCCCGCCGCGAGCGAAGAGGACGAGAAGGACGAGGAAGGGTCCGAAGAGCAGCCGCCATTCATGAAGGACGAGACTGAGCCCCTCCTCGAGCGCAACGAAGAGGAGCGCGCCAAGGAGGGGCCCTGAGCGCGTGCCGAGCCCGCCGATCAGCACCATGATGATGAGATCGCCCGAGCGCTGCCAGGCGGCGGTGGCGGGGCTCACGAATTCTGCCTGATGGGCGAGGAGGAAGCCTGCGATCCCCGCGATGACGCCGGCGATCACGTAGGCCGCGAGGCGGAAGCGATAGATCTCGAAGCCCAGCGTCTCGGTGCGTATCGGTGCCTCCTTGGCCGCGCGGAGGACCCGGCCGAACCGGGCGCCCGCCATCAGGCCGGCGAAGACCCAGGCAACTGCGAGGACGACAAGGATCGCGGCGAAGAGACCAGCATCCTCCTGCAAGAGCCTGGTGCCGAAGAGTTCGGAAGTGGACCAGAGGGTCAGCCCGTCATCGCCGCCATACTGGCTGAGCGAGGAAGCCGCGAAGAACAGCATCTGCCCGAAGGCAAGCGTGATCATGATGAAGTAGACGCCGGAGGTGCGGAGCGAGATGGCGCCGGTGACGAGCGCGAAGAAGGCCGATACGACGATGGCGAGGCCGAGGATGGTCGCGCTGTCATGGAGCCCTTCCTCGAGGCTGATCCCGGTCACATAGGCGCCCAGGCCGATGAAGGCGGCGTGGCCGAGGCTGACGAGGCCCGCCTGACCGATCAGGATGTCGAGAGAGATGGCGGCGATGGCGAGGATCATCGCCTTCATGGCGAGCCCCGTCACGTAGGCGCCGAGCAGATCCTCGCCAATGAGGCCGAGGAGCGCGAGAAGGCCGATCAACGCACCGCCCGTCAGCCAGTCGACCTGCGCGCGCCGTGCGCGCAGATCGACTGGCGGGGCCGCGCCCAGAACCGCCGTCACGCCATGCCCTTTGCCGGAAAGAGGCCGGTCGGCCGGAAGAAGAGCACGCCGGCCATCAGGATATAGACGAGCATGGAGGCGAGGGCAGGGCCGACCTGGTTGGCCGAGGAGGCATCCAAGAAGAGCCTGAGCCCGTCCGTCACGAGGCTGCGCCCGAGGGTGTCGACAAGGCCCACGATGAGGGCTGCGATGAAAGCTCCGCGTATCGAGCCGATGCCCCCGATGATGATTACGACGAAGGCGGTGATGAGAAGGTCGTCGCCCATGTTCGGCTCGACCGCGAAGATCGGCGCGGCGAGGGCCCCGGCGAGGCCGGCGAGCATGGCGCCGAAGCCGAAGACGACCATGAAGAGGCGACGGATATCGACGCCGAGCGCCGCCACCGTGTCCGGGTTCGTCGCGCCGGCGCGGATCAGCATGCCGGTGCGGGTATGGTTGACCACGAGATAGAGCGCGAGCGCCACCGCCAGCCCGGCGCCGATGAGGGCGAGCCGGTAGACGGGGAAGAGGAGCCCGTCCGTCAGCGGGATGCTGCCCGAGAGAAGCTCGGGCGGGTCGATCGTCAGCGGCGTCGGCCCGAACACCGTGCGTGCCGCCTCGTTGAGAAAGAGGATGATGCCGAAGGTGGCGAGCACCTGATCGAGATGGTCGCGGTCGTATAGGTGTCGGAAGATCAGGAACTCGAGCGCGAGGCCGATGGCCAGTGCTGCGAGGAGGCCGAGGGCGAGACCCGCGAAAAAGTTGCCCGTCAGCCCCGTGAAGGCCAGCGCGAGATAGGCGCCGACCATGTACTGGACGCCATGGGCGAGATTGATGAAGCCCATCACGCCGAAGACGAGCGTGAGCCCGGCCGCCACGAGAAAGAGCAGCACGCCGAGCTGGAGGCCGTTGAGGAGCTGGATCAGAAGGAGAGCGGTGGACATGGGCGCTCCTCTTACCCGGGGCGCGGCACGCTGCAAGGGGAAAGGGGCGGGCCGTCAGGTGCCCGGCCTGTCCTCGCCGGTCCCTTGCAGGACCGGCATCGGGGCCGCCCACCCGCCGGCCCGCCCCCAGAACTGTGCCCGCAGGCGCTTCTGAAGACGCTCCGGCGACGGATCACATGCGGCAGTCTTCGGCGTAGCGGTCCGCGTCGTCGTCGAGCACCTTGGCGACGATCTCGGTCTGGAAGAGGCCGTCCGCGCGCTCCGCCACCCGGGTCAGGTAGAAATCCTGGATCGGGTAATGGTTGTTGTTGAACGCGAAGTCGCCGCGCAGCGACTGGAAGTCCGCTTCCTTAAGGGCGGCCCGCAGCGCCTCCCTGTCCGCGGCGTCGCCGCCGGTCTTCTCGAGCGCGCTGTTGATGAGGAGGGCCGTGTCATAGGCCTGCATCGCATAGCCGCCGGGCACGTAGCCGTACTTCTCCAGGAAGTCGGTGACGAAGCGCGCGGAGCGCGGAAGCTCCAGATCGGGCGCCCAGTTGCCGACCGAGAAGAAGCCGATCGCATCCTCCTTCTGGGCAGGCAGCGTGGTCTCGTCGACGGTGAAGGCGGAGAGGAACGTCATCTTGTCAGCAAGCCCCGCCGCACGGAACTGCTTCACAAGACGCACGCCCATGCCGCCGGGCATGAAGGTATAGATTGCGTCCGCGCCCGAGGCGGAGATGCGCGCGAGCTCGGCCGAGAAGTCCTTGTGGCCGAGCGGTGTGTAGACCTCGTCCGCGATCTCGCCGGTATAGTTCGACTTGAAGCCCTCGAGCTGGTCGCGACCCGCCTGGTAGTTGGGCGCGAGCAGGAAGACCTTCCCGAAGCCCTCCGCCTCGGCATGGGCGCCCATGGCCTGGGCGTTCTGGTTGTTCTGGTAGCTCGTCACGAAGAAGTTCGGATGGCAGTTGCGCCCTGCAAAGGTGCTCGGCCCCGCATTTGGGCTGATCAGGATCGTGTCGCTCTCGATCACGGGATTGAAGATCGCCTGCAGCATGTTCGAGAAGATCGTCCCGACCACGATGTCCACCTCGTCCGAGCTCGTGAGCTTCTCTGCCTTGGTGAGCGCCACATCGGGCTTCAGCTCGTCATCCTCGACGATGAGCTCGGCCGCCCGGCCGCCGAGCTTGCCGTCCATCTGCTCGAGCGCGAGGCGGAAGCCGTCCTCCACCTGTTTGCCGAGCGCGCCCGGCGGGCCCGAAAGGGTAACGATCATGCCGATCTTCACCGGCTCCTCCGCCAACGTCGGGGGGGCGGCGAGGAAGAGGCTGCCGGCAGCGAATACCGCGGCGCAAAGATGCTTGGACGTCATACTGGTCTCCCCGGTCGGTACAGCTCGCGCGACGGGTCGCGCGCGTTGCGCTCACGTGAGCGCGGATCGGTGACATGTGCAACTCTTTCCTAGCGTTATGGAGGGGCTGGGGCAGCAGCGGGTGCATGCTGGCGACCGATTTAGCCGAGGCGGCGATCGAGGAGACCGGCCCCGGCGAGAAGATGACGGTCAACGGCGGGCGGGGTCGGGTGGCGACCGTCGCATGCGGGAATCGCGACGACGCATCCGGAGAAGGAGCGCATCCTCGCCAAGCACGAGAGCTCGCCCCGGAAGACGAGTCCGGAACAGCAGTGGTCCGAGGTCGTGAGGCGCCCGCCGGCCCACGATCACGCGGTATCGACCCGCTGAGGCAGCAAGCGGGCGCCCGGGAGCGCTCGACAGTCAGGTTGCGAGGGCCCGTCCAGGCAACCGGGCGGAGCCTTGCGCGTCGCGTGGCGGGGCGCTTCACTAGGCGCCCCCGCCCCAACCGGAGGCCGCCATGACCGACAAGCACACCAAGCCCTGCATCATCTGCGTCGCCATTACCGGATCCGTCGCGCAGAAGGCCGACAACCCGGCCGTGCCGATCACCGTGCCCGAGCAGGTCGAGAGCACGCAGGAGGCCTTTGAGGCGGGTGCCAGCATCGCGCACCTCCATGTGCGCAACCATGATGGCAGCCCCAGTTCGGATCCGGAAAAATTCGCTCGGCTGAAGGAGGGGATCGAGGCGAATTGCCCGGGTATGATCGTCCAGTTCTCCACCGGTGGGCGGTCCGGTGCCGGGCAGGCGCGCGGGGGGATGCTGCCGCTCCAGCCCGAGATGGCCTCGCTCACCGTCGGCTCGAACAACTTTCCGACGCGCGTCTACGAGAACCCGCCCGATCTCGTCGACTGGTTGGCCGCGCTGATGCGCGAGCACGGTGTGAAGCCCGAAATCGAGGCCTTCGATCTCAGCCACATCTTCAAGGCCGCCGAGATGAACGCGGACGGCCGCATTCCAGGGCGGCTCTATGTGCAGTTCGTGATGGGTGTGCGAAACGCGATGCCTGTCGACCGGGAGGTGTTCGACTTCTACGTCGCCACGCTCCGCCGCCTTGCGCCCGAGGCGGAGTGGTGCGGCGCGGGGATCGGGCGGCACCAGCT